>NZ_JBZYAO010000013.1:0-192803 GCF_059820445.1 Paenibacillus sp. sgz302190
TCGAAGTGAGGAGCCGTATGCGTGAATTGCGCACGTACGGATCTGAGAGGGGTATGGGGCACAATCCGAGAAGGAAAGGCCCCGCCTACTCGACCAGGCTTTTCCTGTTAATATGGTCCATTTTGGCAAAAAGCCTGCGAAAGTGCAGGAATTTTCGACGAAAATGAATCGGAGGCCGTGTGTCCGGCAAAAAGCCTGCACAATTGCAGGAATTTTTCGCTGACAGCGTATCGACGAGCAAAAAACTGCACTTTTGCAGGTTTTTGCTCGTTTCCAAGTAAATGTGTGACCTTCCAGCGTGAGAGTATTAACAGTCTGACTCGGTTTTCTGCGCGTTACCTGGCAGATGTGCTGCTGGCTCCGGCGTGTGACTTTCTCAAGCAGCTTGGAAAGTGCAGGCTGTTTCGAGGAAACCGACTTGTTGGAGGAAAAGCCTGTGATTGTTGTGCAGGAATTCCTGAGCAAATGGAACTGAGCCCGACTGGGCCCCGCGCATGAGCGGAGAAGCCTGCAGATTTGCAGGAACATTTCAAGGCATGCGGATCGGGGAGGAGCAAAAAGCCGCACTTTCGCAGGCTTTCTGTGGACAACCGGTTTATGCGTAAGAGATGCCTCCCGCCACGAAAGCGGGATCTCCTCAGCTTTCGGAACTGCGCCGAAGGGATATGAAAATTTTAAACTTTCCTTTCCATCTGAAATCCTGAATAGTTAAGAAAAGGAATATTGTATGCTATGCTAACTAGGGGATATTGATCAGCAATTAGTATGGAGGTAAGTTTTTCTGTTTACAATTGATAATCGAAGTATTAAACGTGAAACTAAGAGTTCAATTGTAAAAAGCGTTACAGGTAAGGATAATGCATTTGTTTTTGATCAGTATAAGTTGAAAATATGGAATCTAATTGATCATGTTCCTAATCTTTCGGTGCATGATTTAGGCCATTGGATTCTTTTTCATGAACGATGGTTGAAAAGCCTTGCACATGGGGATAGGACAACTTACTATGCTCCCGGTACAATCTTAATGGCGGATCTTGGTGCTACAAATTTTGGTCATGAACCTCAGTTTGAGCATCCATGTGTCGTGCTCATCATTGATTTTAATAGTATTTTAGTTGCTCCTTGTAGCTCGAAAAAATACGGTCGAGGATACCCCAATGTTATTGATGCAACACCAGCTGACGGGTTTCAAGTAAACACTGGAATTCAAATGAGAAACTTTCGCTAGGTTGATAAAAAACGTGTAACCAATAATATGGGCTCGATAACCATTCCTTTACTTTTGAGTGAATTAGAGGACTATGTGCTGAATTTGTTTCCGAGCTATAGTAGAAATTTACAGGCTGACAGGCTGATCCAACTACTTAAGAGCCTTTCAGAGCAAAGTGGAGTAGAAGCAATGATTCAAGAAGCAGCCGCAGCAGCTGGTGTTGATCTTTCAAAGCTCTAGATTATGTAGATATATGTTGCGTATGCAGTACATACGTGATATAGCATTAATAATAGGAATAATGGATTCAATTGCATATATGTTTATTCACCGCAAGGTGAAATCACGTGTTGAGAAAAGCTTCTGTGAAAACGGGGCTTTTTTCGTTTTTATAAAGTTTTTTGCTAGTGGGCCTGCTTTCGATCTAATATGCCCAGTTGTGTTTCCTTATACAGAGGACATTTTGTTTTTGCCTTTGCTAAGCTGCAGATGGCCCTGGACAGCTAGTACCGGCGCAAAAAGCTGCTCCCTGAAGCCGATTCGGGCTTGGCGGGGAACAGCTTTTCGCTTAATTCAACAGATGTTTGTATGCGCTGTAGTCGATCTGATGTTTATCCAGGAAGTTGGTCAGGCTCCGGTAATCTCTGCGCGGAGTTGCCAATATGTATCCTTTGATGCAGTGGTCGCGCGTCACTTCCTTGGCTTGCTCCTCCAAAGCGACTTCGCCGATCTTGGCGGCGATGGAATGCTTGGCGATATCGCGGAACGCCGTGGGCACAGGGGAGACCAGTTGGTCGAGGAATGCTTTCGAATCGTCGGTCCACAGGTGGCGGGAAGATTCGACGTAATGATTTTGCCAGTCGAGCTTGGATTTGCCGTCTTCTTTGGGCAGCACCTTCAAAAACTTGCGGAACATGAAATACCCGCCCACCGACATGAAAAACAGCAGAACGAATACCCAGAAAATAATAAACCACATAAACGCGGAGTTGTTCACGATACTTTTCACCTCTGTTACGAGTCGTAGCTATATAAATTATATATCATTTCTAGATTTCTTGCGACTTTCTTAGTAAAATAGACAAGAACTAACCAAAAGCAAAGGAGCAAGAAACATGCCGAAAATCGGGTCGCACGTTTCGTTCTCGGATAAAGGACTGCTGAATGCCGCTGAGGAAGCCGTTACCTACGGTTCTTCCACATTTATGATTTACACGGGTGCACCGCAAAATACACGGCGCAAGCCGATAGAATCGCAATACATCGAAGAGGGCAAGGCATTGATGGACAAGCACGGGATTGACGAAATCATCGTGCACGCTCCGTACATCATCAATTTGGGATCATATAAAGAAGATACTTTTGATCTCGCGGTGAATTTCCTGCAGGAAGAAATCCGCAGAACCGACTATTTGGGAGTGCGCAATATCGTTCTGCACCCCGGCGCTTATACGGACAAGGATGCCGAATACGGCATAAACCGCATTGCGGAAGGGTTGAACATGGTTCTTGAAGGGACCAAAGAGACGAAAGTGAATATCGCTTTGGAGACGATGGCGGGCAAAGGCTCGGAAATCGGCAGAAGCTTTGAGGAAATTGCCGCAATTATCGAAAAGGTGCAGGATAACGGCCGTCTGACCGTATGTCTGGACACCTGCCACGTGCACGATGCCGGATACGATATCATCAACGATCTGGACGGGGTTTTGGAGCAATTTGACCGCACCGTCGGTCTGGACCGCATTGCGGTTATTCATTTGAACGACAGCAAAAATCCGCGCGGCGCTTCGAAAGACCGCCATGCCCCTGTAGGGTCGGGCTGGATCGGTTATGAGGCCATGAGCAGAGTTGTAAATCACGAGAAGCTCAAATCACGGCCGATGATTCTGGAGACGCCGTGGATCGGGAAGGAAGACAAAACGCAGCGTCCGATGTACGAAGCCGAGATTGCGCTGCTGTCAGGCAATTTGAGCGGGCGTTTCGGGGGCGAGTTCCTGGATCATGTGGAGCGCATCGATCATTTGCTGACGAAGAAAGACATTCATCACCGCGATTATATTTTAAAAACATGGGATCTGCTCAAAACGGATGCCAAAGCGAAAAAAGCGGACGGCCGCGAGCCGATGGAACGCTTGTACGATTTGCTTCATGAGGAGGGGTTATTCCCTGAACTCAGCGAAGAACAAATCAACCAAAGGCTGACTGTTTGGTTGGCCGGCAAAGAGGCGCTGAAGCAAGCTTAATCCAAGCCGCAAACAACACAGCACAAGCGCCGCTTTTACTTGAGGAGGATAAGATGGAACGGGTAACAGGCAATTCCTTGACAAAACCAGCAGCAGAACAAAACAATCGGGCCAGGATGCTTATCTCTTGTCCGGATCAGCCGGGCATCGTGGCTGCGGTATCGCAGTTTTTGTTCGAGCACGGCGCAAACATCGTGCAATCGGATCAATATACGATGGACCCGGAAGGCGGGCTGTTCTTTATCCGGATCGAATTCGACCTTCCGGAGATCGAGCGGAAAGTCGGCGGCTTTCGGCAGGATTTTGCCGCGGTGGCCGACAAGTTTCAAATGGATTGGAATTTGAGCTTGGCGAGCAGAAAGAAGCGCATCGCCATTTTCGTTTCGAAGGAGGACCACTGTCTGCTTGAGCTGCTGTGGCATTGGCGTTCGGGTGATCTCGACGTCGAGATTGCGATGGTGGTCAGCAACCACCCGGATACGAAAGCTACGGTGGAATCGTTCGGCATTCCGTTCCACCACATCCCGGTGACCGCCGACACGAAGCAGCAGGCCGAAGAGCAGCAGCTCTCCGTACTTGGCGACAATGTGGACGCGATTATTTTGGCCAGATACATGCAGATCATCTCGCCGTCCTTTATCCGGCATTACGCCGACAGAATCATCAATATCCACCATTCGTTCCTTCCGGCGTTTATCGGCGGCAAGCCGTACGATCGCGCGCATAACCGCGGCGTGAAAATTATCGGGGCGACGGCACACTACGTGACGGAGGAACTCGATGGCGGACCGATCATCGAGCAGGACGTCCAGCGCGTCAGCCACCGCGACAACGTGGAGGATCTGAAAAGAATCGGTCGCCAGATCGAGCGCAGCGTTTTGGCCAGAGCCGTCGCTTGGCATGTCGAAGACCGCATCATCGTGCACAACAACAAAACGGTCGTGTTCTCCTAAATATCTATTTTTCCAGCCACAAAAAGAGGCTGATCCCGGCGCGAATCGGGGTCAGCCTTTTTGCCGTCAGCGAACGGATCAGATGAAGGGGATTTTTTCGTAGGATTTGAAAAGAACGCCCTGTGCATCCCCCTTGAGCCAGGAATCGATCAGCGTGTAGTAGATGGACCGGAAATCCACGGAGTATATAAGGTCCCCGTTGTCAAGCTTGCTGAGGCTCGGATAGGAGCCGTACAAGCCGCCTTTGACGCTGCCTCCAAGCACGAATACGGGAGCCGCCGTGCCGTGATCCGTCCCGCCGCTGCTGTTTTCCTTGAGGCGCCGTCCGAATTCGGAAAAAACCATAACGACGACATCGTTTTGCAACTGATGCAGCTGCAGATCTTTGTAAAAAGCGCTCAAGGTGCCGTCCAGATCACTCAAAGTCCGGTTATGCTGCTGCGCCTCGTTCGCATGATCGTCAAACCCGCCCAGCTCGGCATAGTAAACGCGAGTGCCGGATTTGCCGGAAATCAGCTTGGCGATCAACTGCATGCGCTGGGCGAATTTGGAGTCCGGATAGGCCGTCAGCGGCTGATACTTGCTGGTCATGGCCTCGATCGCCTCGGCGTATTCAAAGGCGCTCCTGCCTCTTTGGGCGGAGACGCGGAGATATTCCGGCTTGCCGGGAGCATTGTAAATGTCCTTCAAAATTTGCTCGAGCTTGCCGTTCTCCGCGGCACTCTGCTTCGGATTGAAGGCGCGGAACTGCCCTAGCGATTGGACGACCGGCACATCGTAGTTTTGGGTGTACAGCGCTTTGTTCGCCCTATCCCCGATCTGAATCGCCGGAAGGGGAGCGGACGGCTTGGACAAATCCACATAGCGGCCCAGCCACCCGCTAATGTACTGTTTCGCGGGCTCGGCGGTCTGCCAGATGTCCATGGAGCGAAAATGCGAGCGGTTCGGGTTCGGATAGCCTACGCCCTGAATGATTGCCAGCTTGCCTTCCTGATACATTCGATGCATCTCCTCCAGCTTCGGATGGAAGCCTAGCTGGTTGTCGATGGCGAGCACCTGGCTTTGCTTGAAGCTTAACTTAGGCCGGGTATCGTAATATTCGCCCGCCCCGTAGGGAATCAGCGTATTCAGGCCGTCGTTACCCCCCGAGAGCTGGACCACGACCAGTACGGGATTTTTGACTTCAGGCTTGGAGGCCGCCGAGTTCGCATAAAGGATGGAATCGGCATCCGCGCTCAGAAAGGCGCCGCCGAAGCTGAGGGTGGCCAGCAGACCGGTCCCTTTTTTCAAAAATTGTCTTCTCGTCAGTTTCACTTTAAGCTACCTCCCTTCCTATTTGAGCTGGGCTTCGGGACACATGAGCAGCAGCTGCAGCAGCTTTCGTTTGGCATGTTCCTTCAAATCGCCGGGATCCGGAGCCTCGCCCGCATAACGAAGCAGCCCTTTCAAGGAGACGTCGCTCAATTTGCCGATTCCCAAAAGGCGGCACCACGCTTTGATCATCGTTTCGGCCTGAACCGGCTCTTCCCACTGGGCGAAAAATTTCGCAGAAGCGCGAGCCGCGGCATACTCGGCAAACTGGAAGCGGGCCAAATAATAGTTGGTCGTCAGCCATTCGGCATGCCCGGGCCATCCGGCTACATTCGGCGGAGCGTACAATTCCTGCCCCATTTCCTTGATCGCATATGCAAAATGAATATCCGTAGAAAGCGAGAGGGTTTTGATAATAGAGGTCATGTATTCGGGAGGGGATTTGACCAGCGACATCATTGTGGAATCATGGTAAAACTCATCGGACGTCAGCAGAAATTTCATCGTTTCTCCGATATTTTTCGCTTTGGTCAGGTGGGAAGCAAGCTTATGGACCCACGCATCCGAAGGATTTTCCACGGCGAACGCCTGCAGCAGCTTGCGGGCCAGAAAAGCGTACAACGCTTTTTGTTTCAGCAGAACGTCGATCACCTCGACAAGGCCCAGGTTGCCGGTTTCGCCGAGATACGTTTTCGTGCCGCTGTCGAAATGTTTGGCGTCAAAGACAACCTTGAAAGTTTCGGCATTGTAGCTCCAGCCGGTAAGAGCGCGGGCTCCTTCGCGAACGTCCTGTTCGGTATAATTGCCGATTCCCAGTGTGAACAATTCCATAAGCTCGCGCGAATAGTTTTCGTTGGGGTTTCCTTTTTTGTTATAGCCCGCATCGAGCCAAAGCATCATGGCCGGATCTTTGCTGACGGCAATAAGCAGGTCGCGGATGGGGCCGAGGGCGTGGGTGCGGAGTGTCTCGATTTGCTGCAGCATAAGCGGCATGCTTTGGACTTTGTAAAACGATGTGGCAAAATGCCCATGCCAAAACAACGTCATTTTTTCGATCAGGGGAGCTGTGGAATTCATCATCCGGTACAGCCAGTACACAATCTGGTCGTCCAGCAGCTTTGCTTGCAGCGTTCCGTCGCCCGATTTCAACTCATTGATGGCGGACAGAGGGGCTGCCGCGGAGACCAGCGGTTTGCCGGCGATAAGCCGCTTTACGGTTTCCTCCTTGCCGAAGGACAAGCAGGCTTCGATGGCTGCCGGGTTAACGCTAAATGCGGTGCGGTTTAACAAATGAATCACTTCACGTTCCGTCCAGGCGGTCGGCACGATGGGCACCTCCTAAGGCACATTTAGGGTATCTATAGTAATTAGACGCGTGGGCGATACGTTTTGTTTCGAAAATTGACGAAAAATTTGGCTCTTTTTTCCGAAAATGAAGTTCTATCTTCATTGAGGGGCTATGCCATTACGGGTGCCAATCCCGCCGCCACAATCACCAACACGTCTCGCACCATCTCTTCAGCCAAGCGATTTTGAGGACTTCGACTCCACTGTACGGCTGTCCCCAATATGCCCCAACTTATGACGAGGGCTGTGGATTCAACCATCTCTTGTGAGACGGAATCATTCGACTCTTCACTCAACCATTTGAACAGAAGCTGATAAAGTTCTTTTTGCATCGCGATTTCAAACAGCGGTTCATACTGACTGTTCTCCGGAGTCCGAGTCATGTACTGCCTGGTAAGGGCAAGAAACTCGAAAACGGTTAAAATGAGGGTTCGCAAGCTACCCATATTTGATATTGAAGAATTAGGCAATGTTTCCGCCAATTTTCTTTGGAATTTTTCCCTCATCCAACACTCAAGGAAAGCATATTTATCTTCGAAGTGTGCATAAAACGTGGCGCGATTCACTGTCGCTCGATCAGTAATGTCTTGCACTGAAATGGAGTAGATATTCTTCTTTTGTTCAAGCAGTTCCATAAAGGATCGTATTAACAACTGACGCGTGCGTTTCACGCGGGGATCGTTTTGGTTTACCGGCATGTTCAACCTCGCTCCTCAAATTAGGAATACTCAGGATTCCCCTTCGGACATGAAATCAAGATATATTTGTTACTCAAAGTCAACAAAAAGGCAAAGATGTTGTCTATACAACGATAACGGCCGTTTGCTGATTGCTCGGATCGCTCGAACTGTTTATCATTCATTATACAGTATAGTTTACACGAAATTGTTGTTTAAACAACACTGTATTGTTTCTAAATTGGCCGTTCGAACGAGTTCATTTAATTCCAGCAAAACACAAGAAAGGATGATTGGTTTTCATGATGGTCATAACCACTCCCACCGGCCAGATCGGCCGCCAGGTCCTTGACATTGTCCTTGATAGCGCAGAGGCAATTCGCTTGATCGCGCGCGATCCCTCCCGTCTTTGCCCGCACGTGCGCGAGCGCGTCGAGGTCGTGCAGGGGTCGCATGACGACATCGATGTCGTCACCAAGGCGTTTGCAGGCGCTGACTCCGTATTTTGGGTGGTGCCCCCGAACCCACGCGCCAAGAGCGTCCAGGACCATGTTCTGAACTTCATCCGGCCGGTGTGCGAAGCGATCAACAGCCAGGGCGTCAAGCGCGTCATCGGTGTCTCGAGCCTGGGCCGCGGGATATCCAAGAACGCCGGACAGATCTCAGCGATATTCGCCATGGACGATCTGATCGAGAGCACGGGCGTGAGCTACCGCTCGCTGTGCATGCCGGGATTTATGGAGAATATGCTCTGGCAGGTCGAGCCGATCAAACGCCAGGGGATGTTCTTCTATCCGATGTCCGGGGATCGCAAGGTCCCGCACTGCGCTACCCGCGACATCGCCGCCGTCGCCGCCAAGCTGCTGCTCGATCACTCCTGGAGCGGGCAAGATAGCATCCCGGTATGCGGTCCCGAGAACCTGTCCTTCAACGACATGGCACAGATCATGTCCGAGGTGCTGGAGAGGCCGATTCGCTTTCAGCAGGTCCCCGGCGAGGCCTACAAGGCCACGATGGTGCAGCATGGGATGACCGAATCGTGGGCGCAGGGGCTGATCGATATGGCGGCCGCGGTCGACCGGGGCATATACGACGCCGAGATTCGCACCCCGCAGTCCGTTACCCCCACCAGCTTTCGCCAATGGTGCGAAGAAGTGCTCAAACCAGTCGTTCTGGCTTGAGCGCCGTCTCGGCGGAGCATGCATTCATTCGCAATGGGGGCGGAACGATCCGATGGGAACCTCTCGCATCCTTCGTTGCAATGCTGCGAAATATATGGCGTCTATAGCGTGAAATAAAAAATTAATGAGCGGATCCCAAAATATCTAGGGGGTCCGCTTTATATTTTCTTGGAACAAATCTGCCCGTAAGCTTAACTCCGCTGCCAGTCTGCAATATTATTTTCATCTGACGCCAGAAGATTTTAACGGTTTATTGTGGCAATGCCTCAAAGCAAATGGTACAATAATTCAAGTGAGAAGACTGACTTGTATGTACAAGTAGGGGAAACAAGCAGAAAGAACCACATATAGGAGGGAAACTTTGATGACAGTAACGAACCAAAACATCGACCAGCTTGCTGTAAACACGATCCGCACACTCGGTATCGATGCGATTGAAAAGTCGAAATCCGGACATCCCGGCATGGTGATGGGCGCCGCACCGATGGCCTACGTGCTGTGGACCCAGCATATGAAGCACAATCCGGCGAATCCGAAATGGGTCAACCGCGACCGCTTCGTTTTGTCCGCGGGACACGGCTCCATGCTGCTCTACAGCCTGCTTCACCTGTGCGGGTATGACCTGTCGATCGACGATATTAAAAATTTCCGCCAATGGGGAAGCAAAACTCCAGGGCATCCCGAGTACGGCCATACGGCCGGCGTAGACGCTACGACGGGTCCTCTCGGACAAGGCATCGGCATGGCTGTCGGTATGGCTATGGCTGAAGCTCACCTGAGAGAAACTTACAATAAAGATAATTTCCCTGTCATCGATCACTATACATATGCGATTTGCGGCGACGGGGACATGATGGAAGGCGTATCTTCCGAAGCGGTATCCCTGGCCGGGCACCTGAAGCTCGGCAAGCTGATCATGCTCTACGATTCCAACGACATTTCGCTGGACGGCGAGCTGAACATGGCTTTCTCCGAAAACGTGCAAAAGCGCTTTGAAGCTTACGGCTGGCAAGTGCTGCGCGTCGAAGAGGAAAACAATTTGGCCGCGATTTCCAAAGCGCTGGAAGAAGCGAAAGCGGACACGACCCGTCCGACATTGATCGAAGTGAAGACGACAATCGGCTTCGGCAGCCCGAACAAAGGCGGCAAAGGCGGACATGCGGGTCCTCACGGTTCCCCGCTCGGAACGGAAGAAGCCAAGCTGACCAAGCAAGCGTACGGCTGGCCTGAAGAGCCGGACTTCCTCGTGCCGGACGAAGTCAGAGCGCACTACGCGAAAGTTAAAGAAAACGGAAGCAAAGCCGAACAAGCTTGGAGCGCGCTGCTTGCTGACTACGTCAAAGCTTATCCTGAGCTTGGCGCTCAGTTCAATATGGCTGTCGGCGGCGAGCTGCCTGCAGGCTGGGATGCGGAGCTTCCCGTATATACGACGGAAGACAAGCCTCTGGCGACCCGCGCGGCTTCCGGCAACGCGATCAATGCGATTGCAGGCAAGCTGCCGCAATTGATCGGCGGTTCGGCCGACCTCGCCAGCTCGAACAACACGATGATCAAAGGCGAAGCCAACTACAGCGCCAGCAGCTATGCGGGCCGCAACCTGTGGTTCGGCGTGCGCGAATTCGGCATGGGCACGGCGATGAACGGCATGGCGCTGCACGGCGGTCTGAAAGTGTACGGAGCGACTTTCTTCGTATTCTCCGACTACCTGCGCGCATCGATCCGCCTCGCTGCCCTGATGAAGCTGCCTGTCGTCTACGTCCTGACGCACGACAGCATCGCCGTCGGCGAAGACGGACCGACGCACGAACCGATCGAGCAGCTTCCTGCGCTGCGCATTATCCCTGGCATCACCGTTCTGCGTCCGGCGGATGCGAACGAAACTTCCCAAGCGTGGCGCTATGCGCTGGCCCAGCAGGAAGGTCCGGTCGCGCTGGTACTGACTCGTCAGAACCTGCCGATTCTGGAAGGCTCCGCAGAACTGGCGAAAGCGAACATCGACAAAGGCGCTTACGTCATCGCCGATGCGGCTAACGGCAAGCCTGACGCGCAAATTTTGGCGACCGGCTCCGAAGTTCAGCTGGCTGTGGCCGCTCAGAAGCAGCTGCAGGCGGAAGGCATCCACGTCCGCGTCGTCAGCATGCCGAGCCTGGAGCTGTTCGACAAACAGCCGCAAGCTTACAAAGATTCCGTCATCCTGCCTGACGTGAAAAAACGTCTCGCCGTCGAGATGGCTTACCCGCTCGGCTGGGAAAAATACGTAGGCGACCAAGGCTCGATCCTCGGCATCAGCACGTTCGGCGCTTCTGCGCCTGGAGATAAAGTTCTGAAAGAATACGGCTTCTCCGTCGAGAATGTCGTAGCCAGAGTCAAAGCGCTGTTGGCTTAAGCAAAGCTGCAGCAGCCGACCGCTCATGGGATTATTTACACGTATCGTATAGGGGGAACCGCTACCGATGTCCAGCTTTGAAAATGTAACTGTACTTACGAAAGCCAACGTTTATTTCGACGGCAAAGTAACAAGCCGCACCGTCGTATTTGCCGACGGAACGAAAAAAACACTCGGCATTTTGCTCCCGGGGGAGTATGAGTTCGGCACCGACACGAAAGAAATTATGGAAATTCAAGCCGGCGAGCTGAACGTTCTGCTTCCGGGCAGCAGCGAATGGATTTCCATCAGCGGACAAGGCGAGTTCACCGTTCCGGCGAATGCCAAATTCAAGCTCGACGTGAAAACCGTCAGCGACTATATTTGCTCTTACATTAGCGAGTAAGCTGAAAGGGCAAGCAGCAAAAGACCTTCCGGTCTCCGAAGTGGATTGTTCCACGGACGAGACCGGGAGGTCTTTTTTTAATTGCCCCCGCCGGGGGCGGATGGTGGCTTTGCTGCAATAAAGTGCAAAGCCGCTCAAAGCGCGCGGCAAGATTTTTTTAATGCATTCAAGCGGCGCTTCCCCTATAGTCAAGTTGAATTTTCCCCTGCGAACAGATGCAGTTGTAGAAGAAAGGAGTGTGGGGATGTGAAGGCCGCGATAAAGCAGGATATGTTTTTATACTTATTGGTTGCGCCGGGGCTTCTGTATTTTCTCGTATTTAAATATGTGCCGATGTGGGGGGTACTGATCTCGTTTCAAAATTATTCGCCATACACGGGCTTCTGGCATAGCGAATGGGTCGGTTTCGAACATTTCGCGAGGCTGTTTGCCAGCCCGGATTTTTACAAAATGCTGCGGAATACGATGGCGATCAATGCGCTGAGCCTGCTGTTCTTTTTTCCGATTCCGATCATCCTGTCGCTAATGCTCAATGAGGCCCAAAAGGAATGGTACAAGAAAACGATTCAATCGATCGTCTATTTGCCCCATTTCCTGTCGTGGGTCATTATCGCCGGGATGAGCTTTCTGCTGCTTTCCCAGTCGGAAGGGGTCGTCAATCAACTGCTTGAATTCCTTGGCTTTGCGCGGGTGGACTTTTTGACCGAGCCCCGGTATTTCTGGGCGCTGCTTACGCTGCAGTCCATCTGGAAGGAAGTCGGCTGGGGGACGGTCATCTTCCTGGCGGCCATGGCCGGAGTAGACACCCAGTTGTACGAGGCAGCCAAGCTGGACGGAGCGGGACGCCTCAGGCAGATGTGGCACATCACGCTTCCGGCAATCAGGAACGTCATCGTCATCCTGCTGATCCTGCGGATCGGCCATATTATGGACGTCGGCTTCGAGCAGGTTTACCTCATGATGAACGGCGCCGTCTCCGAGGTCGCAGAAGTATTTGACACTTACGTGTACCGGGTGGGCATCTTGCAGGGGCAGTTCAGCTACAGCACTGCGATCGGTTTGTTCAAATCAATCGTCGGCCTCGTGCTGGTCATTATCGCGAACAAGCTTTCGAAAAAATTCGGCGAGGAGGGCGTGTACTGATGAAAATAACCGCTGCGAAAAGTCTCTTCGACCGCGTGTTCGATACGGTGAACACCGTTATGCTGCTGCTGATCGGCATCGCCTGCTTGTTCCCCTTTTACTATGTGCTTGTCATCTCGTTTGCTACGCCGGAGGAATACCGGCAGGGAGGACTGCTGCTGTTTCCCAAAACGTGGACGCTCGCTTCCTACGAATACCTGCTCTCTACCAATACGTTCCTCCGGGCGACGGGAGTCAGCGCGTTCCTGGCGGTCGTCGGCACGGCCTGCAGCCTTGTCGTTACTTCCTCGCTCTCTTACGGTCTGTCGAGAAAAAGGTTGAAAGGCAGAAAAATACTCATGCTGCTCATTTTGCTGACGACACTGTTCAATCCGGGGATTATTCCGGGATATTTGGTGGTCAAGGATTTGGGGCTGATCAACAGCATCTGGTCGTTAATTATACCGGTGCTGACAAGCGGCTGGTATGTACTGCTGATGAAAGGATTTTTCGATTCCATCCCGGCCAGCCTGGAGGAAGCGGCGCGGATCGACGGCTGCAACGACCTGACGGTGTGGATCAAAGTGATTTTGCCGCTGTCGCTGCCGTCGCTGGCCGCCTTCGGCTTGTTCTATGCGGTAGCTTACTGGAACACATTTTTCACAGCTGTGCTTTACATCAACAAGCCCGAGCAGTGGCCGCTGCAAATTTTGCTGCAAAATATGCTGATCGATTCATCCACATCGATGGGCGCGGGGGCCGTCGCCGACTCGGCGGTGCAATCGATCCCCTCGCAGACGAAAAAGATGGCGGCTGTCATCATTTCGACACTGCCGATATTGCTGGTATATCCATTCCTGCAAAAGCATTTTGCCAAAGGAGCCATGGTTGGCTCGGTCAAGGAATGAGACATATAATGAACAATAGGGAGGCCGAACGTATGAAAAAGAAAAAGAGAACAGGGGCGCGCTTGACGTTCCCGCTCGCCGCGCTGCTTGGCGTGACGCTTGTGACTGCCGGCTGCGGCAGCGGGGCAGGAGGAACTGCGGATACGAACAAAGACGCGGAGCAGAACAAGCCGACGGAAATCAGCATCATGTCCATTTTTTACCAAAAGGAACCGCCCGCACCCGACAATGCGATCCTCAAAGAAGTGGAAAAGCGTACGAATACGAAGCTGAACATTACGTGGATCACACCGAACAATTTCAACGAAAAAGTGAACGTGACTCTCGCTTCCGGCGATTTGCCCGATTTGATGCTCGTCACGGATACTGGCAATGCGGCGTTCCGCAATATGGCCAAGCAGGGGGCGTTCTGGGATTTGACCGACTTGATCAAGGAGTATCCGAATTTTAAAAAATTTCCGGATATTACGTTCCGGAACAACCTGATCGACGGCAAGCTGTACGGTGTGCCGCGGGTCCGGCCGACGGAAGGCAACGCCCAGCCGCTCATTCGCACGGATTGGCTGAAGCAGCTCAATCTGAAGGCGCCGGAAACGATGGACGAGCTCTACAGCGTGATGAAAGCGTTTAAGGAAAAAGCTCCCGACGGCCAGGCCGGCACCGTCGGCTTGAGCGGGTTTGTCAACCAGGCCGATATGGGCCAGTTGAGCTTCGTTCAGGACGTATTTAACGGCAGCAGCGGTAAGTATAAGGCCGTTAACGGCAAGCTGGTCGACGTCACGTTCGATCCCGGCATGCGCAAGTCGCTGGAATGGCTGAAGAAAGCTTACGACGAAAAGCTGATTCCACAGGATTTCGGTTTGCTCAAACTCGATCAGGCGAAGGATTTGATGTTCGCGGGCAAGGCCGGCATCTTCGCCGATAAACCGAACCAGATTCCGGGCATGCTGCGGGAAATTAAAAAATCCGGGAAAACCGATGCGGATTTGGAGTGGATTCCCGTTTTGAGCGGGCCGAACGGCAAGTATGCGAGCAAAGGTAACGGGCATTTCGGGATGTTCGTCATTAGCAAAAAAGTACCGCAGGACAAGGTGAAAAAACTGCTGGCGTTCCTTGACTACGGCGCTTCGGATGAAGGGCACGAATTGGCCAACTACGGTATCGAGGGCGTTGATTTTACGAAAAAAGACGGCGCCTATGTCCTGACGGAAAAAGCGGGCAAAGATCCGAGCTTTCAGTTCATGCAAAACATTTTCATGAAATTCGATAAATATGCGAACCTCGGGACGGGCCTTTCGGCTGATAAACTGCAGGCGGAGAAAAAGCTGATCGATCAAGCCGCCGATGTGAGCATCGCCAGCCCAATCTCCGGGCTTTCGTCCGAGACGGCTTCCAAACTGGGCAGCGATTACGACAAGAAAATTCAGGATTTGAAAACCAAAGTGATTATGGGCAAAACGTCCCTTGAAGAGTGGGATACATTCGTAGAAGGATTGAAAACGGACAGCAATTATATGAAAATATTAGATGAGTACAACCAAGCTTATCAGGAGCGCACCAAAGCCAAATAATGGGGGGAACTGCCCTTACAGCTCTGCATAGAGGCTGTGGGGGCATCTGCATACTTGCGGTTGGGTGCCGGAGGTGGATTCATGAGACAGAGACTGCGGGAACGGCTTAAGCAGCCGGATTCGGCCGAAAAAGGCCAATATTTTCGAAGGAGTCTGGTTCTTGTCCTGCTGATCACAAGCATTCCTTCGCTTTTTATCGCTGCTAGCAACTATGCAATCGGGATTAATCAAGTGGAGAAGGAAGTGTTTAAATCCCATCAATACAAAATCGAGCAATACTCGGAGATTATGAACAAGCAGTTCGATCAAATTTCGATGGTGATGAGCCGATGGTCGAACAACCCGCTTTTTGGCGATTATTTGGACCAGTACGAGTTTATCGAGCATATCGATGACATGCAGAAGCTGATGCAATCGATGCTCGTGGTAGGCGGTTCCAACGTTCTGGTCGATGAAGCCGACCTGTTCCTGAACCGGCAGCAGGCATTGGTTACGGCAGCAGGGATCGATTATTTGAGCGACGACGGATTGAAGCGGTATCAAACTTTGCTGCAAAAAAAGGAAGGCTTGTTTCTGACTTACGGGCTTCCGTCGGGCAACGGGCGGCGAACGTTCCCCGTATCGATCATTTTCAAGCTGCCGTGGCATTCGGAGCAGCCCTTCGGCGCTTTTGTATTGAATTTGAACCGGGACGAGCTTGAGCGGACCATCGGCTACATGCAGTCCAGCAGCGATAAAGGGACGACATTCCTGATGCAGCAATCGGGCGACTGGGTGCTGGAGCCCAAAGAGACAGTGCTGGATTTCTCGTTAGCCTTGAAGCAGCAGGTGCTGGACAAAGGGCACGACGTCAAGTCGTTTCCTTTCAAATGGAGCGGCGAGACGTACATCGTATCGTTCGGAGATGTAACCCGGGCAGGTTGGATCTATGTGACCGCCAGCCCGTTATCCGAGCTGACGAAGCCCGTTCTGCTCACCTCCAGATGGATCCTCGCCTGCAGCTTGGCGGGCCTGACGGCGGCGCTGCTGCTCGCCTGGCTCGCTTCGCGCCGGCTGTATCGGCCGATCGGACGGCTCGTTGCGCTTTTTGGCGCAGGCAAGGAAGGGGCGAAGGGCGAAGCCAAGCACGAGATTGAGTTTATCGAGCAGCAGTGGGCTTCGCTTACCCGCGAAAGAAGCACGCTGCAGGAACGCTTGCAGCAAGCGGTACCTTCGCTTCGGGAAGGCTTTTTGCTGCAGCTCGCGCAAGGGCATTTGTACGCGACGAACGAGGCCGGCCTGCGTCAGCGGATGGAGCACTTGGGCTGGGAAACGGAAGGACGCCGATTTACCGTGCTGCTGATTCAGCTTTCGGGATTTCACGAAGGGCCGGGCAAATTCATGGAACAGGACAGGCAGCTCGTCTCATTTGCCGCAGCCAATATTGCCCAGGAGCTGTCGGCGGGAAGGCTGATGCAGGCGCATGCGATTAATTTTCAGGATTTATCCGTCGGGTTGTTGTGCATTGCGGACCCGGGGACGGATACCGGAGCATCCCGAAAAATGCTGCACGAGTTGTCGCAGGAATTCATTGCCGTTCTGAGCAAAATATTGCGCATGCATGTAACAGTGATCGTCTGCCCATGGATCGGGCAGGTGAGCCGGGTTCCGCTGCTGCTGGAAGAGGCTCGGCAGGCGTCGCGTTTTCGCGGGCTGCAGGAAGTTCATCAAGTCATTGACCTGGAGGCGTACGAACCTCCTTATCCGTCCAGCGTGCAGTATCCTTTTGCCCAGGAAAAGCAGTTTTTGCATGTGATGCGGCTTGGACTGGAGGAGGAAGCGTATGCTTCCTTCTCGGTCTTTATGGACGAAGCGGAACGGCTCAGCGACAGCGAAGTGCTCGTTCAGCAGGCGATTTTGCAACTGCTTGGGAGTACGAGACATATGCTCATCGAGCTTGGCTTTACCCGGCTTCCGCTGTTTAACGAAGTTCAGCTGTATGAGGAAATGTTTGGGCTTCGCGATCCGGCCGCGCTCAAAAAGTGGTTCCGCCAAAAAGTGATCGCCCCCTATCTGGAGGAATTCGGCAAGGTCCAAAACATCAGCTCCAGAAGGTTGGTCGAGCAGGCCGCCGAGATGTTGGGCACTCGCTATATGCACGATATTTCTCTGGAAGAATGCGCCGAGCAGTTTCATACGAGTCCGTACACGCTCAGCCGTTCCTTCAAGCAGGTTCTCGGGATCAATTATGTCGATTACATCATGAAGCTGCGGATGGACAAAGCGAAAGAACTGCTGACGACGACGCAAATGCAGATCAATGAAATTGCCGAGCGGGTTGGTTATCAGCATTCGTATTTCAATAAAATTTTTAAAGGGGAGACACAACTGACTCCGACGCAGTACCGCAACCAGTTTCGAGAAAAATAAGCAGTTTGCAGGAGGAGGCCGCCTATCATGATTCGTTTGTTTCAAACACATAAGGTTCGCCGCATCGCGGAGTTGGACGGGACGTGGGATTTTACGCCGGTTGAAGGGGATTTTACCGATACCGCTTTCCTGTCATATGGTTATCAATTGATCGTCCCCGGTTGTTGGGAGACGCATCCCCATTTTGCAACGTACCGGGGAGTCGGGGCTTACCGGAAAAAAGTGACGCTTGACCGCAGCGCCAACCTGCGGTTCGAGTTCAAAGGGGTCAGCCATACGGCCCGGATTTATTGGGACGGCGTGCAAATTGCCGAGCATTATAATGCGTATACCGCTTTCGAAGCTTTCGTACGCGGTGTGGAAGCCGGCGAACACGAACTGGTCGTGGTTGCCGACAATTCGTTCGGCGAAGCGTCCTCTCTGCATGTGCCGAACGACTATTATACATACGGAGGCCTCATCCGTCCCGCCATTATGGAAGAGGTTCCCGATGTCCGGATCGGGCGAATCGCTTTTACGCCGAGCCGGGATGCCGGCGACAGCGAGAGTGGCGGCGGCTGGAAGGCGGACATCCGCGTTGCGCTATGCAACACGGGGACCGAGGCGGCCGAAGTGATGCTGCGCGGCACGCTGGCCGGGCAGGAATTCGACCTCGGGTCGGCCGTGATGGAAGCGGGAGCTGCAGTTGTGTGGGGCGGCGAGTATGCGTGCCCCCGGGCGGAGGCTTGGTCTCCTGGCGCGCCACGCCTTTATGAGCTGGACGTGAAGCTGTATGCTCAAGGTCATGCCGAGCCTTTGGACGATCTGATCGAACGGGTCGGATTCCGCACGGTTACGGTGGAACAGGGAAGCATACGGATTAACGGGGAAGCCGTCGTGTTCAAAGGGTTTAACCGGCACGAGGATCATCCGCTGGTCGGAGCGGCGTTTCCGGTTGCCCTTATGGCCCAGGATCTCGATCTGATGGCCGACATGGGAGCGAACGCCGTGCGTACCAGTCATTATCCGAACGATGAGCGGTTTCTCGATCTGTGCGACGAAAGAGGCTTTCTCGTATGGGAGGAAAATCATGCGCGGGGATTCAACCTGGAGCAAATGCGCAACCCGAATTTCGTCCGGCAGTGCGGGCAGGTTAACCGGGAAATGGTGGAGCAGCACCGCAATCATCCGTCGATTGCGATCTGGGCGATTTTGAATGAGTGCGCGAGCGATACGGAGGAAGGCAGGGAACACTACAAAAGGCAGTTCGCACAAATCCGTGCTCTTGACGCCAGCCGTCCCCTGACATTCGCTTCGCATCACCGGGACAAGGAGCTGTGCTTCGATCTGGCGGATATCGTCTCGTTTAACTTGTACCCGGGCTGGTACGGAGATGAAGACCCCGGCGAGCTATGCGACCAGGCTAGAGGCTGGGCCAATGCGGCCGGCGGCTCAGGCAAGCCGATGATCATGAGCGAATTCGGCGGAGACGGGCATTACGGCCACCGCAATCCGACGCGGGTGCGCGGCACGGAAGAGCGGCAGGCCGATATTATCGCAGCGAATCTGGCGGCGTATACATCCCGGCCTTATCTTTCCGGGATGTTCATTTGGCAGTTCTGCGACTGCCGGGTGACCGAAGGCACCGGCTGGCTGCTGGCGCGGGCCGGCACGCAGAACAGCAAAGGAATCGTCGACCGCTACCGCCGGCCGAAGCTGGCCTACTCCGTCGTGCAGCAATACTTCAAGCCGTCGCGGCAATAAAATAAAAAGCCAGCCTTCTATGCGAATAGATCGGCTGGCTGTTTGTTTTTACAAAGCTTTTTCGATGTTTCGCTCGATGTACTGCTCCAACTTGATTCGTACAAAAGGCGGCAGGCCGGACAGCATGCAGCCGTAGCTGAATTGGTCGCTGTCCGGTTTGGATTCGACGCGGATTACGCGCCCGGTAATCGGAGGCAGATCCGCTTCCCGCGGGAAGTGGATGACGATGAACATGTCCTGCGCGAGCGGGAAGCCGGACGCAATCTGCAGGCCGCTTTCCGACAGGTCGTACAGCGTTCCTTCGATGTTTTGTCCGGAGAAGGAGCCCTCCTGCTCCCACTGGTAGACGGACAGCATCAGCTTGATGTCCAGCTTCACGCGCGTGTTGCGCCGGCGTTCGTGTCCTGAAAGCGGGGAAGCCGGCTTCGCTTCGGCTGCCGCGGTTTCTTCGTGCGGTCTTGCGACCTGCTGCCGGATCCAGTCCTCGTAGCATTGAACGACCGCACACAAATCGTCTTCGCCGAGCCCTTTGCTGAGCCCCATCTGGAACAGCGCGGTGGCCGAGTGCAGCATCGGCGAAGGCAGTTGGAACTTGCCGGTCAGGTCGGAGGCCAGCAGCAAGTCTTTGAGCATCAGTTTCAGCGAAAACTGATTGCTGAAATCGCGGTCGATGATTTTGTCGCCCTTGAGTTCGGCCTGTCTGCTATTCGCCGCGCCGGCGCGAACGATTTCCAGGAACTGGGCAGGATTGACGCCTGCCTTGGTGGCGATGGCGAGGCCTTCCGCAAGGCCTGCCGCATTGATGCCCACCATCGTATTGTGGGCCAGCTTCGCATACGAGCCTGCGCCCGAAGGCCCGAGATGGAGGGCTTTGCTGCCGAGCGCCATGAACAGGTCGAAGTGCTCGTCGAACACTTCTTTGCTGCCGCCCACCATGAACGTCAGCGTGCCCGCCTCGGCGGCCGGCTTGCTGCCTGTAACCGGGGCGTCGAGGAAGTCGACGTAATGCGCGGCAAGCTCTTCGGCCAGCCGCTGGCTGGTCTGGGGAGCGACCGTGCTGGAATCGATAATCGTCAGCGCCGGATGAAGGCCGCTGAGCACACCTTGCTCGCTGTAAAACGTCTCCAGAAGAGCCGCGTCGTTGCTGATCATGGTGAAAAGAACATCCGAATCTTTGGCCGCGTCCGCAGGTGTCCGGGCCAGATCTGCGCCGAGACTGACAAGCTCGTCCGCTTTTTCGGCAGTCCGATTATATACCGTTACGGTATAACCTTTTCTAATCAGGTTTGCGGCCATAGGTTTCCCCATAGTCCCAAGTCCGATGAATCCAATACGCTTCATGACCATCACCTCAAGCTATATTTTATCAATCATTTTATCATGCGGAGCATGCCCTGTGAATGCCTGATCGACTTGCATTTGTACGAGCAAATAAGTATGCTAGGTAGAGGAAAAAAATAGAGTGGAGGAGAGAATAATGAGTACTAAACTTCATTTTGATTACAGCAAGGCGCTATCCTTTATTTCCCAGCATGAGGTCGACTATTTGGCCGCGCAGGTGAAAGTTGCTCACGAGCAGCTTCACAACGGGAGCGGAGCAGGTTCCGACTACCTGGGATGGGTGGATCTTCCGGAGAACTACGACCGCGAAGAGTTTGCCCGCATCGGAGCAGCCGCCAAACAAATCCAATCGGACTCGGATGCCCTCGTAGTAATCGGAATCGGAGGCTCCTACCTTGGCGCCCGCGCCGCGATCGAAATGCTGTCGCATTCTTTCTACAACATACTTCCAAAAGGCGCCCGCAAAACGCCTGAAATATATTTTGTCGGCAACAATATCAGCTCTACATACGTTACCCACCTGCTTCAGCTGCTGGAAGGCAAAGATTTCTCCGTCAACGTGATTTCCAAGTCCGGAACGACGACCGAGCCTGCCATTGCGTTCCGCATTTTCCGTGAAGCGCTGGAGAAAAAATACGGCAAGGAAGCGGCCCGCAAACGCATCTACGCAACGACCGATAAAGCGCGCGGCGCGCTGAAAACGCTGGCGACGGCGGAAGGCTACGAATCGTTCGTCATTCCCGACGACGTAGGCGGACGCTACTCCGTTCTGACAGCGGTAGGTCTTCTGCCGATCGCGACTGCAGGCATCGACATCGAAGCGATGATGAAAGGCGCGGCGGACGCGCGCAAGGAGTTCGCGAACCCGAACCTGAGCGAGAACTTGAGCTATCAGTATGCAGCTGTGCGCAACGCGCTGTACCGCAAAGGCAAAACGATCGAGATTCTCGTCAACTATGAGCCTGCACTGCATTTCGTTTCGGAATGGTGGAAGCAGCTGTTCGGCGAAAGCGAAGGCAAAGACAACAAAGGGGTTTACCCGGCTTCCGTTGATTTCTCCACGGACCTGCACTCCATGGGACAGTTCGTGCAGGAGGGCAACCGCATTTTGTTCGAAACGGTCATTCAGGTCGATCAGGTCGCTGAGCAAATTACGATCGGCACCGACAGCGAGGATTTGGACGGATTGAATTTCCTGAGCGGCAAAACGATGGATTTCGTCAACAAAAAAGCGTTCGAAGGCACCATGCTCGCCCATACGGACGGAGGCGTTCCGAATCTGATCGTGACGCTGCCGGACATTTCCCCGTATACATTCGGTTATATGGTTTACTTCTTTGAAAAAGCATGCGGTATCAGCGGCTATCTGCTTGGCGTCAATCCTT
This sequence comes from Paenibacillus sp. sgz302190, assembly GCF_059820445.1. Classification (NCBI taxonomy): domain Bacteria; kingdom Bacillati; phylum Bacillota; class Bacilli; order Caryophanales; family Paenibacillaceae; genus Paenibacillus; species Paenibacillus sp. sgz302190. Next base: position 22,173 of record NZ_JBZYAO010000013.1, read on the forward strand.
TTGACCAACCGGGCGTCGAAGCGTACAAAAAGAACATGTTCGCTTTGCTCGGCAAACCGGGCTATGAGCAGGAAAAAGCGGAGCTCGAAGCGCGCTTGCAAAAATAACGGACAAAAAACGATCAATCCTTAGGGATCGATCGTTTTTTTATAGGCGATTTACCAATATTTATGTAGTAAATTTTCTTTCCATATTGTAGAAGCAAACTGATGTGTGTAGAATGAAATGAAACAGATGTTTCCCTTCTACCAAGAAAGGTCGGCTATGTTAGCACATTTTAAAACTGTTGAGTCGTACGGATCGGCGGAAATTGTCATTAAAAAATCGCGTTTCATCGGACATGCCAAGCCGGTGGAATCGGAAGAAGAGGCCATCGAATTTATTGAAGCTGTCAAAAAGCAGCACGCCTCGGCCACGCACAACTGTTCGGCGTACATGATCGGAGAAAGGGATCAGATACAAAAGCAGTCTGATGACGGAGAACCGAGCGGCACGGCGGGCAAGCCGATTCTGGAAGTCATTAAGCATCAGGGGCTCAAAAATGTCGCGGTTGTCGTCACCCGTTATTTTGGCGGCATTATGCTCGGCGCGGGCGGACTTATCCGTGCGTATACGGATGGAGCCGTGGCGGGCATTGAAGCGGCGAAGCCGATCTACAAGGTCAACCACCGGAGGGTGCTGGTAGAGGTTGATTATACGTGGTACGGCAAGCTGGAGAACGAGCTGAGGAATCAGGGCATGCTGCTCGGGGAGATCGCTTTCACGGATAAAGTGTCTGTGACGTGCTTCCCGATCGCGGATCAGGCGGATTCTTTTATTGGTTGGCTCACGGATATAACGCAAGGTCAAGGTGTCATTCTTTCAGGAGAGAACGAGTACATTATACACAAGAGCCTGCCCTAAGGGGCGGGTTCTCGGATTCGGAGTACACACATAACCGCATACGGCTAAGGATTCGGAGGGATTGGAATGGCGAGGAAAGCAGTCGCGCAGGAGCTAAGCAGAGAAAGAATTCTGACGGAAGCGCGGGATTTATTCAATACTTACGGCTATCGTGCTTTAACGATGCGAAGCATCGCTAAAGCAATGGGCTACAGTCATGGAGCATTATATTATCATTTTAACGAAAAAGCGGAACTGTTCTATGCATTGATTAAAGACGACTTTTCCTTGCTGCTGCAGCGGCAGAGAGAGATGATTTTGCGCGAGCAGGGCTTCAGCGTGAATCTGCTTCAAAAGCTGATGCTGGAGTTTATTTGGTTCGGTCTTAACAATCCTAATCACTATGAAATGATGTTCATGATTCATGAGCCGGAGCTTCAGCAGTATTCCCGAACCGAACAAGCGCAATGCCTCGAAATGTTTGCGGTTGTCATCCGACAGGTGATGGCCGGCGAGCCTGGAGTGGAAAGCAGAAAGTATACGCTTCCCTGGAACTTGTTCATGTCCATGCACGGTCTTATTTCTTACAGCATTCAATTCGGGCAAAGCTATGAAGAAGTACGTAAGCTGGCCGAAGAGCATGTCCGGCTAATCTGCGTGAGCCTTGGTCTGGAAGGGCACGAACAGCGGCCGCACGTAACGCTGATCAGCCCCGAGTCGGCCTAACCCCGCGCCGGGCCGGGGCGGTCTCCGGGCTGCGATGCCAAGGAGACCTTCGCAAAGCTCGCGGGCAAAGAGGCATCGCAGGGCAAGCGTGCGAAGTCTAGCTGACCGCGGAGCTGACGAATGCTTGCCCGGTGGAAGCTGCGCGGCTATTTGGCAGGAGCAGTAAGCCAGCAAAAGTGAGACCGACGCAAAGCTCGCGGGCAAAGAGGCATCGCAGGGCAAGCGTGCGGTGTCTACCTGACCGCGGGACTGACGAATGCTTGCCAGGTGGAAGCTGCGCGGCTATTTGGCAGGAGCAGCAAGCCGGCAAAAGAGAGACCGACGCAAAGCTCGCGGGCAAAGAGGCATCGCAGGGCGTGCGCGCGGAGTCTAGCTGACCGCGGAGCTGACGAATGCTTGCCCGGTGGAAGCGGCACGATTATTTGGCCAGGAGTGAAAAGCCTGCAAAAGTGCAGCTTTTTGCTCCTTCGTATGCTCACCAAGAAATATTCCTGCAAAAGTGCAGGTTTTTCTCTAAAATTTGAGGCTTAGCCCTCTCACGATCGGAAATTCCTGCACAATTGCAGGAATTTCCTCCAAACGAGCCGTTTTCTTCGAAAAAGCCTGCACAATTGCAGGCTTTGCCGCGGCGGAGCCGTCTAGGAGCACGAAAATTGTGCTGTTGCGGAGCTTTTCGGCGTTTCTCAAGCATCGCAGCATGCGTCGGCGAGCCCGAGAGGCGCGCTCGGCACCCGTCCGAACGATGCCGAGCATCGATGTATGCGCAAGCGGAGCCGAACGGGCCGCGCGTCTCTACCGATGCCAAGCATCGCAGCATGCGTCGGCGAGCCCGAGGGGTGCGCTCGGCATCCGCCTGCGAACGATGCCGTGCATCGTTCGCAGGCGGCTTCGCGCCACAGTCGCGAAGCGATTGCATTTCCCTGCCATCCCTAATCGGGGGGCAGGCTGAAGGTTTACCGGAATAGGCTTCCCCATAAGTCATCGGACTTTGGGAAGCCCTTTCTTTTTTTCACATACGTTCCAGGAGTGAAGCGATTTGTGCGATATGATGTCGGCTGTGCCAGGCGTATCTTTGGGTGGCGACATCCAGGCTCATGAGGCCGTGGGTGGGGCTCGTAAATGTTTTTTGAAAGTCCGCAGGGGACAGCGAATGGAGCAGCTCTGCAAATCGGCTGTGAAGCGATTCCAGGAGAAGCAGCGACGGTTCGAGAGGCGCCTGATAGTCGCTTAATTCCGCCCACAAATCTTCCCGATACGAATTGGCCGTGGGATTATCCTCAGTGAGCGCTCGCTTGAAACGAATATAGGCATTCATGTCATTATCGGCCATATGATGGACAACTTGCCGAATGGTCCAACCGCCAGGGCGGTATGGCGTGTCCAACTGCACCGGAGTCAGGTGCTGCACGGTCCTTCTAAGCGCTGCCGGTATTTCGAGAATGTCCTCGATCCAGCGGCTGCGTTGTTCAGGGGTTGGGTTCCGCAAGGGCTCGAATTGCCCGATCGGATAACGGTGTGGCTCCATTAGCTCGCCTCTTTCCAACATGTAATTATTCCGCGCGCAGCTCCCGGTGAGCGGTGTTGCGCTGCATGACGGCGGTCGGTCGACCACATGCGGCCCACCCACCGGTGCAGCGTCGCAACGGGCGCCGGGAGAGGCGCGTTGGGTTTGGGCTTGTAGTTCGGCGTCTGTCTCATTATACTCTAACAAGCAGGCGGAGTCAGGTATTTTTTGGCATTCGTGCTGTTCACAAACAATACCAGGAGGATCACAATGGGGAAAATAATTTGTTTTATTTCACAGGATTTCGCCGATTTTGAAATTACTCTCGCTTTTCATAAACTGAAAAATGTCGGCAAAAGAGAAGTGCTGTCCATAGGGTATAGTGATGATTGCGTGGTTAGCGAATCCGGTTTATACTACAAGCCCAACATGACAGTCAAAGAAGCGCTGCAGCTGAAAGATATCGAAGGGCTGATCATTCCGGGGGGACCGATCAGAGATCAGCAGGATGTATTGACCGAACTCATCATCAAGCTTGATGAAGAAGAAAAAATGCTGGCTGCGGTATGCCACGGGCCGCAATATTTGGGAAGGGCAGGGGTGCTAAGGAGGAGGGCATTTACGACTTCCTGCTCTTTGGAAAGAATTCGCCAATTGGGCGTAGAAGACCCGTTTCCGCGCCAAAATTATGCCGATGAGCGTGTAGTCAGGGACGGGCATGTCATTACGGCCAAAGGACGCGCATTCGTCGATTTTTCTTTTGCGATTTTCGATTACCTGGGAATTTATAAGGACGATTCGGATAAGGAGCAATTGTATAAAGATATTATGGACAGATAAGGCGGACCCGCTAAGCCCGTAAAAGTGACGTGCGCTCGCTTAGGCAGTAAATTTGTCAAATAATTGACCCGCATGCGCATCACGAAAGCCAAAGAGCCGCTTATGGAGAACAAGCTGAACATTCAGCAAGTTGCCGAGCAGGTCGGCTATTACAGCACGCGCCATTTTACGAAATTGTTTACCGAGATTGTGGGCGTGTACCCTTCCGATTTTAAGAAAAGTATTTCATCCCAACTATAAAAAAGGGGGCTGCCCCGGTACCGCCGCAGGACTGTCCATTAGGACAATTTACAAAAATGCCGCACTCCATTACAATGAGGTACAGGAAGGGCAAATGCCTGGAGAAAGGATGAACCTGTGCCGATGGATTTGAGCAACTGGTCTGAAGATAATGTGGAATATATGTTTGAAGAAATTAAGAAAAAGCTCCGCATGGCAACCGGCGGGTCCATCAAAGCTTCGGCTTTGAAGCAGGATGCCTACGAGGATTTGAAGGATTTATACGATATGGTGATGAGCAAAGACAAATTCAGCATCAGCGAGATCGATGCGATTACATCGGAACTGGGCAAGCTGCGCAAAGCCTAGCAAGCTGCAGCGCACGGCTGCGGTCATTTGAACGGACTCTCTTCTTGAAGCGAAGGGGGGCCGTTTTTTGTGTTGAGCAGACTCCTGCGTATTTTGGATTTTGCCTCGGACAACTATCCAATCGCAAAGAATTGACGGGACGTACACTGTAGAGTAATGAATCCCTGTTTTCTGAAGGAGGTGCGCACTCATGTCAACTGCGATTCGCAAAAAAGATGTCCACAAATTGCTAGGAAAAGAGATTTTTGCGCTGAAAAAAGACGGAACTCAAGTTACAGGCAAATTGGTTCGAATCAGCGGCAATACTTTGTTTGTAGCTTCCCCGAAAGGGAAAAAGGGAGTTCAAACAAAAGCGGTTATTCCGCTTGTTTTGTTTGACCTTCTGGCTATCGGCACATCGCCATTCGGTTTCGGCGGCTTTGGCCCAGGTTTCGGCCCAGGCTTCGGCGGTTTCGGCGGTTTCCCAGGCCCATTCTTTTGGTAAGACCGCTGCTCCGCCGCATTTGTGAGTGAGCCAGCCCCAAATGCAGCGAAAAGACGCCGCCAAAACCACTTTTGCAAGTGGGGATGGAGGCGTCTTTTGCTGTGCATTAGGCAGAGCGTGCGGCCGGGCTGGTCAGAAACGCCTTCGCGGCGCGTTGGTTTCCCAAACTTGCTCGCCAGGGAGCCGTTGGTGATGTGTAGAAAATTTGCCGCAATTGGCGCGTCACCGGCAGCGCGCGGAATGTCGGCAATAGGCGGCAATTTTCTGAACAAACGTAGCGCTAGCAACGACAAATTCCTGCAAAGTGCAGGCTTTTCGCCGTGAAGGTGGGCTCAGATTCATTTTCACCGAAAATTCCTGCACAATCGCAGGCTTTTCCCCGAAAATGGCCGTTTGCCCTGAAAAAACCTGCACTTTTGCAGGCTGCCAGGAAACCCACACGCCGGAGCCGCGCACCATCTGCCTGGTTATGGTTGCGCGAGAAAAAACCTGCAAAAGTACAGTTTTTGCTCGGTTGATACGCTGACAACGACAAATTCCTGCAAATGTGCAGGCTTTTCGCCGCGAAGGTGGGTTCAGATTCATTTTCACCGAAAATTCCTGCACAATCGCAGGCTTTTCCCCGAAAATGGCCGTTTGCACTGAAAAAACCTGCACTTTTGCAGGCTTTTCGTCCAAACGGGCGCCCCCGCACGCGCTTCCCTCGTAAAAGCCTGCACGATTGCAGGCTGGCCCGGCTGGCAGCCGCTCCATAACCGGTCGTGCGGTCTCCCTCCGCCAAGCAACCGGTGGGGTCGCACCACCGCGACCTCGAAAGACAGATTCTCGCACAAAAAAGGATTGCGGAGTCACCAAATTTTTGCTGTGTTGGAGTTGTTCGACGGTGGTGCCGTTCCGGTTTTGTGATTTTCGGCACCTTTCCCGCCTGCGCCGAATAGGTTAACATACAGGATTCAGTGCCAGGGCGACAGGCCTGACGGCGGATAGGAGTGTGAAGCATGCCGAGTTCCATAGTGTTTAACATGATCAACGTCAACTCGCTGAATACGAATGCAACGATCGGAATCGGGGAGAATGCGCAATCAAGCTGGGATTCGCACAGCAAAAATAATGTTGCCACAGGCCAAAATTATGGAAATACGATCTTTGCCAACATAGCCAACTTTATTTTTGACAATGACTTTATCGACGCGCCGATCAATGATCAGGACTTCAAACCCGCAGTGACCAACCAGGTTTAGAGGTGATCGCGATGCTGAGACGAACGCCCGAATTGGACCGGCCCGTCATTCATTTCGACCAAATTCAGGTGAATTCCATTTCCAACGCTTCGGGTATTTTTGTCGGTACGAATACGCAGCTGTTATGGTCGGTCAGCAATAAAGAGAACAACGGGCTGGGTACTGTCAGCGGCGAGCAAAATCATGTGAATCATAATATCAATACGATATATGATAATGATGTGATCGATGCGCCTTATACGAAAGGCGATTTTTTGATCAGCCGGGGCTGCGGCTAGGAGTCTGGCGGGCGGAGTTGCTTACCTCCCGCATGAATTCCTCGGACAGACTCCTAAGAAACCGCACGATGTACAAAAACGGTTCCGTCAGTCAGACTTTCAGACCGTCACTTGACTTCCGCTTCGCTCGTTTCCTGCTCCTGCGCAGGCTCCTCCTCGCCGGGGGCGGAAAAGCCGGCTGCCTGCACGGAACCGGCAATCATATCTTGCAGCCACTCTGGAGCCTCCGAGCCCTCGATGTTCAGCATGTCGAGGAAGTCGGAGTCGTTCAGCAAGGAGCGTGTGCCGACGAGCTGATTGTGGTCTCCGGCGACAGAGCCGAAGCCTTGGACGGTTTTTTGCGTGCTCTCGAAAGCTGTGGGCCAGTTGTTGCCCATATTGATGCAGGACGCGCTCTCTACGGAGCCGATCCGGATCGAGCCGATAATGAAATTGGGCGACATGAAAGACGGCACGGGCTAAGCACCTCCTGTGTTCGGTTTAGGCTGGACTGTGTAGCGGTAACCGGTCGAAGTACGCTCGGGAGTGGAATGGTCCGCAGCCGCAGCATGGTCAGCAGCCGTAGAAGCGGCGGATGCACCGGCTTTGCCTCCGCCCGCGATAGCGCCGCTCGTGGCAGTTCCGCCGGCTTTGCCGCCTTCTGCGGACGCACCGCCGTGCACACCGGCTTTGCCGCCTTCTGCGGACGCACCGCCGTGCACGCCGGCTTTGCCGCCTTCTGCGGACGCGCCGCTGTGCACACCGGCTTTGCCGCCGCTCGTGGCAGTTCCGCCGGCTTTGCCGCCTTCTGCGGACGCACCGCCGTGCACACCGGCTTTGCCGCCTTCTGCGGACGCACCGCCGTGCACGCCGGCTTTGCCGCCTTCTGCGGACGCGCCGCTGTGCACACCGGCTTTGCCGCCGCTCGTGGCAGTTCCGCCGGCTTTGCCGCCTTCTGCGGACGCACCGCCGTGCACACCGGCTTTGCCGCCTTCTGCGGACGCACCGCCGTGCACGCCGGCTTTGCCGCCTTCTGCGGACGCGCCGCTGTGCACACCGGCTTTGCCGCCGCTCGTGGCAGTTCCGCCGGCTTTGCCGCCTTCTGCGGACGCACCGCCGTGCACACCGGCTTTGCCGCCTTCTGCGGACGCACCGCCGTGCACGCCGGCTTTGCCGCCTTCTGCGGACGCGCCGCTGTGCACACCGGCTTTGCCGCCGCTCGTGGCAGTTCCGCCGGCTTTGCCGCCTTCTGCGGACGCACCGCCGTGCACACCGGCTTTGCCGCCTTCTGCGGACGCACCGCCGTGCACGCCGGCTTTGCCGCCTTCTGCGGACGCGCCGCTGTGCACACCGGCTTTGCCGCCGCTCGTGGCAGTTCCGCCGGCTTTGCCGCCTTCTGCGGACGCACCGCCGTGCACACCGGCTTTGCCGCCTTCTGCGGACGCACCGCCGTGCACACCGGCTTTGCCGCCTTCTGCGGACGCATCGCCGTGTACACCGGCTTTGCCGCTGTCCGCGACAGCGCCGCCGTGTGCACCTGCTGTGCCGCCGCCCGCGATAGCGCCGCCGTGCGCTTTGTGATCCGTTTTGGCCCCAAAGTTGTTCCCGAGATTAAGCGAACCGCTTAATTCTTTTATATCCAGTTGATCCAGGCGAAATGTCAAATTTTCCAAAACAGGCTGATGAATATGCACGTTATCGATGCGGATTTCCGGCCTTTTTGCAGCCATGCTTGCAAGGTGCTCTTCCAGTTTTTGCAGCCGGGCTTCCAACTGCGCGATGACGGCGGAAGAAGCAGCGGCGCCGGCATCCGCCGCGGCAGGCTGCTGAGCGGGAACCGGCGGAGGAGGCGACGGCTTATCCCTGAAAAACCACCATCCCATAAAGCTCAGCCTTTGCGCTTGGGCGGAGGAACGTCGATAGTGTCCGAATCGAGGACAAGATGGTTGCCGCCGGTCACTACGTTGCCGTCCCCGGATACTTCGCCTAATCCATCGTTTGATTTTATGGCATGCTTGCGCCCTATAATTCGATTCTCTCCTTTGTTGATGCTGGACGTATTGGCGACGGAATCGATATGAATGGATTGAAACCGAATGCGTACCATGGAAAGTACCTCCTCCATTGTTCTGATATTATTATGTATATGGGGACAAACGGAGCATATTTCCCTTTTCTTCAAACGAATAAACGCCCGGCCGGAGCGGCCGAGCGTCAGGTGAATTTTATGGGAACCGGCGTTTCACCGGCTTCGGGCCCCGTCGGAATGCGGATGATCAGCAGGCCGTTATGATACTGGGCTTGCATGCGTTCGGTCAAGGCTGTGTCAGGCAGGCGAATCCGCCGTTCAAAAGCGCCGAAAAACCGTTCCGACAGCAGCATTTGTTCATCGATGACCTGATAAGGGCGGACAAGCGTTCCCCGGATGACGAGGAAATGCTCGCGGATGGAAAGCTGGACGTGTTCGGGGGATAATAGCCCGGGCACTTCGGCAACGACGACGACCTCACTGCCCGTCTCATACATATCGATTCTAGGTCCGGAAAGCGGGAGCAAACCGGCAATATCCTGCCAGAAATCAGGCCCCAGCACATCGCCGGCTTGTGCGTGAAGCCCTTTCCAGTCGGTTTTGGGAGCGCGGTTGCTGGGATTCGGCTTCAAGGGCATCACCTTCTGACTAAAATCTCGCAGCGAAACTGCTTGCTTCTAGCTTATGTGAGCCTGCGGCGGATTATGGCATTTAAGGAGTCTGACGGGCTAAGTTACTTTCACAGACTCCCGTCTGCCTCCGCCTCTTATCTTTGCGGCGGGCGCTGCTGCGAGAGCTGCTGCTGCGCCATGCGCACGAGTTCGCGCACCATGGCGCCCCCGATCGGGCCGCCGACCTTGCCGGCGTCCTCGGAGCGAAGCTGCCCGTTGTAGCCGGGCTGCAGCGGCACGCCAAGCGAGCGGGCTACTTCGTATTTGACCAGATCGGGCCGATCCGGGTTGACGTTGTAGCCCTGGGCTTTCATCACTTGCGCTTTGAGCTGGCTTAGGGCATGCTCCGATCCGGGCACGGCAGCCCGGTTGCTTCTTCTGCGAGCCATCATTTCATCACCTCACGGCTAGGAGTCAGTCCGACGGAGTTGCGTTTGTGCATACCCACTGAATAATGACTGCATATATGCCGCTCACGCTGCATGAATACCGTCATTTTGCATACATATACCTTCTACGCGGTTCATCGGACAGACTCTAGGATGCCCTGGCTTTGACGAAATTAACAGCCCGCTGTGCAAGCCATACGAGCGAGGCCGTCCACATGACGTCGAAGCAGACGTTGAACAGGAAGAGGTGCTTCTCCATGTCGGCTTCGCCGTCGCCGATAACCGGCACGAGAAAGGCGACCGCTCCGATCAAGCCTACGGCCATGAACACTTCGTACGCCGCTTTCGCCCCGCGCGCAGGCTCCCTCGCATACAGGGCGAAGATAACCGCATAATAAACCGCGGCAAATCCGCCCAAAAACCAGATCGAATGCGGCAGCGCCCGCTCTTTGATCACGCTCCACGTATCGAAGGCGGTCGAGACGCTTCCCGGGCGAAGTCCGGCGCTTTTCTCGTAATTGCCCAGATAGCCGATGTGAATGGTCATGGCTTTGCTAGCGGTTACTTCCAATTTGTCCCAGTATCTGCCCGGGTTCCGCAAATAAAACATCGCGATCTTCCCGTGACTGATGCGGGGATAAAACGATTGTTTCAGCGTGTCGCTCTGCTGGGGAATAGGCGTGTCCGGCATAAAATAATGCGTGCCCGCAAGGCGCGCGAGCGCGGGATCGAGGCCCAGCTCGTCCAAATCCCGCTCCGGCGACGGCGAGTCTTTCAAAATACCGTAAAACACCGATTGGTATTGGTTAACCGTTCGAAGCTCGCGGGGTGCCGTCGCATAAATCGCACACGACACGAGAAGCAGCAGGGCAGTCAGCGCGAAGCCGGTCTTTTTACGGCCTGCCGCGCCCAATAAGGGCAGCAGCCGGAGCGCCAGCAGCGCCAGGATGACTCCCGTCGGCGAGTTTTGGATTTTGGAGGCGGCAAGGAAGATCGCAGAAACGATAAAAAATACGAACCATGCGGTTCGCGGTTGTTGGCGTTCGGCCATATGCAAAGCGGCGGCAATCGTCAGCAGCAAAAACACGAGCGCCATCGGCTCCCCGAAGAAGGAGTTGAAGTAAGCCGTGTACCCGACATCGAAAAAGACAAGCAAAAACAAAACGGTGAACACGCATTTCGTCACAGGGGAGGCAAGCATCCGCAGCCTCAGCAGCAGAGCGAATGCGGTTAGCAGCAGCAAGCTGTAGAGGGCGCCGAGAAAGCGGATGTCGAAAACGTGCCAATCATACAGCAGCTTCGCGATCCATGATGCGGCGAACACCAGGATGATTTGCGACGAGACGTACCCGCCCGCGAAGGGCGCATCCATGGCATATTGCTTATGCATAAAAGCAAAGTAATGATCCTGTGGCGGTTCCGCAGCACTCAGGTAAGAAAGCCCTGCGGAACCCATGATGCGGAGAAAATCGCCATTGTCGGCAACGCCGAGAATCGGCTTCACAAACAGCAGAAAGCTGAGTATCCCGCTTGCTGCGAGCAATGCGAACGAATTCCATTTGTCGAACCTGCTCATTCCTAGCTCCTCGTAGGCAAGCTCCTTGATCCGGCCGTCCGGAACGTAAAATATTTATGCCCCGCATAATTTGCGATCGTGTAGAGGCCGTTCCCCGCCAAAATCGCCGCGTTATGCAGCAGTCCCGCGCTCAAGAAAGGAAGCAGCCTGGAAGCGGCTTCCGCCAGCAGCCAGCTGGCTCCGTAAGAAAGCCCGTAGCAGACCGCTATGACTACGGCGAATTTCCACCAGCTGCTCTTCACGCTTGCGTTCGAACGAAACGTAAACGTGCGATTCAGGACGTAGCTGACGACGGCCCCGACAGTGTTGCCGGTAAAGGTCGCAACCCAGTAATTTTGGTGCAGCAAGTTGTACAGCGCGAAGCTGGTCCCGAGTCCGATCAGCGTATTCAGCAAGCCGACGAGCAAAAAACGGGCAAAGCTGCCCGTGAGCCATGTGCGCATACGGTTCATGTCATTTGCCCGCCGATCTTGGCGCTAACGGATGGGGCTGCGGCAAGCTCCCGCGCATGTGCCGTCACCTCTTTTTCGATCACATAAAGAGGGCGGTGCTTCACCTCTTTATAAATTTTCCCAATGTATTCTCCGATTAAACCTAACGCCAGCAATTGCACGCCGCCGATGAACCATACGGACAAAACCAGCGAAGTCCAGCCTGTAACGTTGGCCCCCAGCAATTTGCCTATAATCGCGTAAAGCGCGGCGACGACGCTGAGCGCAAACAGAACGAAGCCCATCAAGGTGACAAATCGGATCGGCGTGACGCTGAACGAGGTGATGCCGTCAAACGCAAACGCGAGCATTTTTTTCAGTGGATATTTGGACTCCCCGGCAAAGCGCTCCTTGCGGTCGTAATATACTTTGGCGGACGGGAAGCCGAGCAGCGGCACGATCCCGCGCAGAAAGAGGTTCACTTCGCGAAACTTTTCCATTTCATCGAGCGTGCGTTTGCTCATAAGACGGAAATCGGCATGGTTGTAATGAATGTTCACGCCCATGCGGGTCATCAGCTTATAGAAGCCCTGCGCGGTAGCTCTCTTGAACCAGGTATCGGTCGTACGGCTTTGCCTGACTCCGTACACGATGTCGTACCCTTCGCGGTATTTGACGACAAACTCGCGAATGGCCTCCACGTCGTCCTGCAAGTCGGCATCGATGGAAACGACGCAGTCCGCGTAAGCTTTCGCTTTCATCAGCCCGGCCAGCAGCGCGTTTTGGTGCCCGGCGTTTCGGGCCAGCTTCAGTCCGGTAACGAACGGATTGGCCTCATGGAACCGCTCGATCAGCCCCCATGTTGTGTCTTTGCTGCCGTCATCGACAAGAAGCATCGTACTGGAGCTTGATATAAGGCCATCCTGGATCAAAGAATCCAGAACGCCGCTAAGCTGAAATACCGTTTCCGGCAGCACAGCCTCTTCGTTGTAGCAAGGAACAACAATTGTCAAAACAGGGTTAGCCACAGTTATTCGTCTCCATCCTGCAAGGAAAGTTGGTTGCATACGTTTTATGCCTCATTATAACGTAATCCTCACACAAATTTAATATTTAACGAAATTTAAACATTTTGCCCGTTTGTTTCGTCCATGAATGTAGACGAATGAAACCGGGAAAATGTTTCCATAACATTCCCCTCTTTACAAATCCTTAAATTGTTATTAATGTATTCTTCATGTAAATTTAAAGTGGTCAATTAGAAGAAGAAACCGACCCGCCCTGGAGGGAAGTGTAGAAATGAATGCGGAATTGTTCAAGAAGCCGCTGACGCTCAAGCTTGTTCTGTCCGTGGTGCTGCTTGTGCTTATTAGCCGCGCGCTGATGCTGTTTACGGGGTACGTAGGTTTGAATTTGTTCAACGATTATGCGGCTGTACCCACATATGTGCAAACCCCTCCCGGAAGCTTTTCCGAATGGAAAATGCAGTTGCCCGAAGAGCTGGAAAGCACGCGAAAGCTGCAGCTTGAAGATTTTATCAAGTTCGATACATATTCTTATTTAAAAATCGCCACCGAAGGCTATGACCAGGTTCGGATGGACGAGCCGCATACGGCGGCCAATTGGGTGTTTTTCCCGTTGTATCCGCTATTGATTTATTTGTTCGGCAAAATCATTTGGCTCGATCCGTCGATTGTCGGCATGGTGCTGTCCAACCTGTTTTTGCTTGCAGCGCTTATTTATGTGTACTTGATCGCCCTGCAACGCGGGTTAAGCGAGCGCCAGGCGGGAACCGTGCTTTTGCTTATATTGGTTTACCCTTCGTCGCTGTATTACTCGATTCCTTATACGGAGAGCTTGTTCCTGATGCTGTCGGCGGCAGCGATCTATCATGCGGGCAGCAAACAGTATGCGCTGGCGTTTTTGGCGGCAAGCTTGTCAACGGTGACAAGGGTGCCGGGCTTTATCAACCTCGCTTTTGTCATAGGCACCGTCTGCCTGGACGAAGGCTTCAAATGGACTTGGCGGTACGTCAGGTGGGCCGCGTACAGCTTGTTGTCGCTCGTTCCGATGGGATTGTACCTGCTTCATATGAAGCTGGTTACCGGCGATTGGCTGGCGCCTTTTCACGAGCAAAGCCTGCACTGGTTCCGCTATACGACGACGCCGTTTAAGAATTATTTCGGTTTTTTGAAAAACCCGTATTTCTCCACTCCGGACGGATGGGATAACGGACTGATCGCTTTTACGATATCGACGGCTGTATTTGTCGTATTTATCATCTATTTCCTCGTTCATCTCAAGAAGATGGTCCGCGATTGGAAGGAACTGCTGTTTTTTGGCTACGGCCTGCTGCTGATCGTCATTCCGTTTTCCAGCCAGCCGTTGTTCCTGGTCAGCGTAGTCCGCTACATCATGGTCAGCATTCCTTTTTACATCTATATCGTAAGCTTGACGAACAACCGCGAAAACGCCAGGCTGCTGTACGTGATGCTGTTTCTGATTTTGCATGTCATCATTACGATCGGGTTTTTCAACGGCTATTATTTCGTCATTTAATGATTTTATGTAAAAAAGCGGCTGGTACAGCTTACTTCGTACCGGCCGCTTCTATTTTACAGTCCAAAACCGAAAGTGCTGAGGACGATGACAAGCAGAATATATAATACAAGGATTACAGCCGTGCTGGTATGATGAAATGCTCCATATGCGCCACCCATGCCAATCCCTCCCTTCACACCACACTATATGTCGTTTGTCTATGCGCAGTATAGATAGATGTCCCGCTTTTTCAAAAAAACTTGGGATCATGTCCGAATCCGGCGCCGTTTATTCTTTTTCAATCATGACCACAATGACATCTAAGGACATAGCAGCGAAAGGTGATTGAATGACAGAGCACCCCTTGCAATCTTTTGTCACAACGGCAATGGATCATTTGAAAGAAATGGTCAATGTGAATACGACCATCGGAGAGCCGGTTGCAGCGCCCGACGGCACCTTTATTATACCGGTATGCAAAGTAAGCTACGGGTTTGCCGCGGGGGGAAGCGATTTGGGCAGGCGCAGCCCGGAATCCGCCGGAGTCATGCCGCCTTTTGGCGGCGGTACGGGCGGAGGCGTGTCCGTAACGCCGCTGGCTTTTTTGATCGTAGGCAAAATGGGCGTCCAAACGGTTTATCTGGACAACTCTCCCACCGTGTACGACAAAATTTTGGATATGGCTCCGCATCTTTTTGACAAATTGAACAATCTGATTCGGCAATCCGATGCGGGGGAAGAACATAGTCAGTGAACGAGGTCCGACTCGCTTTTGTAGGCGGAAGCAGCCAATGAGGTTATGTAGTCGTTCGGAATATGAACGGAGTTGTTTTTCCGGACTACTAGATCTCTGGCCTCAAACTGGCTGCGGCAGGGAGGCTGTTCATCATGCGCCATCGCGTACCGGCCGTCTGGCAGCAGCAGCCTGGCTTTCACATTATCGTTCAGCAGCAGCGACAAATATTGAATAACGGCGGACTTATGGTCTTCGTTCAGAAGGGGACACATGAGTTCGATGCGTTTATCCATGTTTCTGGTCATCCAGTCCGCACTGGACAGCCATATTTGCGGGGAGCCGGCATTTTCAAAATAAAAAATCCGCGAATGCTCCAGGAACCGGTCGACAATGCTGCGGACGGAAATATTGTCGCTTAGGCCGGGGATGCCCGGACGCAAGCAGCAGATGCCGCGGACGATCAGATCGATCCGGACGCCCGCCTGGGAAGCGGCATACAGTTCGTCGACGAGCTGTTTATTCGACAGCGCGTTCATTTTGGCGATTATTCTTGCAGGCTTGCCTTCGGCGGCGTGCTCCGCTTCGCGCTGAATGCAGTCCAGCAAGCGCTGCTTCAAATGCGTCGGGGCTACGCTGAGAAAATGCCACTGGTTCGGGGCGGAAAACCCCGTAATTTTGTTGAACAAATTGGATACGTCTTCGCCGATTTCCAGATCGGATGAGAACAGTCCGACATCCGTAAATATGTGCGCCGACACTTCGTTGTAATTCCCGGTGGCGACGTGGACGTAACGCCTGAGGGAATCCGCTTCCTTGCGCACGACCAAAATCATTTTGGCATGAATTTTCAGCCCGGGCAGGCCGTATACGACGTGGCACCCGGCTTTTTCCAGTTCTTTGGCCCATTCGATGTTCCGGGCTTCGTCAAACCGGGCTTTCAGCTCGACGACTACGGTCACCTGCTTGCCCGCCTCGGCGGCGCGGCTCAAAGACCGGATAATGCGTGAATTGCCGTTGACGCGGTATAAGGTCATTTTAATCGCCATGACGGAAGGATCGGCGGCGGACTGCCCGATAAAATCATTAACAGCGTCAAACGACTCGTACGGAAGAAACAAAAGAACGTCTCTTTTTTGCAGCACTGAAAAAAAGTTGTCCGTCTTCGTAAATTCCCGCGGATAGAGGGGTTCGAATCTCGAATACTGGAGATGCTCGAAACCTTGAATGGAATTGGAAAATGACATGAAATAGCTCAAATCAACCGGACCGTCGTTCGTAATCAGAAACTGGCTGTCGATTTCCAGTTCTTTTTTTAGCAGTTCCAATGCAAACGGGTCGAACCCTCTTTCGATTTCCAAACGAATCGGGGTGCCCCATTTTCTGGCGCGCAATACTTTTTCCACTTCATCGAGCAGATCCTCGGCTTCTTCCTCGTTCGGATCGAGATCGGCGTTGCGGGTCAAACGGAATGTATGGAAGGTGACCGGTGAATACGTCGTAAACAATGTATGAATGTGCTGCTTGATCAAATCTTCGAGTAAAACAAACTGCCGCACATGCTGGTCCTCCAGAGAAGGAACTTCAATGTAGCGTGGCAGATTGGGCGGAATTTCGACCAAGGCCACGTAAGTTTCCTTGTGCTGCGCATCGGAAGTCGGTTTCAGAACGACGGCCACATATACGCTTTTCGTGCGAATCAGCGGAAAGGGCCGGCTTTTATCGATAGCCAAGGGAGTCAGCACGGGAAATACTTTTTGAAAATAATAGGCTTCCATTTCCTTCTTTTGTTCGGGCTCCAGCTCGCGATAACCGGTAAAAACAAGACCTTCCTCCTCCAGCAGCCGGAGAATCCGCTCATTGGCCGCATATTGTTCGGCCACCAGCTGCTCGATCATGACGATGATTTTTTCCAGCAATTGCTGCGGCGTAAAGCCGGTGAAATCGGCCTCCTGGTTGCCCGCTCTGATTTTATCCATAATGCCGGCGACTCTAACACTTACAAATTCATCCAGATTGGTAGAAACGATCGATATGAACTTTGTCCGCTCGAGCAGCGGAGTGCGCTCGTCCTGGGCTTCCTGAAGAACACGCCTGTTAAACTGCAGCCAGCTAATTTCACGATTGATATAATCCACGGCGCGCCTCCATCTGCCTCATCGCTTTTTTCTGAATAACAGGAATCCGACTTTTTGAAACAATTGCCATGTAGCGCTGGGTCGAAACGTAACGGGGCCGGGCACATGTTCGTTATCGTTATAAGACATAGCCTCTTCTTCCTTTCGCTATTAAAGATAGGGAAAACTCGCTAATTGACAGTTAGCGAGTGTTGTTGAATTTCCGGGTTATTCGGGCTGCGCTGCCGGCTGTACGGCATTCGCAACGGTATCCGTTACCGATTCGGTGATATTGGAAACCGTATTGGAAACTCTATTCGTAATATTAGCGGCCAGACTGCTGTTGACAAGCGCATTGCCGGCCTGCGTTCCGAGCGTATGGCCCAAGGTGTTGCCAAGCAGTCCGCCGACAACCGACCCAAGGACTGTGCCGACTCCCGGCATCAGCGAAGTTCCAAGGATAGCCCCGTATTCGATGCCGGCCATAACGCCGAATGCGCCCGTCACATTGCCCGTCGTATGAACCATATAATCTTTTTTACCCAATTGGCCTCTCGTCAAGCTCATCGTGTCCTGTAATTGGGAAATACCTCCGGATATGAGCCCTCCCCATAAAGAACCGCCTTGAAACATACGGATCACTCCTTGTGTGTTTTATTTTGTTGCTACGGGATAGTAGTTCCCCATTGTACGATTTTTAAATCGTCGCCAAGCCGCCAAATGTTCTATTCAAGTTCATCCGAATTATGGGAGCGTGGAAGGCTCCGTATTGTTTTCGTCCTCATGCATGGCCGGCCGGAGCCCTGAGGCTCCGTCTTTGATTTGATCCCTGATTTCGAGCAGCACGCCTGCCCCTTTGACGGCCAGTTTGCGCGCGGCCTTCCGGGCTTCCGGGGACACGGCAAGCGCGACGGCAGCCGCGGCAAAGATGATGCCAAGCGGTGATTTGGCCACAATATCCTCTCCTTATATAAAGGTTGTACATAAAATAATTCCAAAATATGAAATATTTATACTTCATTCGAACATTTGGTCACGAAAAATCGATGCATATTTCAACTAACATTGCGAATAATAGCCAAATCACTTTTTTTGTGGTTAGCATGGATGAAGGAGAGTTATGGATGATAGCGTTACGAAATGACAACAGGTTTCTTCACATCCTGCCGGGGAGGATACGCATTGAAATTCGCGGGCTGCAGGGCAGCAAACGGACCGCGGAGCTGCTCGCAGCCAAATTATCGGCTTGCGTTGGCATTTATAAAGCGGAGCCTTGCACGATTACGGGCAGGATGCTGCTTCTGTATGATGCAAAGCAGATAACCGCGCAGCGCATTTTCGACCTGATCGGCGAAGTCGAAGAGCGGATCGGCGCTTCGGACCCGGAGGCCGAAGCGAAGGCTTTAGTCGCGGCCGCCGGGCCGGGAGAGGCGGAGCAGGAAGCCGCGGCTGCGCATGAGGCCGGGCCTGCCCGCGAGCCGCTGGCTCTTCCGGCGCCGCGAGGGCCCGGTACCGGCGAGCCCGCGGAAAAAGTGCCCATCGCCTTGGCGCTTTCCATGGGCGGTTTGGCCGTGCTGGGCATCAAGCAGGCTTTGTTCGGGCGTTCCGCCCTGGCCGGAAGCCCGGCGCCTTTTTATTTATCGGCGCTCGTCTCGGTCGTGACCGGCTACCCTTTTCTCAAACGGGGAGTTCAAGCCTATTCCGATAAGAGACAAATAAATTCGGATCTCCTTTTAGGCACAAGCGCTCTCGCCCTCGCGCTCATGCGCGAAAATTTGGTCGTGCTGGCAGGACTCAGCATTTTGCAATATGTGAACTGGAGGCGAAGCCGCTTCATATCGAACGGGCAGCAAGAGTCCGTGATGTCGCCGGAAATTCAAGCGTACAGCGAAAAGGCGGGCAAATTGGGGCTTGTCGCAGCCGGTTTGACTTTGGCCGTGACCCGCAGTCCGCTCCGCGCCATCGCCGTGCTTCTGGCCGCAAATCCGCGGGCGATGACCGTACCCGCGCAATACGCCTGGAATCAGGCAGAGCTTGTTTCGGGAGAAAGAGAATACGTAGTTCCGGAAAAGGGGTCGTTATCCCAACTGGCCAGAACGAAAACGATTTTATTCGAAGATTCGTCGCTTTTGTTTAACCGTCCTGAGTTGGAAGAAATCAGCTGCATCGCGGAGAAGGAGCAGGATGCGGATAAAGCGGTATGTTTGGCCGCTTCGCTGATGGAAAAAAGCAGCCATCCGTGGAAAGAAGATGTGCGCAGCAAGGCGAAACAAACTTGCCGGACGATCCGCACCGCTTTCCATGTGGAAGAAGAGAGACACGGAATAAAAGGCAAAGTCAATGATAGCCGGATTTTCATTGGCGGCTCCAAATATATGCAAGCGAACGGAATTGACTGCGATGCCTATGAGCTTAAAGCAAAAAGGCTTGCAAGAAAAGGCTTTGACGTTCTTTTTGTCGGGAAGCAGGGAAATGCCAAGAACGAATGTCTCGGCTTCATGGCCAGACACCGGCAATCGCCGGTCAACGAATACGGCTCCGCTGCCGCATCTTTCAGCGATAAAGGATGGTGGCTTGGACTGCTGAACAACAGCCTGCACATCGGCGATGACGAGATTTCCCGGTACCGGATGGATACGAGTTGGTCATCTCTGGAGCGGGGCGAAGTGATCGAACGGATCGCCGGACTTAAGCAGCAAGGGGAAGAAGTGCTGTTTGTCGCCGCTCAGGAGCAAACGCCGCTCAACCGGTTTTATAAAGAAGCCGGGGTGCCGTCGATTTCCATCCATGAGCTGCAGCGTGTCCGGGAAAGCGCTTGGTACGCCGTAAGAACGGATCAAACCGTAACCGAACATGCACAAATCGCCAAAAAATGGAACATTTTCGGCTCCGCTCTCGCTACGCTGGGCATGATCAGCGCGCCGGTCGCCAATTTGATCGGGGACGCTTTATCGCTCGTATTTATGTCCAGAACGAAAATCAGGAGCGAAGCCCTGCCGTCCCCGCCGCAAATGACGTTTAAGGACGAGGCAGCCGCCGCTTCCGAAGCTTGGGCCTGGCATCACCTCCCGAGCGAACGGGTCATCGGGGAGTTGCAGACGAACCTTCACAACGGACTGTCCCAGGATCAGGTTGCGGCGATGAGAAACCGGTATGGCCCGAATCGGCTTGACAGCAAAAAGCCTACGCCATGGCTCGTATCCTACTTGGGCCAATTCAAGGAGTTTACGACGCTGATTCTTCTTGGTACAAGTGTGCTGGCTCTGTTTACCGGCGGCCTTTTTGACGGGATCGCCATGGGGGCCATTTTGCTCGCCAATGCCGCAATCGGCACGATTCAGGAACGCAAAGCGGAAAAAGTGGTGGAAACGCTGAACCAGTTCCAGCCTCCGGCCTGCAAAGCAATCAGAGACGGCCGGCAAACGGAGCTGAACGCCGCCGAGCTGGTGCCAGGCGATATCGTTTGCCTGGAGGCGGGTGACCGCGTTCCCGCGGATATCCGCTTGATCAGCGCATGGAACATGCGCGTCAACGAAGCGGCTTTGACCGGGGAATCGCTTCCCGTCGAAAAGAGCGAGTCCGCTTTGCCTGAGGAATGCACCTTATCCGAGCGGAGCAATATGCTTTTCATGGGAACGGACGTGTGCGGTGGCAAGGGGATAGGCGTCGTCGTGCAGACGGGGATGAATAGCGAAATGGGCCATTTGGTGTCCCTGTTGAAACAGCAGGAAAAAGAAGTAACCCCGCTGCAGGAAAAAGTAACGTCGATCAGCAAAAAATTTGTGAAAGGCGCCCTTATCGCGGGAGGACTTGTCTTCGCAGCCGGCATTTTGCGCGGCATTCCCATTTCGCAAATGATGACAACTTCGATCACGCTTGCGGCATCAGCCATCCCACAAGGGCTTCCCGTGACGATAACGATCGCGCTAAGCGCGGGGATTTTCCGTATGGCGAAGAAAAACGCGTTGGTCCGCAAGCTTTCCTCTCTGGAAACGTTAGGAAGAACGACGGTCATTTGCACGGACAAGACAGGCACGTTAACCAAAAATGAAATGACGGTAAAAGCGATTTCCACCGTGGATCGCGGTTGGACGGTAACGGGCAACGGCTATGAACCGACGGGAGTGCTGCACGAGTTTGTTCCCGAGGTTGCCGCCGCAGCCGCGGAACAGAAGGGACAGGAACATTACGGAAGCCCGGTATCTCACCCTGATTTGAACCGGCTGCTGCAAATCGGCGTGCTGTGCAATAACAGCAAGCTTGAGCAGCATGACGGGCACTGGACGACCAAAGGGGACCCGACCGAAGGCGCACTTCTGACGCTCGCAGCCAAAAACGGGCTGTGGCTCAAAGATTTGACCCACTGGCACCGCGGGCACGAAATCCCGTTCGATTCCAAAACCGCAAAAATGAGCGTCGTGTGCAAAGATTCCCAGACGGAGCGGGAATGCTATCTTTTCTCCAAAGGGGCCGTCGAGACGATTCTCCGCCATTGCAACCGATACCAGAGGGACGGGGATGTACTGCCGTTATCCGAAGAACAGAAGCAGCACATTTTGCAGCAAAACGAAAAATTTTCGGCCGATGCGCTGCGCGTGCTTGCTTTTGCATACAGGCCTTTGGATGAGATCGACGGCGACGAGCCCATTGATGACGAGCGGGAGCTCATTTATGTCGGCATGGCCGGCATGATGGACCCTCCCAAGCCAGAAGTGGAGCGAAATATTCAGGAAGCTTTTGCGCTCGGGCTTAAGCCTGTAATGATTACCGGCGACCACCCGATCACCGCGATTTCGATTGCGAAGCAGCTTGGTATTTACAGCGATGCGCAGAGCGTCGTCACCGGCCATGAGCTTGACCGCATGTCGGACGAAGAGCTGCTTGGGATGGCGGATCAAGTGTCCATTTTTGCCCGGGTCACGCCTGAGCATAAGCTGCGCATCGTAACGGCTTTGCAAAAACGCGGATATATCGTCGCGATGACCGGCGACGGCGTCAACGATACGCCTGCTATCAAACAGGCCAACGTAGGCATCGCAATGGGGCGAACCGGGACGGAAGTTACGAAGGAAAGCGCGGATATGGTGCTGACGGAAGATCATTTCGGCACGATTGTCGAAGGGGTCAAAGAAGGCCGCACGATCATCGGCAATATTCGCAAAGCGCTCGGCTGTCTGCTGACCGGCAACCTGGCCGAGATTATCGTCACCAGCGCCGCCGTGATGGTCGGCCTGCCGATTCCTTTGGTTCCTATTCAAATTCTGCTCATGAATTTGCTGACCGACGCTCTGCCCGCGATGGTGCTGGCCGTGAATCCGGGCCATAAGAACAAGCAGCAACAAGTCGAATTCGTCGATAAGGAGCTGTACCGGAAATTGGTGACGAGAGGCTCGCTGCTCGGATTGGGCACGCTCGGTTTATTTGCCGCAAGCCTTGCGGTCGGCGCGCCTGTAGCGGTAGCTCAAAGCGTTGCCTTTGCGACGCTGATTTCGGGCCAACTGATCCAGACATTCTCATGGCGGCAGGAAGGCTCGGAAGAAACGATGCGCGATTGGACGAAGGACCGCTTCTTCGTCGGCGCTATATGCGTGTCGTGGCTGGCTCTGATAGGAGCGTTGTACATTCCGCCGCTGGCAGGGTTTTTCCATACCGCTCCTCTGCCGCTAGTCTACTGGATTCCCATCCTTGGCGTAGCCGGTTCGGTATCCCTCTTGTCCAAACCGGTTCTGGCCCTGATTTCAAAAACAAGGGCCATCCCGGCTCTCCCGGCGGCGGACGCTTACGCTGCGGCTTAAACAGCCGCAGTCTCACTCATGAACCCCATTAGGAGGAACGCAAATGATTCAGAAGAACATGGACAAAATCATTATCGGCGCTGCGCTTGCCGCAGCGGCAGCCGCTTTGCTGCCCATTGCCAAAGCGACGTTCCGCCCGCTTGCCGCACCCGGCATGCAAGGCGGCGCCGGTTTGCTGAACCGCGGCAGAGCGCTTATTGAATACGCGCGGCAGGAAGTGGAGGATATTATTGCCGAAGCTCAGTTCGAAAGAATGAAAAAGCAGCTTGACCGGGAAATTGCCCAGTATGACGATGCCGAAAAGTGAGGAGAACGGATGGATGACCGAGCAAAATATAGATAATCATTTGCGCGAAGCTTTGGCGCATCTGGAGTCGGCTTTAAACCAAAGCGTACGATGCGTGCTTGAGAACGATAACGCGAAAAAAGAAATAGGTTTGAAATGGGAGCAATTTCTTGGGGAGTTTATAGGACAAGTTAGGGAAAAAGGAAAGAAGTCGAGGTTAAATCTGCTCGGCTGGATTACGTTTCCGCGAATCCGCTAGCGAATTCACGCCTATGCAGCCTGAAGCAGGCAGTAGACCGCTTCAGGCTGAAGCTTATTTCAGGAAGCCTGATTTTTTCTTTCTTCGATTGACGGCATAGCGGACGATGAAAAAGAGTACCAATATGCTGACCCCAACGCCAACTTTCAGAAAACCTCCTAAAAACAGAACCGAATCTTTCAACATGCTCATGGACGATCACCTCCCCGAAACGATACATCCGTATTATGGATTACACCTGTAAAATTATTCGCGCCCATTGAGTACCTTCATGGCATAAGACCGAATATGTAGGATTTTGCCCGACACTGTCGAAATACTATTCGATCAAACTGCCTTTCATATAAGGGGAAAACAATGCGTAGAAAAACGGCTGTCGCCTTCATTATTTTTTGTGCTGCACTCATTCTTGTTGCGTTGAACTGGTTTTTGAACAACCGGCCGGCTGCCGGAAGCGTCCCCAAAGCGGAGAACGGAATCATGGATTTAACCGGGTGGAACTTTGCCGTCAGCGGGATCGTGCCCCTGGATGGCGAATGGGAGTATTACCGGGACCGCCTCCTGACGCCGGATGATTTTAAACCGGACGGCAGGGCGCCGGAGCTGACAGGCTACGTTCACGTTCCGGGCAAATGGGAGAACTACACTGTGCTCCAAGGGCGGAAGCCGTCCCCCTATGGGTACGCGACATTCCGGATGCATGTTAAACTGCCGGCCGAAGCCGGACGGAGCTTTGGAATCAGGCAGACGAATATAAAAACTGCCCATGTATTGTTCGTGAACGGCCGGGAGGTCGGCGCACGGGGCGTCCCGGGCACGAATCTGCAAGAGACGGTTTCCGTCAATGCGCCTTATGTCGGTTTTTTTTCGATTGACGGCAGCAGCGCCGATATCATTGTGCAGGTCGCCAACTTTCGATACTTCCAGGGAGGAATCACCCATTCTATTGTTCTGGGCTATCAGGCGGATATCCTGTATGCCCGGGAGTTTGCAGTGGCGAAGGACTTGTTCGCGGCGTCCTCTTTTCTGCTAATGGGCGCCTATTTCATAGCGCTGTTCTGGATGCGGAGAGGCGACCGTTCCTGGCTCTATTTTGGCCTGGGCTGTGTGTTGATGTGCGTGTTTACAGCGACGCACGGCGAGAAAATCACGACGCTGTTCTTGCCGGGAATTCCTTACGAGCTGTTTACAAAAATACAAGACTTTTCCGGCTTGGCGGGGGTATTGTTTTTGCTGCTGTATGCGATGCATTCTTTTCCCAATCTGTTCAAGAAAGCCGTGATGAAAGGGTTCGGGGCGGTGATCGCGGCGCTGATGCTCCTCGTTCTGTTAACCCCGGCATCGGTCTTTACTCCGTCAAGCATCGTGAGCTTCGCAGTGGCGTTTGCGGCAATTCTCTATGTCATATACGTGATGTTCGCCGGCGCCGTGCGGAGGATGGAAGGCTCGGTTTATATGCTGATCGGTGCATTGTCGCTGCTGGTCATGGTAGCGGTATCTTTAATGGAGTTTTTGGGAATGTCGGCGGCTTTTTCCGTTCAAATGACCGCATGGATGTGCTTTGTTGTGGCTCAAGTGATGTTATTATCCAAAAGGTTTATAAATGCGTTTGCTGCGGTTCAAAAGCTTTCGGAACGGCTGAGCTCCATGGACCGTTTGAAGGACGAATTTCTGGCCAATACGTCCCATGAGATGAAAACGCCGCTTCACGGGATCATCAACATTGCCCAATCGCTGATTGAGGGAGCGGCAGGCCGAATGACGCCGCAGCAGGAGCAGAACTTGGCGATGATTGTGGATACCGGCAAAAGGATGACCAATCTGGTCGGGGATTTGCTCGATTTTTCCAAATTGAAGAACGGAGAGCTTGTTTTGAACCGCCAAGCCGTTGCTTTGCGCCCGGTCGTGCGCGTGATCCTGGAGATGTTCCGCCATTTGGCCGGAGTCAAGCCGGTTCGGTTTATTGATCTTTTGAGCGACCGGCACTTGGTTTATGCCGATGAAGACAGGCTGACGCAAATTTTGAACAATCTGATCGGCAATGCGCTGAAATTTACGGCGGCTGGCGAGATTGCCGTCTCGGCGCGGGAGGAGAACGGCTGGCTGGCGATATCCGTCTCCGATACCGGCATCGGGATTCCGCGCGATAAGCTGGGGGCCATATTCGAATCGTTCGAACAGGCCGGGAGGGCGATTGCGAAAGAGTACGGAGGAACAGGACTTGGGCTCAGCATCGCCAAGCGGCTCGTGGAATTGCACGGCGGCAAGATTTGGGCGGAGTCCGAACCCGGGCAAGGCGCGGTACTGACGTTTACGGTGCCGCTTGCCGGCGGGGCGGCCTGGGAATCCGCCGAGACGGGGAAAGAAAGGGTGAACGCGCTGCGGGAAGCCGCTTCCCTGCAATCATTCCCGGCGGACACAGTCCGGCTGGAAGGCGGCGGAACGTTTACTGTTCTCGTTGTCGACGATGACGCCGCGAACCGGCAGGTGCTGCTCAACCTCTTGTCTGTAGAGAAGTATACGGTTATTGCCGTATCCAGCGGGATGGAAGCGCTGCGCCAGCTTGAGCTGAACTGGCGCATCGATCTGGCGGTTGTCGATCTGATGATGCCCGGCATGTCCGGGTATGAGGTGTGCCGGAGCATCCGCAAGGGATACTCGCTGTCTGAGCTCCCGGTGCTGCTGCTCACGGCCAGAAACCGGCCGGAGGAAATGATGGCGGCGTTCGACGCGGGAGTGAACGACTTTCTCGGCAAGCCTGTCGAGGCCGGCGAAATGAAGGCGCGCATCCGGACGCTGCTGAAGATGAAAATGTCGGCCAGCGAATCGATCAGCGCCGAGATGGCTTTCCTGCAGGCGCAGATCAAGCCTCATTTTCTGTACAATGCGCTGAATACGATCTCCGCATTCTCGCTGGACGATCCGCAGGCCGCGCGGGATTTGCTGGCCAGGCTCAGCCAATATTTGCGCGGCAGCTTTGATTTCAGAAATCTGGACCGGCTGGTGCCGCTGCGCAAGGAACTGGAGCTTGTGGAAGCTTACCTGTCCATCGAGAAGGCCCGTTACGGGGAGCGGCTGCGCGTCGTGTACGATATTGACGGCGATGCGGATTGCCTGCTGCCGCCGCTTGTCATTCAACCGCTGGTAGAAAATGCGGTGCAGCACGGCCTGGCCGGCCGCAAGCAGGGCGGTACGGTGGCCATCTCCGTTCGCGCTAGCGAACGCGATGTGGTCATAACGGTGGAGGACGACGGTATAGGGCTCAAGGATTCTCTTTCCGCGAAGCGACAGGCGGACAGCGAGGCGGCGAGCAGCGGCGTAGCCTTGACAAACATCCGCAAGCGTCTGCTTCGGATGTACGGCCGCGGCTTTGACATCGCAAGCAAGGCGGCCGGCGGTACGGCGGCAACAATTCGCATTCCGAAGGGGGAAAACATACATGATCAAAGTAATGGCGGTCGATGACGAGCTTCCGGCTTTGAAAATGGCCGAAAGCGTGCTGCGGACGTTCGACGACGTGAATATCTGCGGTCTTTTTCACGACCCTGAGGAGCTGTTGGAATGTCTGCTTACGGCTGAAGCGGACATGGTTTTCGTCGATATGAAGATGCCCGGCATGCATGGCCTGGAACTGGCCGAATTGATTCAGGAGCGCAGACCGGATGTCGCGATCGTTTTTGTGACGGCCTACGACTATTATGCGGTCGACGCCTTCGAGACGGAAGCGCTTGACTACGTGATGAAGCCGATGACGGCGGACCGGCTGCGCAAAACGCTGGATCGGTTCGCCAAGAAGCGGGGAACAGAGCTGCAGGGAGCGAAGCCGAAGGGCATGCTGGTCCGAAGCTTCGGGCGCTTTTGCGTGGAAACCGGGCAGGGTCGGAAGTTGAAATTCCGCAGGGCAAAGACCGAGGAACTGTTTGCGTTTCTTCTTCACTACCGGGGGCAGCCGGTTTCCATGGAGAACATCATGGATGCTCTGTGGGGGGACCGGGACGCCGAGCGGGCTCAGTCCATCCTGTATACGACGGCGTATCAGCTTCGCAAAGAGTTGGAAGCATTCGGGCTGTTCGAGGTGATTGAGCAGACTCGCGCCGGAGGGGGGCGCTATCGGTTATTGTGGACCCCGGACGTTTGGGATTGCGACGAATTTGAGAGCTTGTACCGGCGGTTCAAAGAAAGTAATGATATTGCCGATGCGCAAAGGGCGCTGGAGCTGTACCAGGCCGGTTATTTGACGGAGAACGGATACGATTGGGCGGAGGAGAAGCGGAGCGAGCTCGAATTGAGGTATGTCGAGCTGCTGGAGCGCATTGCCGACTGCGAGGCGCGGCGGCATCGGTTCGAGCTAGCCTTGCCGTATTTGCAAAAATGGGCGAATCTTCAGCCGTTCACGGAGCGGATTCACGCCAAAATTATCGCGCTGCACTTGCTGATGGGCAACAAGGAGGCGGCTGCGGCGTATGAAAAGAAGATGAAGGACTTGTTTGCCGGCGAATTGGGCGTTCCGCCGGATATCGATACAAGGGCTTTGGCTCTGAATCCCTTGGCTGTGTTTTAGTATGGAAGCGCGAGCGGCTCTCCCGTCTGCAGGACGGCGAGGGCCTTTTTGCTTTTGTTCAAACTCGGTTCAAAAACGATAAGTTATAATGTCGAACTGAGGCGTAACTCGCGAGACTGATTGTAGGTCTTTAGTCTGCATGGGAGGGTGCAGAGCTATGAAGGACAAAGATAGGAGTGCGGGTTGCGGTGAGCCTGGATGACAGACATATACCGAATCTGCGGAATATGGCGATGCCAGCCGGCAGTTTGTCCCCCTTTTAGCTCCAGTCTTTATTTCTTGTGAGAATCTTGTGAGAAGTCTTTGATACAATGCCTAGGAACAACGCACTATCTGGCAAGTTATGGAAACTCTAATTCGACATTTTTTTAACGAGTGAGATTTGTCCTAAAGCAGATAGTTACCGGAAGCTATATCTCCGAACAGGGAGGCGGGAGGGCGTATTGGGACTGAGGCATTCGAACAAGTAAGTTAACCGTTTATCAAATAATGCATCAGAAGGAGGAGAAAGGAAATTTGATGAAAAAGTGTATTGCGACCATTCGAGTGATCGTGTCATTGATGCTGCTATTTTCTTTGCTCAACTTGAACCAGGAAATGATTGTAAAAGCTGCCCCTGCAGTAACGGGAATCAAGTTTACCCAGTCAAGCTATTCGGTGGACTTGGGGGAATACAAGCCGCTTCAAGTTGTGACCGTACTTTCGGACGGTTCAACGGGTGAAGATGTAACGGCTTCCAGTACTTTTTCAGATGATAGGAGTAGCGGACAAATAAATGCTATGGTATTTGGTACCAGCGTGAAAGGAACGTGGCCAGGAACGACGCAGCTTACTGCGACTTACAACGGTTTCACGGCTAAAGCGGATGCAATAGTAAGTACAACATTAGTTCCGCCGAAAAACTTGCGATTTGCAAACGTTGGTATAGGAGTAACGGGGATCCAATTCGATGACATAGTAAGTGCTACAGGGTCAAGTCGCGGATATATGGTATATGTCAATGGAGTACAAGTTTATAAGGGTGCTTTATCCCAATCTAACTGCCCGAACGACTTTAAATGCACGATATACTATACCTTAAATCCGGCGACAAAGAATCCCACGCAAGATGTCTATGTCACGGCTTATGAGGTGCGGATGTCGAATAGTGATATTGAGTCGGCTGCATCGAATACGTTGAAATTGCCGATCCCGGTAAATGCTGCAGTCGATAAAACTTTTTACCAGATATCTGTTGGGGAAACGGCGCAAATCAATTGGAAAGGGCTGCAGTTATCTGAGAATTCGTATGTACAAGCGGATGACCCGGTCCTTGGCAACTTAGGCAATAAAAAGCCGACATACACACCTTCAGCGGATGGCGATACGTTTGACGACAGCATCATTAAGGTCGATCAAAACGGGTTGATCACAGGCGTGAAACCTGGGAATGCTACTGTATTGGTTAGCTATCCGGCCACTTATTATAAGTCGACATTGGTTACTGTTCGAGTGGTAGGCGCTCCGCTTCAAGCGCCTGTACTTTCTGCAGCGGCAGGCGACAAGCAGGTGCAACTAAGCTGGAATGCTGTAGACGGTGCAACGTCATATTGGGTTTATCGGGTTAATGAGACAGGACAGAAATCTGTAGACAAGCAAGGAAACGAGCTGGATCCAAGTCAATCGGCACAGGGAACAGTGGCGTCAAATACTTCATTGACAGCTGTTACGGATACGGGTTTGATTAATGGCAAGACGTATCATTATATGGCGATGGCTATTAGTAATGGTGTAGATCCAGGGGTTTCAAAAGTTGCAGCGGCAACGCCGCAAGAGGGAGCAAGCGCTCCAAGCGCCCCTGCGGAGCTTACGGCAACGGCCGGAGACAAGAAAGCGACGCTGTACTGGAAAGGGGTAGTAGGCGCGACTTCCTATAAGATTTATCAAGGGACAGAACCAGGGAAATATGGCAATGAGGCAGTAGCGACAACGCCAGATGGAACGACGACGATCGTGGAAGTAACCGGCTTGGACAACGGAACGAAATATTATTTCGTGGTGAAGGCGGTCAATGAAGACGGAAGCAGCGAGAATTCCAATGAAGCGAGCGCAATATTCCTTCTTCCGCCAGAGCTAGTAGCAACTCCGGTTCCGGGGTACGGACAAATCAGTCTGGAGTGGAATAGGGTAGCAGGCGCAACCTCCTACGAGATTTATCAACAAGAACCAGGGGGATATGTGAAAATAGCGTCAACGCCAGAATTGAGCTTTGATGTGAAAGATTTGACCAATGGAAACACCTACTACTTCGTGGTGAAAGCGGTCAATGCAGAAGGCAGCAGCGAGAATTCCAATAGTGCCGGCGGAACGGTGACGGCAGCAACTTCGCCCGCAGTAACAGCGTATTCGCCAGTCAACCATGCGGCGAATGTGCCGATCGACAGCGATTTGACGATTACTTTTAGCAGAGATGTGAAAGCGGCAGTCGGCAAAAAGATTTATATCCATAAATCAAGCGATGATAGTGTTGCTTATACACTTACTGCGAATGATATTACAAAAGTCAATGTGTCCGGCAAGAAAGTAACGATCAATCCGAACATGATGGTGCCTGACAGTGCAGGATATTTGGCATATAACACACAGTATTACGTGCAGATTGATGAGGGCGCGTTTACGGATGGAGCAATGGGAACACCCTACGCAGGCATAAACGATAAAACCGTGTGGAGCTTTACAACGGGAGCCGCAGTCCTTCTGGATACACCAACGGATGTAAAAACGAGCAACGTAACAACAAATAGCGTGACGATCAGTTGGAGTCCGGTAAAAGGTGCGGCGAAGTACATCGTGTATGTGGATGGCAAACCAACGTCCCCAGTTACAACGCCTAATGCGGTACTTACAGGTCTCACGCCGCCAGGATCGGAACACAAATTCAGCGTCGCAGCGGTGTCTGAAGATAATGTTCAATCGGAGCGTTCCGGTGAAGTGTCTGCAACACTGCTCTCGTTAGGCGTGCCTTACCTGGATTCAACCGAATACCAGCTTAACGTCGGCGAGAAGCATCAAACCGTCGTGAGCGTTGTTGACTCGGACAGCACGGTACACGATGTTACCTCCATGTTCACATTTACATCGAGTAACCCGACAGCAGCAACAGTAGACAGCGCTACTGGGCTTGTCACAGCCGTAGGCGGCGGACAAACGACGGTCATTCAAGCGGTATATACGGATGCGTCCGGAAACAAGACGACGCTCCAGGCTCATGTAACCGTTGCGGGCGATTTGGACCACTTGGTACTGGACATCCCGGACTATCCTATCAAAGGTAAAACGTACGATTGCATCGTAACTGCGGTATATGTTCCGCCGGCGAAGCCTGAGGATGTTACCGGAAAAGCAACCTACGAGTCCTCCGATCCGTCGGTGGTTACTGTAGATCAAACCGGACGCATTCAGATCAAAGGCAAAGGCACCGCAACGATCACTGTGAAGTATGGCGGGAAGACCGTTTCCAAAACGATTACAGTCGTTGATGCGCCATATGATATGACTCTTGCAGCGACGCCTAGCTCTGTAGTCGCGGATGGCAAATCGCAAGTAACCTTGCGCGCAACCGTGAAGTCAGCCATTACGGGAGAGGCTGTGAAGGGCGTTCCTGTCGTCTTCCATTTTGGTAACGGGACGTCGACCGATCAAACGGCTGCCACAGACGAACAAGGTGTGGCCATTCTCACCTTTACCGCACCGGCGTCGCATAGCACCAAGCCAATGACTGAAACAATCACGGCAACGGCCAAAGACCCTGTGTCCAACATTACGCAGTCTGAAAAGATAGATCTGAGTTACACACCGGCAGAAATTGCAGGGGTGGTAACGGATCACGAAGGCAAACCGGTCACAGACGCAACAGTTACCGTCGAGGGCATAAACGGATTTGTCGTTACGGTGAAAACGGGACCGGACGGTAAATATCGTATCCCGGTTACTGATGGAAACGTAGAGTACAAGGTGACGATTCAGACCTCGCTCAAGGTGAAAGACAAAACGGTAGCCGTAACGACTACGCAAAACGCTAAAGTCGGCGAATTGAACGGGACAGGTCAAACGTTCAAACCCGAAAATCGCATTAGCGGACAGCTAGGAGTCAACCATGGGAATTCGAACGGTACCGATCCGCAAGACCAAACGTTAGAAAAGATGTTTGGCGCAGGGAAAGTAAGTGCGGTGGTACGACCAGCCGGGGATGATAAAACAGACATTGCAACGGTCACGCTGGATAACAGCGGAAATTTCTCCGTAACTAATGTTCCGCAAGGCCAGTATAAAGTTACGTTTCTGATTGAGGCTGGGGACAAAACGTTAGTCGGTCCTTCGGTATCGGTTACGTTGACAGACAATGCCGGGCAGACGGGAGTCGTATACTCTTTGATCGACCCCTATGGCGTTGTAACGGATGCGGCCGGTAAGCCGGTGAGCGGTGTCAGCATGAACCTGTATTGGGCGGATACGCAGCTCAACAAAGATAAAGGTCGTACCCCTCATACATGGGTAGACCTTCCGACGCTGCCGAACTTTGAACCGAATCAAAACAAAAACCCGCAAGTAACGAATGCAGCCGGTGAATATGCATGGATGGTATTCCCGGAAGGAGATTATTACATTGTAGCGAAAAAACCAGGGTTCGACGATTACAGCACGGTATCAGCCAAGGTGAATCAACCGGCGGATGCCGGGTCCGACAGCTATATTAAGGACGGCATCATTCACGTCGGAAAAGACATCGTCAAATTAAACTTCACGATGAGTCAAACATCGACTTCCGGCGGAGGATCAAGCGGCGGTACGTCAAGCAGCGCGCAAAGTGGCGGCGGAGATGGAACTGCAAGTAACGTGCCTGGCGGATTAGCGGCCGGCGGTGCCACTTCCACCGGCGCAACATTGAGTTGGAACGCAGTAACCGGTGCAACTTCATATAACATCTATGACAATGGGAAGTTGATTGCTTCCGGCGTCAAAGGTACAACATATGAACTGACCGGGCTGCTTGCCGGATCGAATCATAAGTTTACAGTCACTTCCGTGGTCAATGGTTCCGAATCGCAACCATCCAAAGCCCTTGAGATGACTACAGCAAAAGAATCCGGTCATCATGAGAAGTATATCGAAGGATACCCGGATGGAACATTTGGTCCGGAGCGCAATGTGAGCCGTGAAGAACTTGCGATGATTCTATATCGCCTCTATCATTTGGCGGGTACGGCAGCATTAAACGACATTCATTACTCGGACGTAACAGCTGCGGATTGGAGTGCTCAAGCCATCGCAGCGGTGACGAAAGCAGGCTTCATGGATGGCTATCCCGATGGCTCATTTTTGCCTAAAAACCAAATTACAAGAGAAGAAATGGCGAGTGTTGCAGCGCGTCTGAAGCATTTGAAGGGAAGCGAAGCGAATGCATTCCCGGATACGGCGGATAGCTGGGCTCGTCAAGCCATTAATGCTGCAGCACAAGCGGGCATTATGAAAGGCTACGAGGATGGCGGATTCCGATCAAAAGCAAAAACGACACGTGCCGAAGTCGTCACCATAATGAATCGATTGACAGGCCGTGGTCCATTAGTAGGGGTTACGAATCCGACTTGGTCTGACGTTCCTCAAAATCACTGGGCGTTTGGACATGTCGAGGAAGCTTCCCGGGATCACGACTATATTCTGGGTGGCAACGAAGAGCATTTATCCACTCCGAACAAGTAAAACAAGGCTGCTCGGAAATGTTTAGAGACTGCCGGCAAAATGGGTTGAGGATTATATTCTCGGCCCATTTTGTTCTTATTATGGAACTTCTGACCTAATTCATCATATAGGGACTATGTTGAAATAGCTAAGGGGGATTTTTGGTGATCAATAGTCTAAATCCTTGGTGGATCATCGTGGGCATCATTTTGTTTGTTTGTGTCCTTCTGGGCGTTTTTAAGGCGCTTATACAGGATAGGCAGAAAACGTAGAATCCTATCGATCGTGCAGCGGATGCTGATGAAGGCCAAGCTGATCGACAACAGAAATTCCAAATAACAGACAGATAGCGTTAAGCGGGGCCGTCTGAAGGCAGGTATGATGCTGAAAGACGGCCCCACTTTTTGTTGTCAGAAGCGTTTGTTCACTAAAAAATTATTGACTGTCCGTGCGGTCAGTTATATAATGGCGGTGAAAGGAGGATACAAATGACAGCAAAAACAGTCGATAAGCGCATGGAAAAAGGCGAGCAGACGCGAACGCGCATTTTGCACGCGGCCATAACCATCATTGCCGAGAGCGGCATTAAAGAAGTATCCGCCGCCAAGCTGGCAACCGCCACAGGTGTGAGCAAAAGCAACATTTTCCACCATTTCAAGTCTATAGATGAAATACTAATGAGCGTGCTGCATATTATCTTCGACGATCTCCTTGCACCGATGTCTGCGGAATACCTGGACTTGGACAGATTTTTGGATACGTTGGGGCAATCCGCCGCCCATGTGCCGGAGCAGTATCGCAACATTTTCAAAGCTTTTTTCTCGTTTTACCACGAGGGGATGTTTCATCCCGAATATCAAAAAGCGCTGGCTTCATGCACGGACCAAATTACGGACCTCATTTGCAAACAGCTTGTCCGTTTGTCCCCCAAGCCCTTTACGGAAGAAGCGCTCAAGCCGGTGGCGACGCTGCTATTAACGCTGACGGACGGCATGGGCTTGCACTGCTTGCTGAACGGAAACGACGCCCGGTATGAAGAGGCATGGCGGATTCAGGTACAGTTGATCGGAAAGTTTTTATCAGAGCCGTGAGCCATTCTTATGTGGTAAAATACCCATCCAGGATGGGTATCTATGGATATAAAACTGACCGCATGTACGGTTAGTTTTATAAATTGAAAAATCGGAGGCAATCAAAATGAAAAACGTTGAAATTCCAAAATTTTTTCATGAAGTATTCGGGAAAAGGTCCACAGTATTGGAGCTTGTTTTAACTCTATTTTTTGGGGTGGGCATGAGCGCACTGCTGCTTGTATTCACACATGCGGAGTGGGAGGGGCTCGAAGCTTGGAAAATGATCGTCATCGTACTTCTGGCGCTCGATATTACCGGCGGAGTCATTGCCAATTTTACACTCTCTACGAATAATCATTACAAAGCCAGCCCGCGAGCGCGGATCGTATTTATTCTGATTCACGTGCAGCCGATTATTTTGGCTTGCGTGTTGTGGAATCATTTTGCCGTCTGCCTGATTGCTTGGGGATACACGATTGCCTCATCTTTTATAGTAAATGCGCTCATCAAGCATCCGGCCCAGCGAACGATCGCTTCCGTTTTTGCGGCCTCCGGGTTCTGCGGACTGCTGTTGTTTTTTGCATCCGTTCCGAAATTCGTGCTCGTCATATTGCTTTTGTTTATGTTCAAGGTCATTTACAGCTTTGCAGTCGATCATTATGCCGGGAGGGAAGTATAGACGATGGACATTCGGAACCGATCCGTCACCCGAGAAGTCATGCGTTTGGAAAAAAAGCATAAGCCCCAGGCATTGGACATATGGTCGCAAGCTTTTAGCCATGATCCCATGTTCCAATACCTGTTTCCGGGCGAACAGCATGCCATGTATATGCGGCACTTTTTTGACTATATATTTGATAAAAGTTTTTTATTGAAAGAAACGCTTCTCGGCATTGCGGAAGAAGGCGTGCCGATTGGCGCGGCCAGCGTCGAACAGCCGAACCGGACAAAGGGTGCGGGATTTCTGCTGAAGCCGTCGTTCATGTGGCGGTCCATACAACTTTCTTATCAAATTCCGAAGCGATCGTTCGCTTTCATCCAATCCTACATGCAGTTCACCGAATCCGTCCGGCCGAAGGAGCCTCATCATTACCTGGTATGCATTGGAGTCGACCCCTGGTATCAGGGCAAAGGGATCGGCAAAATGCTTTTAAATCACATCCACGAGCTCGCAGACAACGACCCGTCTTCCACAGGTAACGGCCTTGATACGGAAAATCCGGAAAACGTCAAGCTGTACGAGCGCTTCGGATACCGGGAGGTCGACAGCAAAAAAATCGGAGACATAACCGTTTACTGCATGTTCAGGCCCAAATCATAGAGCTCGCATGCGGTTGTTCCTCGGGTTGTGCTCGACCTCAGCCAGTCCCAGCTCTTCGAGCAAAGGAGGCACATACATGCCAAAGCGGCCGCGAAACCCTTTTTTCAAGCCGTACCAGCCGCCGATCGGATTGTCGGCCGAACGGCCCCATGCTTCGACGGTGCCTTCTTTGGCGGGCTTTTGCTCGTCCGCGCTGCCAAGTTCCATCCAGTCACCGTGGTTTTTAAGCATCGCGTGCAGATCGGCAATGCAGCGGTAGTCATAGTGCAGCACTGTTTTGCCGACTGTGCAAACTAAAATTTCGCTGCCGTCCTTTTCGGCTTTGTACATTTCATATTCGGATGTTTGGGGTGGAGTTTGCAGCTTCCACGGATTTTCTTTCGTTCCTTTTTCAGCGGACATGTCGTTTCTCCTTTAAGAGGCGTTTTCAATCTTCCATATTATACAACATTTGAAAGACCTCAAACAGGCGGAGGCCTGACCGGATACAAGAAACGGAGGCTTCCTTTCGCATATCTGGACTGATCGTTCCGTATATGGTAAGCTTAATGGCAGAGGAGGTGAAATCCATCGCCAGGACAAAAGAATTTGACAAAGACCAAGCGCTTCACCAAGCCATGCTGCTGTTTTGGAAGAAAGGATACGAGGCGGCAAGCATCCCCGACCTGCTGCAAGCTATGGGGCTGAGCCGTTCCAGTCTTTACGACACTTTTTCCGACAAACACGCTCTGTACATTGCCGCGCTCGAACATTACAAAAAAATCAGCTTCGACAAGCGGGAAATTCTTGAACACGCATCCGGCGTGAAGGAGGGAATCAGGCAATTTTTTGCGCGGCACATCGCAATGGCATTCGATCCGGGCCGTCCGGGCGGATGCTTCGTCACGAATACGGCAATTACGATGGACTCGCCGGATGAGCGGATAAACAAGCTGGTCAAAGAAAGCTTTGTAAATTTGGAGCAATCTTTTTACGAGCTTCTGCAAAGGGGACAGCAATCCGGGGAAGTCGGCGAAGACACCGACATTCGGGCGCTAGCGTGCTTACTGCTTCATCTCAATCACAGCATTAATGTGATGGCCAGGGTGGATGCCGATGAGCAAGCCATTAAACAAATGATCGATATGGTTATCAGTAAGCTATAATTTTTTTGGTTATTCAGGAATGGTCGTTCCGTTATTGGGCGTACAAAAAGAATGGAGATGATGCAAACATGAAAATAGCATGTATCGGATTTGGCAATATGGGCTTTCCTATGGCACAAAACTTGCTGAACGCAGGCCACGAATTAATCGTATACAATCGTACTTATGCCAAAGTGGAGCCCTTCATTGCGCAGGGGGCCCAGTATGCCGAAACACCGCGGGAAGCGGCAAAAGAGAGCGATATAGTCATCACGATGCTTGCCGATGATGCCGCTTTGGAGCAGGTCGTGATGGGGCCGGACGGAATTATGCACGGACTGCCGGAAAAAGGCGTTCATCTGTCCGCAAGCACGATCAGCGTGGATATGGCGAGGAAGTTGACGGCGGCGCATGAAGAGAGGTCGCAATATTTTGTATCCGCGACAGTGCTCGGACGCCCGGATGCGGCCAAGGTGGCCAAACTGCGGATCATTGTGGCCGGCCCTGAAGAAGCGCGGCAGCGTGCGATTCCGATATTGGAAACGTTGGGGCAGGAAATATTCGTGATCGGCGATCAAAGCGAAAGCGGGAACGCCGTCAAAATCGGCGTGAACTTCCTTATCGCGTCCATGCTGGAAGCTTTGTCGGAAGCGCATGTAATGGTGCAAAAGCACGGCGTAGAGCCTGCCGCATTTATGAACGTCGTGAATGCGCTCTTCCAATCACCGGTGTATCAAAATTACGGCGCCATCATGACGGAACGCCGCTTCGAGCCAGCCGGCTTCAAGATGAAGCTGGGCTTGAAGGACGTCGAGTTGGCCGTCAAGGCCGCCGCTGCCGTCGATGCTCCGCTGCCTTTGGGCCGTCTGCTGCAGGCGCATTTTGGCGAAGGCATAGCCCGCGGCTACGGCGAATTGGACTGGACGGCGCTGATCCGCTGCCTGGAGGAGCCTTGACTTTGCTCCCCTTGTACGGGGATGCCGTCAACCTCCAAATTTCTCAGGCTCTTCGACTTTCCAAGAAATAACTTCGCCGCATGCCAAGCAAACCGTTGCGATTAACCTGGATCCGATAGTGAAAAACTTATTTACGGGATAAAGCCTTGCATCTCCTTTTAGCTCGCCCAAACCGACGGACTTCCCCCCGCATCTAGGGCAACCATCATTTTCTTTCATGGATAGTTCCTCCTTAGGGTACTATTTCTTTAAAATTCGCTTTTTCCGAGCCGCCTCAAGCCAACTTGGGAATTCCTGGAGCAACCTGTCATATAATTCGTCATCGCTAATGGAATCGAAGTCATCCAGAGCAAAAAAACTGGCGTTATCAACCACTCTTCCAGGCAAGTTGTCCAGCTCTTCCAAGACTCCGTAATATCCGTATCCTAAGCCGACGAACTGCCAAAATATGTTGAACTTCGAGCTTTCAATTAATATGCTGGAAATTCTTCTTGTCTCATCTATGCCTCCGTCGCTGAAAAAAATAATATATGCGGGCAGCTTTTTGTTGCGTGATTCTACAGTATATTTTTTTATGACATCTTTCATAACAT
Organism: Paenibacillus sp. sgz302190; assembly: GCF_059820445.1. Lineage (NCBI taxonomy): Bacteria > Bacillati > Bacillota > Bacilli > Caryophanales > Paenibacillaceae > Paenibacillus > Paenibacillus sp. sgz302190. The sequence goes on from NZ_JBZYAO010000013.1 coordinate 60,868, forward strand.
CAGGTTCATTATTTCCAAATCCGAGACTGCCCGATCTATGGGTGCGGATAATGTAATTTTGATAATCGGCTGCCGTTACGCTGCCTGCCCGCTTGTATGTATCGGCAAAAAACCAAACATCCAGCTGTCCGTCATCATCCATACTCGCAGCGATGGCTAATATTTTTTCAAATGCCCGTTGGACAACCCCGCTCTCATACAAATGTTGCATGGAACCGGAATCGTCAAACACGACCGCGACGCGGGCTTTTTGTCCGGCAATATTTTTTTTGCCAAGAGATATGTTAACCTTCTCTTTAAGCAGATCGATTTTACTTAAATTTATTGTGGGTTCCGGTTTAGGCGGAGCGGCAGGGGGCGGCGGGGCAGGAGAGGCCGGCGGGGCCGACGGAGCAGAAGACTCGACCTCTAACCCGTAATTTGTACAAAGATCGGCTAACCCGCCAAAAAAGCCGCTGCCAATCGCGTTGAATTTCCACTCTCCGTTATGGAGGTAAAATTCCCCGACAACTACAGCAGTTTCCCGAGTCAGCTCGGACCCAAACTCAAAGGTGTAATGAGACTGGGGATTTGCTGCATCCCTAATTTCCAGGCGGATTTGCGATATTTGATCAAAATAATACCCTAATTGATCGCCTTCATGGATAGTCAGGGTGATAGCGATCCTATGGATGGGGGATTTTAGAATTGTCCAGTTAATATTAAAACTGCCTTGCTCTGCGTGATCGTGCTTGGTATAAGAAACCGCCAAGTCCGCACTTAAAGGGTTTCCGTAAAATATAAAATTCTCATCCCGCTCACACTTTCCGGAGCTGGACAACAAGAAGGCGGAAGCATCGACTTCCATGTTCGGATTTCTTGAATTCCAACTAAGCCGCACAGAAATATCGTTAAATCCCCATTGTTTTGTAACATCGACTTTTTGTCCTTTTTGCAAGTTCATCCATTCAATCTCCCAAATAGTTCCCCATCGGTTGGGGTACTGGCTATAGCTGGTCGGTCTTGTGGCCTATGGGTTCATTGCAATTGTTACAATAGTAAAATTATACCACAACATCATGAAATCTCGCATCGGAACGAGAGAAACATTGGGGAATTTGTCGAAAATTCCCTGAGATCGTCAATGAAAAAAGATCAAACCCCGCATGCGGGATCTGATCTTTTTCCTGAATGTCATCATTTCTTTTTCAAAATGCCTAAATATTCTATCCAAGGCCCAACGTCCGTCCTGTACCTTTCAGCCATGACCCGTACGATCTGAGCCATGTGCGTTAGATCATGAACGACCCACGTAGAGAGCAGCTCTCTTAACTTCACTACACCGAACGCAGGGTGGTAACCCGTCAATTCAAAATGCAGCTCAGGATCGATAAGATCCTTAAGCTTGGCTATGTTCGAGGCTCTAATCGTTTTGAATTCAAGCAGCTTCTGTTCAAACGACCTTTCAGAGCTTTCATTTAAGTGAGAATAACGATCGAATGGGGGAAAGGGCTTGCTGTCGCCTTCCTGCAAAATAAATTCCAGCCTTGGCATCCAATTTAATTCCTCTCCCTCAATGAGGTGCTCAATCACTTCAGAGACGTTCCAGGTCCCGTCGCCTTCATTGCATTGCAGCCATCCATCGGACAAACCCGATAAAAAATACTCCAACGTTTGCGGCGTTCGCTCCAGAACCTCAATAGCTTCTTTCATATTAAGATTCATCTAACTGCTCCTTTCTTGCTAAAAATTACACTCATCTGTCGTATTGGTTAACTCCGCCCATCTTGCCGATAACAGCTTCGCATAATCCAAAGAAAATAATCCGTAATGCCCTAAGGAGTACCCGTCATTAACTTCTACTAATAATGTTTTCTTTTTTATCATCAGATAGCTCATGTATATTTTTAAAATATTGAATTTCAAATCCCATCTGTTTAAATCCATCAAAAGCTGCATAAAAATTATGACTTGCAATCTCGTTATCAAAACTTTTTCTAATGTACACCTTCATAAAAAATCACCTCATGGTCATCGAGATAACCTTCAAGCCGCTTCTTTACGTCAGGCCATTCCGAGTCGATAATGCTATAAATGATGTAGTCGGTATTGTTATATTTTTTTCTGAATAGTCCTTCTTTGGTTGCCCCAATACGTTCAATTGCACGTTGCGACCTGATATTATCAGGTGTTGTTATGATTTCTACCCGCACTACTTTTAAGCATTCAAATGCATAGTTTAATAGCAGATATTTGGTCTCTGTGTTGACCCTTGTCTTCCATACTTTGGGGGTATACCAAGTGAATCCAATGCTCAAGTTATTATTCTCATCCGAAATTCGCAGATAACGCGTAGAGCCGATGACTTCTTTCAATTCTTTATCATAAACGACGAACGGATATTGATCTTTTTTGTCTCGTCCCTTAATTGCTGTTGTAACAAAAGATTCCATCTCATCTATTGTTTTTATTTCAGCAGGATAATGAGCCCATATTTCCGGATGACACGCGCACTCGTACAATTCTTGAATATGTGCTAACTCCATAGGAATAAGACTAATCCGTACGCCTTCTAATCTGCCAAAATGCATGAGATTCAATTCCCCTCATTATCGATTATGTTGCAGAAAGTAGATAATCTACTGCATTACTGTATCTTTTTAATCGCTCAAAATCTTTTTCCGAAAGGTTTTTAATTCTCCTAACGTCTCTGTTATCTTCTAAATCTAAAAGTTTCACATACCGCGCCAAAGGATTTGGTTTTATTCGTTGAAGGAATTCTTCATAAGTCTCATTACTTCTGCGGGTCAGACAATCAAGCGCTTCTAAAATAACATTAGAAAATCCTTCTTCTTTAAGTTGTTCCAACGTTACATCCGAATCTTCGATTGCATCATGCAAAACGGATACTATTTTGGAGTCATTGTCCGGGGCTAGCAGCATCAAACGCAATGGGTGCAGTATGTATGAATTTCCACCCTTGTCCACTTGGCCTTCATGAGCCTGAGTAGCAATAATAATTGCTTTAGATAAAGTCGACATGTAGTTCCCTCATTTCCATTACAAGAATTGATACAATCATTCGTTCAGATTAATAATCGCTAATGCCCTCATCCTCAGTATATATTCACGACATCAAATTATCCATTAAACTCCTGCCAAAGCTACAGTTCACGAAATAACTTTCCAGCCCCTCCTAACAAAATTAGCATACACACACTTGAAGAAGGGAAGGGGAGAGACACTATGGAAGATGGGCATGAATGGATTGTGAAGGGTTTGTTAGAGGTTCAAAAACAAGCGGATGAATCTGTTTGGAATATTGCTGGAGTGAGAGGCAGATCATTATCAGTAATCAGCTAAAAAGAAAGAGTGGCTTTATTTGAGAGGTGGAAGGAAGGCATGGGTGATCATGAAAAGCGTGGTGGCATGAAATGATATTATTGCATTAAATCTCTATTCACATGTCCCATATAATTATCTGCCGCAGATCGTCACGTGAAGTTTGTTATGTCTTCAGTCTCTTCTTTATCATTCTGATTTGACCTCTGTGATTGATTTCATCTTCAAAAACGTGAAACCACATAAAATAATGATTAGCTTGTTTTTCATACCAGAACTTTTCTTCTTTATATAACCAGTCATCATCAACGCTTTTGAATAATTCAAATGTTCGATTTCTGACTTTATTCAATTTATCTACATAATAATTCAAGTCGTTTCCCTTAATCTGTTCCCGTCCTTCTTCACCGAGATTCAAGGCCGCTCCCCAGCATGTTTTCCTCCGCCACACAATATTAGCCAAACTCCCGGTGCATTTCTTGCCATTTTACCATGTTATAATTTTGACATATGCGCCTGAGTTCATCCCGCACTTCCATCAAAGCGAATCCCAACAAGTTCTGACCCTTCCATTCAAAAGGATTGTTAACTCCCTTATCCTCGGCTGACATGCCAATTCCCCAAATTCTATCATATGGGCTGGCTTCCACTAATATTTTGTTTTCTGTCTCCAGTAGAAATTGCATAAGCTTTTCGTTTTGAAGAAACTTGGCAAAATTACCGTTTAAAACAATGTTGTATCGTTTACTTGACCATATGGCTTCATTAAAGTTTCTTACTTTCCTTCCCAGTTCCTTTATTTCTTTCGGATTCTCGTTCTTCAAAATTTTTGCTTCTATCTCTTCATCATCAAAAAGCCTTGCTTTCTCAGCCATCATATATTGCTCCATACAGCAATAACTATTTATGTCAATAGCAAATTCCGCTTTCCACCATTGGCTCAAACAAGCTTTTGTAATAGCACCGTCTCTACTCGGTTGGTGCCCCCAGAAAAACAAATACTCAAATTTTTCACCTTTCCGTAAATTCTCGTTTATCCAATCAAGGGAATAAGTTGGTTTTCCATCTATATTCCAAAGCAGATTCCCGTCATCATCGTAAATGTCTTCATCAAGAAATTCTTCTTCATACCAACCAAGCCAACCTTTTGGAGGAGGAAACATGTGATGAAACTTATTCTGTTCCTCAATATTAAGTGTAGAAAACCATTTTCCAAATTGCATAATATAATGCTCTCCATATCCCATTCTCCAGCCTATACTGTATCTTCCTATGTAAGGATACATTAGCCATGGAGGACCCATAGGATTATCTATATCAAATGGTACATTCAAACTCATCACTCCCTGAAACATTCAATTAAGCCCCAAAATCGTGTAGCCACCATTTAAAGATTACTCCAATTTAAGACAAGATGACAGGAAAAAATTAGTTATAATCAAATTTCCGTTGTCGTTTACAAAACAAAAAAGAGTCAGATCACAGAAGATGACCTGACCTGTACGGCGGCTTGTAATTGGCGGATTTAATTAGTATGGTTTCAAACCAAAACTTCCTGCCAATTCAGATCATTTCCTCTTGTCAATGTAGCTTAGCAATGTGAGTATAAACAACCCAAATGCAAACATGATTGAAAGAGATTGAAATATATCCATGCTCATAGCCTCCACCTTTCCAGTAAGGTGTCCGCCTCTGTACAAGTCGTCTTATTGTAAATTATAAAATAAAATGGATAAAAGTGGAAGTGTCCTTCGAACTAGTTCTTATGACTTTGCGTTGTCTACATATTTCGATTTAAATGACTGTTCCAAAGGGATTGTGACAAATTTCACATAAAAATTTTGCGAAATGTGCAAACATTCCATTGAAATCACGAAGCCATGAACTTGGTGTTTGTCGAATACATGGAAAATGGGCAATTTCCCCAGATGAGAAGGGGAATTCACCGTTGGAAACGCGTTACGGATGTCGCTAATGAGCTGCTTCGTGTATGATAAAACTCACATTTATAGAACAAACTCATTAGATCATTGGCCTAAATAGCCTTAACTCCCAAATAACCCACATTTATACGCTATAATAAAAAATTCTGTAAACGCGTATTCACATACATAAAAAACCTCCGCCGCGTGATGGGGGAGGTAGAGATTAATATTCGGCTTAATTCAGATTCACTTTACCTTCCGCAGCATTTCTTATATTTCTGACCGCTTCCGCAAGTACAAGGGTCATTGCGACCGATCTTCACTGAAGCCTTTACTTCATTCACACTGTCGGAGTTATTATCTTGAATCTTGGTCTGGCGTTTAAACAGCTTATAATGTCTTTTGAGTCTGTTCACATAGTTATGGTCTCTCAAAACATCATTACGAACAACATCCAAAATTAATGATTGCAACTAAGCTTCTGTTCTCCGCTGATAGGACATGGAGCATCACTCTTCTGCAATCACATTTCGGATCCTTGCAATAATATTCCACCAACCCGTAGTGTCCTGATGGAACATTATTTGTGGAGCCTGCATCTAGCCAAATCGACCTGGTTTCTTTGTCGGCAATTTCCGGCAAATATTCATTTAATGATGCATAATGCACGCAATATCGCCTCCTTTGTACTACGACATATTTATTTTAACCCATTACTTCCCGCAGCATTTCTTATACTTGATCCTCCCGGCATATTAGGCATTTTTATTATATCAAGCTTCCTGCTCACTTCAATATCGTTTTCTTTTCCTAAATCAATCCTCAATCTCCTTCTTCATTAAAAAAAGAAGCAAGAAGTAGAAATCAGCGGCAAGTGCCAACATCGCGATTATTAGATTATTTATTTTTAGCATTGTAGAAAAAAGGGTGGCTGAAAGAAGCAAACTGATGATGATCATGCGATACAGCACCGTATCTTTAAAAACGATTTTCTGCTGACTAACAAATGTAAAGCCCCATCTCTCCCGCGAAATTTTCATAACAATTGCTGCAGTAATGACAATAGAGATAAATTGTACTAATAAACTGGAAAACCCAATTCTAGTAACATCTTCTATTGATACTATCTCTACAGCAACAAAAAGGTTTACGAGAGCGATTTGCAAAAATCCATATCCAACATATCCTACTATTGTTACGAGCAATGTTGGCAAGATACGAAGGCCAAATAAAAATTTTACGGATAAGAAAAACAATAAGTACATAAGCATGGGTTTGAAGGACTCCAGCGGAGGTGTAAGTCGAATGTATAAAGAAACGATGCTCATCGGAATCGCTATATAAAGAAGCGGCAATAGATTAGGGAGAAGCTTGAAACGAAACAAAGAAAGCATAAAAGCAAATATAGATACGATCTCAAGGTAGACATAGAAATACAGAGCAGATTATCGATCATTTCAAGCGCCGTTCTCCTTCACAAACCAACTGTTTGAACTCTTTCAAAGATAAAACATCCATTCATCATTTCAGACGATTAGTCACTAATACCCGCATCCTCAGTATATATTCCCGGCTTTAAAATATCCATTAAATTCCCACTCGAAGAAGGGAAAGGGGAGAGGGACTATAGAAGATTAGTGGTTTTGCTAGAGTGGGAGGAAACGATCGGGCTGAAAAGAAATGGCTTTATTTGAGAACGGTAAGGTCTTTTGGGTTTTGCCTCTATTTCGATTTTTAAGTGCATATTCCCACGCAGAATAGAATTCAGAAATGGATGAATACCTCTTATCTCTACTTGTTTCCACTGCCTGTACTACTACGTCATAAAGTTCTTTCCCTGCTTCCCATTTTTCAAATGAGCGATCTAATTCCCCACCTAAAAGACAGAAAGCTACGGCACCCATATTAAAAACATTCGTCTTTGAATCAATTACTGCATTTAGTTCAAATTCTTCTGGCGACATAAATCTTGACGAACCCCAAAGCCTACCCATTGAATTTATATATGGCTTTCTCTGATATAAATCTATATCACAAATTTTCGTTATGTTGTTTTTAAAATCGTATAACAAGCTGCCGTCGTAAAAATCAACCGCAACAAAATCTTTGGATTCAACATGAACATGAAAAGAAAAAATGCTATCTAAAGATCGTAATCGTAGTTCAATTGGTAATTGTTTGTAACGAAAAAAAGGGGACTCGGGATGAACATACTTTGCAGGTGGCGGAAAAGACCAATGCGGGTGGAGGCATTCCCCGTCAAACCATTCATAAATAGCAGCGCAGCCATCTCCTACTTCAAAGAAGTCAAATAATTTGACTAAGTTTTCATGATTTAATTCCCGGTAAAGAGAAGTTGCATGTTTTAGGCGTTCAATTGCTTCTTGCGGTTCGCCAGAATACTCTAATGTTCTTGCACCGGCATATTTAACAAACTTTTTTATACCGTGTCTTTTGACACCAAAGCATATATTCCCTGAATCTTGTTCGTCAAATACGGTAAATACTTCGCCAAGTGATGCCAGCCAATCAAAATCATGATTTTCTTTCAGGCGGAAAGACACATTATCTATACTGATTGTAGTTGAACTCATTATTTACCCCCAATTTTAGTATTCAACATTTCCATTTTATTGGATTTTTTGGCTGCTTCCTATGGGGACTTTATGTTTAAATGAACTTTCCTGTTATATAAATTCATGCTTTCATTTAGTGCATTAATATACTCTCATATTATTGAAAATACGAAAAAGACATTCAAATCAAGTCCTCATTCAATTAAAATCATTCTTTCGTTGCTATCTTAATGGCTCCCCGAAAGCTATATGAAAATGCAAATGCTTGGAATCTTGATACTTACCAAGGTTAGTTAGCACACGACAAGCACCATTTTTGCTTGTTACATCTGCCGCCACTTTTTTGATTACCTCCAACAACTCTAACAAAAGAGCATTATCACTATCTTCAAGCGCAATTAATGATGGAATATGCTTTTTCGGAATTACTACGATATGAACAGGGTAATAAGGGCGAGTATGATGATAAGCAAGTACATGATCCGTCTCTAAAACCTTCTCAACTTCTGTTTTGCCGTTCAATACCTTTTCACAATAAAAGTCCTCAGACATACATCAACCTCCAAGCGATGAGCATTTCCCTCATAATCCAACTTGGTACATTATACCATTAAATCCAACGAAAAATGCTTTAGTATCGAATTAAAATGAACTTGTCATCCCCTCCCGTTAGAGTTAACATACACACACTCGAAGAAGGGAAGGGGAGAGGCACATGGAAGATTGGCTGGGATGGATTGTTAAAGGTTTGCGTCAGAGGTTTGATGATGTATCGCTCATCGTTGAGCAGCAGGAACACATTATTCCAATAATCGAGAAATCATCGAAATTACTGCCGAATTTGAAAAGCCAAGTAGATGAATCTGCTTTAGTGATAGTGATGGAATGGGAGGAGGCTGTTCAATATCAGCAATCGGCTGCTTGAGACTGTAGACTACTCGATGATTTCCTCAATCTCCAGTCCGCTTTTCAGGGTAAAACAAAATGCGCCGGCGAGAGAAGGGTGATCTTCTCGTTTGCGAATAGAAAATAACCCTCTCTGTGATCAGGAGGGCTGAGTAAATATGGTATGCTAGGGTCAAATTAATTTGATTGTTTTAATGAATTTTTCGCTCCACATTTTGGACAGCGATCATTGTTATGTTTGTAAGTATATGTTGCCCCTTGTTTAATAGCCTCTGCTATTGCCAAGAACATTACATCATGCTCTTTGGTCTTATAGTTACATTTATCGCAATAGATATAAACTTTCAACACAGATTCCTCCAATATTGTATTTTTAACAAATCCCGCTGTGTAACCAAATCGTCCTTAGACAGCGTGACACCTTTATCCATTTTCTCAAGGTCAGGCGAATGGATATTTTGCATGGGGTACTAACACCGAAAACATTACTAGCGGTTATTTCCATTGTAGTGAGCGTACAGCGGCGGATAAAAGAAGTCCCAAGAGAGTGTCAACTCGCTTGGAGTGAAGTTTAATAAACTACTATTTAACCCCCTCAATATAGCCCTCTCTGCGATCAAGAGTGCTTCACAACCTAATAGTCTATTCAGTTAATCTTCCCGATATATCCTTACCACGCACTCGACATGTGTCTCATTGAAGCCATCTCACTTTTATATGATAAAAGAATTGTTTTATCACTAAAATGTTGCACCTGTTCAAAATAACTTACTTTAATTCTTTTAAAAGGTTTTCAAATTTTTTAGGACTCAATATCTCGTGTGTGATGAATCTTCCATTATAGAAAACACTAAAAGTTGTCCATGCACTTGGTGCCTTTTGAGCCTCTTCCCTAGTTTGGAAACAGTAAGTATAAAAATTAATTCCTCCATTAGTTGCAACTTCCTTTAGTTCTTCTAATACGCCAACAGCAAATGGACATTGTGCTGTATAGTAGATCAGAACTCCATTGGTAATAGAAGCTTGTGAAAAGATGTTGAATGATGGGGTAGCGGCAGAATCATTCCATCTCAATGCCATTAAATCAAAGTAAGGCTCTGATTCATCCACCACTTCAAAACCCATGTATTCAAAGTATCGCTTATCACTTAAAAAAGGATGTTTCTTCTTCCCAACAATATGTACAATGCCATCCATTCCAGACGCCATTGCATCTTCCTTGCATTTATTTAATAATTGTTTTCCATATCCTCTGTTCTTATATCTTCCAGAAACCCATAAACAATTGATATACATGTAGTTAGGTGCCTTGATTGGTATCCACGCTTTTTCCGCTGGAAGGTACTCTATAAATACCTTTGCACGTTCATTTAAACGATAAAACGTTAACCCTTCTTCCATCCGATCCTTAAGCCACTGTTTCTTTTCAAGCACGGCTTTTTCGTACTGGCTGGCTCCTAATGCACAACAAATGTGTTCTCGATCAATATTTTGTTTTGTTATTTCCATAAAACTCATTCTACACACCTCCTTGATCACTCCTTTATCATTCACCTGCTCGTTAAACAATGAAAGTATTATTTTATCTCAATTAATCTGGAACATCGATGTACTCCGATACTCTAGACTGCCGTGCGACTTGCCTTTCCCAAAGTTAGTTCCTCCACATTCAGGACAATATTCTTCGTTTCTCATCTCGAACCTCCAATTTAAGTGATTGCTGACTTAAAAGTTGTGTGCCTCCGACTCTCACGTCAGAGTAATAATATTGTTGTCTAATTGGCATTATTTTCTAAATGTTCTTTCATAATCCTCAAAACGGATCTTCCTTATCTGTTTACGATCAAAAGTGCGTACGATAATTCCTTCGGACTTTCCACTCGCATCGATTCCAACTTTTGTGTTCTCAAACTTCTTTAAAAATGAAATTGTACTTTCTAGAGAGATAGGGAAATCTGAACCCTTAATATTCTCAACAAGTGGAGCAAATTCCAAGTCTAGACTCTCAACAAACCTCTTCTTTTCATTCTCATCGTAAAAAGGTTGGTTGCCATGATCACGCCACTCCGCAATCTTATCTAGAGGCAACTCAAGAATCTTATTTAATTCATCTTGAGTTAAAGAGAACACATCGAATACTCGATATCCTTGAGTTTTATTGTCTGTATAGTTCTTTGCTGCTTTCGTCTTACCACCGTATGATTCCTGATAAATTACAATTAAAGCCCAATCATCATTTAGGAACACATCTGAAATAATCTTCTCAGCAAGTGGCTTTAAGAATTCTGCGATATTTCCATAAGGATTACCAACTCTATCTCCTTTTGCAAACAACAATTCTTCTCTGGAACCAATTAGATAATCGATCTCATTGTATTTATCTTTTAATAGAATAATTCTTGAATTCTCACCATCGACTTTTTCATAGACGTATACATCGTCTATATCAGTAAAGCCTCTTGACTCAGATAATCCGTCCATTAAACGTCCTCTATCACCCAATTGATGGTATGTAAGGATACTTGGATACTTAGTTAAAGAGTTAATTTTTTTCAAATCCATCTATTGTCATCTCCCTTAAAATTATCTTTTTATTTGATTATCAATAAATTTTAAATTACTTTTGTGTCAGGAAACTTTTTCAAAATTTGTTTAGCCAGATAATAAGGGATTTCCTTTATGTTTTCTTGAACACTCTCTCGATTCTCAAATTTATTAATAAACTTTTTTGTGTAATCTTCAAATCTATCTAATCCATGATCCTGTTTAAGAAACATATCTATTAGTGATCCAATCCCATTCGGAGGTAATTTTATGTCTTCTTTTATAAATTCTTTCTTTATTGCAAAGCCAATGCTTGTTTTACCTGCCAACTCACCTAGTACCCACTCTTTTCGCTTCTTAGTATTATCTTTTATTATTTTATTAATATCGTCTATTGTTACTGTATTGTCCCCACCCTTTTCATAATTGTAGCCAAACCTGTGATTATTGGTTTGAAACTTGTTAATATAATACACTTCAAGACAATTTAGTGTTTCTTGTAACTGTTTTCGATAAAGTTCCAGAGTTATAGAAGATTCACCCAATAAGTTTACGTTAAGTATTTTTTCAAGTATGAAATACTGGAAGTTTTCCGAACCATATTTATTGTAATCCTGTTGCAGAGATTTTTTGAACATTGTACCTAATCTTAATTTTTCTATTCGTTCTTTTCTGAGGTATCTTTCAATATATTGACTGGTTTGACCAATGTACATCTTTCCGTTCACCGCATTTATAATTGCGTAAATCCCACTTGTCCTATGTTCATTTGGATAGAACATCTTTGCTCTTTCATCTAAAAACCTTAAAGTTCTCAGTCTTTTTTCAACATTTTCGTCCACGTTATCACCTTTTTGTATGTTCGATGAAATTAAACCTTTCAATGCTGTTTATACAAGTTACTATATTTCTGCTCTAAAACCAATATTGTTAGTTTCGTTTATATTGTTCAAGAAATTGAATCATTTTCTCAGAATTATATGATTTCGCAATATCTATTGGGGATAATCCACGATTATCCTTTATATCGACATCAGCTCCATTGTCTAGTAGATACTCTATCATGTCCACAAGTTCTTCCCCTTGCTTCCCTCCAGTTTGAATTGTTCCATCAATAGAAGCGTCTACAGCTTGATGTAAAGGAGTCCATCCGCCAAAACTTTGAAAATTTACATCAGCTCCATGATTAAGCAGTAATTCAACCATTTCTTTTCTTTCATTTTCTACCGCATACATCAGTAAAGCCCAACCCGTTTCCTCACAATATTCATATCCATACCTTTTGATATAGAGTTTTCTATATATTCGATGTCGCCCACTGCAGCAGCCGTAAAAATATTGTAATTTTTATTATTCATACCAGACCTCCTGCATTATTTTTTCTTGAACGAATGCAAGTTATTCTTATACCCCCTACAGTAGAGCCCTGAAAAGAACCTTCGAATCAATGAATATTCTCTTTTATCAAACATATTACAAACTTCTGAATGCAAGGTCTAAAGCAAGTCAGATCTTACACTACGAACAACCTCAATTATGTGGTTAACCTTTTCTGTTGATTGAGTAACTTCAATCATGTGTCCTGCTTCGTTAGTCATGAATTTTCGTTTCACCTTATATTGTACCCCTTCAAACATAATAAGCTTTCCTGCTTCCAAATTCTCGTTTGACTGAACTTTTATAAAATTCTTTTGCTTGGGAAGTTTTAGATTATAGCCTATCAATTAGGGACTTCCTTTCATTCTAAATCTACAAAGGGCATTCCTTAATCAAATCCATGTTTATCTACATTTTCCCTTGTTTTTATCCAAGATATTATTCTAAAAGTACCAAAAAGAGCAACAAATAGTAGGATTATCATCATTACAATCCATATACCTAGACGATTTATGTCATTCAAAGTAGAAGCATTAATAAGTACAAATACACTAGTCACGACAAAGGCAATATACATACATATGTTAGGTATCATCCAAGCTCTTCTTAACTTAATTCTTCATTTGCTTGAATCCCTTCCTATCCATAAAATTGTTCTTCTATCTGTATTCTAAAACAGTATCATCCCAAACTTGTGCTTCTATATATCTTTCAGGTGCCAATTTACCATCATTATTCCAATCTTGAGGCAAACCATAAGTTTCAATCAATTCTGGAAGTTCCTCTAATGTGTATACTTGTCCTCTATAGGGTTTACCATCTTGAAAACGCATGGCTGGAAATGAATCACCGTAAGTGAAACTGATTGATTTCGAATTGAGCAAAGTTAGCGGTATTTGAATTAAACTGCCTTCTATATACCATTCCTTTAACCAAGCGCATAAGCCTAGTGTCATGTAATAGGGAAACTTAGTTCTAGGTTCGCCACCCTTTTGAATAAACAACTGTCTAATCTTGCTCTCCAACTCAAAGCGTACTTCAATATAATTATCTGCTCTTTTACTTGCGAATGTATTATTTTTTTGACGTATTCCGTTAAGAACTTTCTCTGCTTCGCAAACTGATAAACTTAATAAGCTCTTGAATGCCCCTTGGGATTTCTCAAAATAGTGAAAAAGATATTGAGGTACTGAATTGGTCATCAGTTCATTTACCTACCCCTTCATTAAAATCGTGCTTTCATTGAAAACAGCCGAAGGCTAGTTCCTTGACTATTGTTATCCGTTAGTTGAGCGGTTTAACGATTAAAAAAACAATGGATTGGCTCCAACGAATCGTTTGATAGTGACTGCCAATAGATGCGAACACTGTTTCTTACTCGATGTTAATTAAATTCAACTAGGATACCGTAAATTTCATACCTATCGTTTGTATTACATTTCCGTCAATCTCAATAAAGCCTTCCTCTACAGCGACAAGAATATCTAGTGATGACATCAGCTTTGCCCAGAATTTAACGGCTTTTGCATTCGATTTGAACATCCCCACATCGTACCGACCCGAATAAAGGTTAAATATTTGCATGACAGCATCTTTGGCAATATTCGTGCCTCTATATTTGGGCAATACAAATAATTCCTGTACCGAATAGTCCACTTCTTCTGCAACATAAGGAGGGGAAGTAATCAGGATAAACCCGACGATTTTTTCATTAATCTTAATGAAGTAAGGATGCAGTCGTTCATCCCTATAATATGGCGAGATATCTTCCATTTCGAATGTACCTTCTGTTCCGATATCCTCATGTGAGTAAGCTGACAGCTCATAGAGATAATAATTAAATAAGTTTACAAATTGTTCTTTGCTAGCATCTGTTATTTGTTGAATTTTCGTCGTCATCGTACATCCCCCAAAATAAACTCCTCATTATATACTTATCTCCCGTTACTTCAATAAAATCATTCTTTCAATTTTCAAAATCACTAATAACCCACATATGACCACATCCTCAGTATATATTCCCGGCTTCAAATTATCCATAAAATTCCTAGAAGAAAACTTAATTCACGAAACAACTTGCCATCCCCTCCCATCAGAGTTAACATACACACACTCGAAGAAGGGAAGGGGAGAGGCACATAGAAGATTGGCCGGAATGGGTTGTTAAGGGGTTACGCCAGAGGTTTGATGATGTATCGCTCATGGTGGAGCAGCAGGAGCACATTGTTCCATTAATCAAGAAATCATCGAAATTGCTTTCGAATTTGAAAAGCCAAGTGGATGAATCTGCTCTGGTGATTGTGCTGGAATGGGAGGAGGCTGTTCAATATCAGCAATCAACTGAAAAGGAATGGCTGCATGTAAGAGGGGTTAAGGATGGCATGGGGATGATGAAGGAAATAAATCTTTATCTGAGCAAGAATCGATTGGAATTCTAACAAGCAAACAGCATGGAATCGACCCATGCCATCTGTCGCTATTGGTTACTTGAGACTGTAGGCTACTTGTAAGATTTGTAAACTCTCTTTGCTGTTAAAACAACTTAACTTCTTCAAATTTTATGCTTGGTAGCTTGGCCCCTCATTTTAGTTTTTCAGCTTCAATCTCCCATTGTTCTTTGCTTCCTAGAAAAAATCTAAACACAGTTGGGGAGTCTTCTCTTCGGCCGTCTGCGTAACCTATACTATAGCTACTCGTGCCTATTGAATGAATAGACTCCTCATAACGACCAGTTTCCGTAAGATTGCCGTCGCTGTCAAGATAGAAAACCTGCATGTCTCCTGATTTCATCGGGGAAGATGTTTTTAGTTTTCCGCTAGACGGAACATGGTACACGTAAGTTCGGTTTTCTTTCTCAAGTGCCGGAAAATCCACTTGGTCAAACGTTACCTCAATCCAGCCAGTATAGCCCTCTGGAACAATATATTTGTGATGTTCAGGTGACACAGTATACATCCAGATTGCACCTAACAAAGCGACAAAAATGATGGGAAGAGTAAGTGATGTTTTCATTTTCTTCACTTTCTATCTTAGTTAATTTTATGTCTACCTTATTAAACGAGAAGAATGGAAATAAGTCGCAGTATTTATTCTACTCATTCGTATAGTTGACTGATATTTGTTGCAAGTGATCCATCCATTTTAGCTCCTGTCAATTCATAAATTCTATCCTGTTCCAAGTCATTAAATACTATATCTCTTTATAATATCCATTATTTTTTCTGACATTTGTTAAGTAGGTTTCTGATCAAGCTTTTCTTTAGTAGCAATCAACAAATCCTGTAGTCCAATACCTTTATACATAAACATCCTTATGAAGTTGTTTTATTTAAATAAGCCCGCCCAATCGGGTGGTTCACCTTTATCAACTTTTTCCTTCCATTGTGCTCCTCCATAAAGAAATTGAAAATTAACTTTCTACAAATTTTACCATCATACGCTATATTTTCACAATGATCGTGCTATAATTTTCTTACTACTTATTAAGGAGAATAGGAACTATGATCTATGTTTGGATTGCTGTTATGATCGTCCTTATTATCATTTTAAAATCACCGGTAGTAAAAGGTAAAATAGGTGAAAAATCAGTCTCCTATCAATTAAACAAACTTGATACAGACAAATACATTATTCTAAATGATATAACCATTCCAACAAGCTCTGGTAAAACTACTCAAATCGACCATATCGTTGTTTCGACATATGGCATATTTGTTATCGAAACGAAGAACTATCGTGGATGGATCATGGGCGATGAAAAAAGTGAATATTGGACACAAGTTATATATAAACGTAAAGAAAAATTGTATAATCCAATACGCCAAAACTACAGTCATGTGATGGCGCTCAAAGGACTACTCCCTGAACATTCAGCACCCCCATTTATACCCATCGTATGTTTTAGCTTTCGAGCTGACCTTAAGGTAAATGTTAATTCAGAAGTGATTTATACTTCTAGATTGGTGAAAACAATCAAAAAATACAATCAAGAAGCTATACCTGCTTCTGATGTGAAACTAATTGCAGATACAATTACTGGAGCAAATATCGCAGATAAAGCTGTGAAGAAGCAGCATGTAAAATTGATTAAGCAAGAGATTGCCAATAAAAACAATAAGATTTCCAATGATGTATGTCCTAAATGTGGTGGGAGCCTTGTACTTCGTAGCGGAAAGTTTGGGCAATTTAAAGGATGCGGTAATTATCCAAAATGCAGATTTGTATTTAACATGAAGTAATCGAACTTGAGGTGGCTTTGAATAATTCCAAAAACTTCTCATCCATTTCTTTACGTAATCGTTTATGTTTTTCATCACTTGTGGTTGATTATACTCTCTGAGCGGTTATTTGTGTTGTTAGCGATACAGCGGCGGATAAAAAGAAGCCCCAAGAGAGTTGTTTGCTCGCTTGAGGTGAGGAAGGAATAGTATGGATTGTATTAAACTTATCTATCAATGATGCATCCAGATAATGACTATCAATATGCATAACATTCCTGCAATAATTAATGGCGGGATTAAAGCAATTTTGCCGAGCCATCTCTCTTGTAATTTTATCATGCTGAAAAAATAAATTACTGCTACAACACCACCAATATAGTTGGGGAATGGGGGGAACAGAACTCCTACTATAATATGTAGCGCTCCAGAAACTATCTTATTGTTTGACTTAAATAAATTTAAGATCCAATCAACTAATAGGGATGAAATAATACCATAAGAATAAATAATGAGAGAAGAAGCAATAAAAGACGTAACCATAGCTACAAAAGAATTCATTAATGAAAAAGTGTTGAAGTAGAGATAAATCCCCGCAACTATCACAAATATAGTAGCAGTAGCAGATGCCCCCGCTAATTTCCTTTTCAAATACAAGAGGTTCAACACCCTTTCTATCGTTTAGTAAATGAAGAGGGGAAAATTCCCCTCTTTACCATCCCACCATACCTGAAACATCGTATAAATCTAAAATTCCCGGATTAACATTTGTTCCCGGAATAGTCCAGGTTGATGGCATATACTGGGACAATAAGAAAAAATTTCCATCGTTTATTGATCCATACGCTTCATACGCAGGAAATTTGTTATGACTTCCTGATATACTCATACTTGAATCATTAATAGTAATTGTAGCATTATAGTCAATTTTGGGGGTAGCCCATTTTGCATATCCATAAGTTATGGGATCTGCTACGTTGGCTGAGGCATTTACGACAGTTGAGCTTCCATCCTTACCTGCTCTTGCACTCTGGAAGTTAAACGCAGTGAACCGTTCATAAGTAGGACGAAAAATCTGGTGATGGGAAGTGGGGAAGCTTGTTATAAGGTACTGCATAGATATGTTGTCCCTCTATAGTTGGGACATAGAAGGGATGTAAGGGAATTCGACAATTTTTCCCAACTTTATGGTATGATTATGGTTAGGAAATAGGTGTCAATGCTTGCGTACATTCATGGATTTTGAATTATCCAACCTTGGATGAAATTCGGCAGCGGTGATTCCGGAAATTATCAAACCTGACTGGGTGGCAGGAGGTACTAACGATGAAAATCGGTCGCAACGATCCTTGTCTTTGTGGAAGCGGGAAGAAGTACAAAAAGTGCTGTATTGATAAGCCCATACGAAACGTCTCAAATACAAATACAGTTCCAATTGAGAATTGTGTTTCTGACTTCGAATATATTGAGGCTAATTCTAAGGAACTTGAGAAAATCATATCCCAGTATGCCATAGATGATGTCGCAAGAGCTGTTTTTTGTATCAACTCTTGGGCCGATAATCGATCGGCATTGGCGCAAGCATTAACACTTAACCAATCATTAAGTAACACTAAAGAGTTCGGTAATCGAAATATTAAGCAGTATTCCGAGTTTAAAGCGTTTTTTGATGCAGTTGCTATTTATTTGCCGATTACATATAGAGAAGATTTGACATTAAATGACTTTGGCGAAGTTAAAATTAATGTTGATGGCGAAACGTTTCCAGTAATCCTTGGCACTGGTCACGAACATGTATATGCTGCAATGAATTTTCTACCTGAATTAGCAAGAGTCATTGAAATGACAGATGACCTTAAAAGCATATTGCATTATAACCGTAGAATTATAAATACACTTACTGTTAGCAACATTTCTTCTTCTGATGAAAATTATGATATC
Organism: Paenibacillus sp. sgz302190; assembly: GCF_059820445.1. Lineage (NCBI taxonomy): Bacteria > Bacillati > Bacillota > Bacilli > Caryophanales > Paenibacillaceae > Paenibacillus > Paenibacillus sp. sgz302190. Next base: position 79,675 of record NZ_JBZYAO010000013.1, read on the forward strand.
GTGTTTGAAATGCCTTCAGAACAGTTTTGGCTAGCAGTGAATTCCCTATTTTATTCGAAAGAGTTTATAGAACTTTCCAAGCAAGTGTTTCAAATAATGGGATATCAAAAATGTCCAATTGAAATACGCCATTTCTTCGTGTATAAGGAAGATTGCTATCCGCTTTATAATGCATCAATATTGGTCGATTTCTACAAAAAGCTTCTTTCCTTGGCAACAGTAGAAGAATACCATCGCCATATCAGCTTAACATTGGGGAAGTTGATAGAAAACACTTTCAATTTTTCAAATAATGATCGCTCGCGAGTTCTCGTTGCACCTAGAGTTTTTAATAAAAGCACTGGGAAGCCCTATACGAACAATCGTCTAGCATTTATGACTGTCAGCGAGGGTAGAGTGTTAGTTGCAATAAATAAAGGTGATTTTGATAATCTCGAGAGCATTGACGCTGAAATCAATGTATTTAATTTATTGCATGAAAGAAATCAACTGCGACTTTGCGAAACGTATTACAGGAAAGAACTGCACGGGGGATATGCATTTGATGTTTTGGCCGAAATGTCGGTTCATTTCTTGCTGATTGAACCCTTCACCGATATTACCGCTCATGGAGCATTTTTAGGTGAAGCCGGAGAGCGTTTTTCATGTTTTGCCCTTGATTTGATTTATATGCTGGGATTTATGGAAGATTTTAATGAACTGTTAGATTTTATAGAATATGACAGAACAGAAAAAGCGCAAATAATGGCCATAGGCGGAAAGAGTAATCTATTTTTTACGTGGAAAAAGGCGCATTACCATATTGCATCAGGTGCATTTGAATATAATCTAATTTCTGTTTCATATGGAAGTGCAGATGATTATGTATTTGAATACTTTACAAAGAATCTGACTAATTATCCGTTCAATTTACAATCCAAAATGTTTGCTGACCCACTTAGTTGGAAAGTCAAGGAGGGTGATTGGGGATACTCACATTTTGAACATAAAGGCTGTCTAGGTTTTGGCGGCGAGGGTAAGATAATTGAACCCATAACATTTATTTTTCTCGCACATAATGTTGAGTTCTTTATAAAAGAAGATTTCGCACCGAATAATCATACTGCGCTCAGAACGATTGATGAGTTAAATCAACGCCTTTTTAACAGATATGGGGAAACACTTGCTGCATTCCCAGTTCTATATGGCAAAGTACTGCAAGTTATGTTTATGCCTATGCATTACGCACAAGATGTTGACCATTCTGGATTTACTTTAAACAGGAACAAGAAATATGTTTATAGTGATATTTATGTTGATACAGATACAATAATTATTCGTTATGCTGTAAATTTAGATGAACTGCTGTCCGCTATGATGAATGCTAGTGATAAAAGTATAGAATCTGTATATTTTTTGGAGCTAGTGGATCCTTTAAAAAAACTTAATCAGTCTTTTTTTGCAGAGTTGGAATCGGCTGTTAATAATGATTCATCACTAAAAAAAGAAGTTGGCGTTTTTACTATCGAACAAGATTACTATTACTCCGATATGGCACCTAGTGTTCAAATGGAAGCACAGAACTTTGTGAAAGCAAGGAAAGAAATTGCAAGAGTTTGTTTTGCGGTAGGGGCAGAGCCTGGGGAGTATCGTGGAAAAGCAGCAACTAGTGTTATTAGAAAAATGCAAACAGCCATTGTAAGAGTTTTTGAAGATCAAATCTCACAATACAACAAAGAACATTTACACAAAAAAGCTTTGAACTATTACACCACTCGATTGCACGGAATAATTATTAATCTCAAGCGGTATTCAAGCTTTAATGATTTGGATCCTGTTGTTCAACAAGAATTCGAGGAGAAAACAAGGAACATTCGAGAAGAGTACAGACGCAATTTAAGAACGGCACAGTATCTTTTAGAAAGTAATCTCGCGGTTCAACATCGAGATAACATTTCTGAATGTAAAAATGATGAATTTGAAAATCTTTTGGCTTTTGCTGACTGGCTTGTTGTGCTACAAGACAATGCCGATACATGCTACTTTACAGACTTGGATTTATTGATTCAAATTGATAATGAATACAAAGTTGATAATATTTTTTCTGAGTTTAGCGAACTACAGTATGAGAAAATGATTCTGCGCAAGTACGGGCAAATAGATTACACAATTAAAAATGATGAAACAGATAAAGAATATCTGATCCAATGCACAAGTGCTTTTTTAGTAGATACCGGAATAGAACTGGGTACATTGATATCTTTACTCGAATACTTACAATTAGAAGTTGTAGAAAAGCCCTTTGTTGAGGAAATTTATCCAAATGTATTTGAAGCCCCAATTGATGACTTGATTAATGATTTTCTCAAGTTTTTTGTAGAGCCTAAAGGTGTTGATCAGGAAAAAGCTAGAAATGCCCTACATTTTATAACACTGGATTGTAATAAATTAAAATTCCTGAATGGCACAACTCACGATATTTTACCATTTTGGGACCGGGAAAAACGTGACAACAGATATGATGTTAAACCTGTAGTAATGCAAGATGGTAAATATATATTTTCACCCGTCGTTATTAAACAATTAGCTACATCTTGGAAAAGTGGCTTTTTAGAGTGGTATCTACCATTTGAAGTAGGAATGGAAAATGTGAAAACAGTACTCGCAAAATGGAAGAAGAGATATGAAGATGAGATGGTACAAGATATAGCTAGTGCATTTATAGAAGCGGGATTCTATCCTGTTCTTCCGGAGTTCGAGCTGGCATCGAGATATCCCCAGAGTGGCTTTCCAGATAGCCTAGGTGACTACGATGTTGTCGCTGTCAATAAACTGAAAAAAGAAATATGGCTAATTGAAAGCAAAGTTCTTCAAAAAGTAGGGTCTATCTACGAGGATCAAATGCAACAAAAGAGCTTTTTCTATCAACATAAAGATGATGAGAAATTTCAGAGAAGGATTGACTATATAAGGAATAACCTTGGCAAAGTTACATCTATTTTAGAATTAGAAGCTATGGACTATACGGTTATCCCTTACATGGTGACTAACAAACTATTTACCTCTAGATATAAGAAACTTGATTTTTCCATCATATCGTATCATGAATTATTACGAAAAATTAAGGATTACTAGAAATAAGAGTGACGATTTAATTATAATTAAGACCTCAGACATTCACTGTAGCGAGGAGGCTTAATTTACCCCTACTTTCTGAAACAAAAATGGAATTGAGTTTAAACACAAGAACCTTGATTGGTTTTTCGCCTTTCAAGGTCTTTTTTGTTGCGGTATCGGTAACAATGCAAATTAGCGCTCAGAGTATAATATACACTTCCCCACATGATACACACATCAACAAAACCGAGAGCACCACGCCCAATGTCATTAAGTTAAGCGCGGGGCTTAAAATCAAGTAAACTGGTATCAATGTCGTCTTCCGGAACATAAAAAGAAACTCAACCAAAGCATGAAGAGTTTCTCTTGTTAAGTCTCGTATAATTAAAAGAATATCTTTACAAAGACCCCCCCTCCCGGCCAGGCCTCCCCCGTAGCCTTACATTTTCCATCATTTGTCATAATGTAGTGATACACAATATTCCACATGCCTTGTGCGTAAAAGGGATATATGTTCCTGCACTCAACTCCACTCACATTTTTTGAATGCAGGAACATATTTACTTTTGATCGCAAACCCTTGTACATCAATGATTCTCATCGCGATATATTACTACCACGCACTCCACATGCCTTGTGCGTAAAAGGGATATATGTTCCCGCACTCAACTTCACTCACATTTTTTGAATGCGGGAACATATTTACTTTTGATCGCAAACTCTTGTACATCAATGCTTCTCATCGCGATATATCCTTACCACGCACTCCACATGCGCCGTCTGCGGGAACATGTCGACGGGCTGAACCCACTCGAGGCGGTAGCCACCCTCGAGGAGGGTCCTGCAATCCTTCGCCAGAGTCGAAGGATTGCAGGACACGTACACGAGCCGCGTCGGCTTCGCGGCTAGCAGCGCGCCGAGCAGCTGCGCATCGCAGCCGGTCCGGGGCGGATCCACCACGACGACGTCGGGGTGGAGGCCTTCCCGGACCCACTGCGGCAGCAGCTGCTCGGCGCGCCCGGCGTAGAAGCGGGCGTTGCCGAGCCCGCTGGTTTGCGCGTTGCGGCGCGCGTCCCGGACGGCATCTTCGACGAGCTCGATGCCGCGCACTTCCGCCGCCTGCGGCGCCAGCCACAAGCCTATGGTGCCGGTGCCGCAATAGGCGTCTACGACCAGCTCGCGGCCGGTCAGGGCCGCAGCTTCCTTCACCACGTCGTACAGCTTCACCGTCTGCGACGGGTTCAGCTGGAAAAACGCGCGCGGTGAGAGCGCAAAGCTCAGCTCGCCGAGGCCCTCGCCGAGATGCTCGTCGCCCCACAAAATGAACGTCTCCACTCCGAAAATATGCGAGCTCCGGCCGGGGTTCACATTTTGGGCGATTGTATATACTTCAGAAAGCCGCTCGCGGATACGGCGCACCAGCTGCTCCCGCTCCGGCAGCTCTTTGACTGCCGTTATGAGCGTCACCTGCACCTTCTGCGATTGCAGCCCGACCCGGGCGACAATCGTGCGCAGCACGCCGGTGCGCTTTCTTTCGTCGTAGACGGGGATGTTCAGCTCGGCGGCAATCCGGCTGACCATCTCTACGACGCGATTGATAACCGGGTGCTGAATCGGACAGCCGGTTATGTCCACGAGACGGTGCGAGCCCGCCGCGTACAGTCCGGTAACGAGCCGGCCGTTCTGGCGGCCGACCTGCAGCTGCGCTTTGTTGCGGTACCCCCAGGGCTCGTCCATGCCGAGAATGGGGCGCAGCGGAAGCGAGCCGATGCCGGTGTACCGCTCGAAAGCTTCGCGGATCATCTCCTCTTTGGCGCGCAGCTGGCCTTCATAGCTCAAATGCTGGAGCTGGCAGCCGCCGCATTCCTCATAGACCGGGCAGGGCGGGGCGATGCGCTCGGGCGAGCGTTTTTCCAGCTCCTGCAGGGAAGCTTGAATAAAGCCGGGCTCGACTCTCACGACCTTCGCTTTGACGACCTCATCCGGCAGCGCTCCCGGTACGAAAACCGCTTTGCGCTTAAAGTAGCCGACCCCTTCGCCATTGATCCCGATCCGCTTGATCGTCACGACGAGTAAGTCGCCGATCTGCACATCCTGCGCCGAGGTACGGCTGCTCACATCCACAGCCGGACTTTTACCGCTCCTGAGCGTGACATTTCCGTTTTTTTTGCCGTTAACGCGGCTTGCGTCCGGGCCTGAGTTTGACCCGCGACCCGGTTCCGGCCTTGCTCCCGTACGGCTATCCGGCTTGCCGGACTTGGGCCCGCGCGGTTCGTTTCCTTTATATGTCTTCACGATCTGTTCTCGCCTCGCGTTACAGTAAGTTTTCATTCAATATATCACGTTCGGACCGGGAAAAAAACATCCCGCCCCCGCGGATACTTGTCAAGCCCAAGACCCGCAGGAAATTGTTTACAAGCAGGGAGGGGAATGTTGCACGTTGCGGAGCTGCAAGGCGGTCGGTCAGCCCCCGCGGGTACGAACTGGAGCAACGAACATGTCAAAAAAGTATCGCTTTTGATCAAAATACCGTCATTGCGGGCGCATTTTTTTTCTTATAATGAGAGCAACTCCTTAACTAGACGAGGTGAAAGAAAAATGGAACAACAAGCTGCAACACTGCCTGTACAGTCTTCTTCTCGCAAACGGAGGCGCTCGCTGGCGAAAGGGGAAACGCTCGCCGGATTTTTATTCGTAAGTCCGATGCTTTTGGGCGTGACGGTACTGGTGCTGCTGCCCATCATTGCGACGCTGATTCTGAGCTTTGCCGATTGGAACTTTGTGGCCGGCTGGAACGGCATCAAATGGACGGGGTTTGCCAATTTTGACAAGCTGTTTCACGACTCGATGTTTCTCAGGTCCGTGCGGAACAACGTCTTATTTTTGCTGTCCGTTCCCGCGTACTTGATCATTTCATTAATACTTGCGATTGTGATCGATCGTCACGTCTACCTGAAAAGCTACTTTAAAATAGCGTATTTCATGCCTTACGTTTCCAGTATCGTAGCGGTGGCTACCGTCTGGCAGGTGCTTTTTCAGCCTTCTTACGGGCCGATCAACGAGTTTTTGAAAGCGATGGGAATCAGCGAACCGCCCAAATGGATTGCGGACCCGAACTTTGCGCTTATTTCGATCATGATGATTTACGTTTGGGTTTCCATCGGGTTTAATATGATTATTTACATTGCAGGCTTGCAGTCGATTCCGAAAGATTTGTACGAGGCTGCCGATATCGACGGAGCGAGCGGGTGGACCCAATTTGTCAAAATTACGCTCCCGATGCTGTCTCCGACATCGTTTTTCCTGCTGGTGACGGGTATTATTTCGACCTTCAAGGTGTTCGATATCATTGCGGTTATGACGCAGGGCGGGCCTATCGGCTCCACGTCCCTCATCGTATGGTATTTGTACGATACGGCGTTCGTTAATCTGAAAATCGGGTATGCCTCATCCATGGCGACGATGCTGCTCGCGTTCGTTTTGCTGATTACGGTAGCGCAGTGGATCGGACAAAAGAAATGGGTCAACTACTAATGGATTCGCATTCGCTCTGGAAGGAGAACCGCCATGAATCAACTTGTGCTTTACCGCTTCCGCAAATCGCTGATTACGCTGATTATGTTCGCGGGGAGCGTCCTGTTCCTGCTGCCGTTTTTTTGGATGATCGTCACGTCGTTTAAGCTGGAATCGGAAGTGTTTACATACCCGATCCAGTGGATTCCCCACGAGTGGCGCGCTATCGAAAATTATAAGGAAGTATGGCTCGGCAAAATTCCTTTTTACTTATACTACTGGAATTCGATCAAAGTCAGCGTGATAACGACGTTCATCTCCTGCGCCGTATCCGCTCTGGCGGCCTACGGGTTTTCCAAAGTACAATTTAAAGCGGGCAAGTGGCTGTTCCTGATCGTGCTGATGACGTATATGATTCCGACGCAAGCGGTGCTGGTGCCGCAGTTTATTTTGTACCGTGCGATCGGCCTCTTTGACAGCCATGCCGGCTTGATCGCGCTGGGCAGTTTCAGCGTACTCGGCACGTTCATGCTGCGGCAGTTTTTTATGGGCTTGCATAACGACTATATTGAATCGGCGAAAATAGACGGAGCCGGACACTTTACCATTTTTTATGCGATCGCTTTGCCGCTTGTCAAGCCTGCTGTCGCGACTTACGCCATTTTGCGGTTCATATGGACGTGGAACGATTACCAAAATCCGCTCATTTTTTTGCGCAGCGACAAGCTGTTCACGCTTCAACTCGCCATGGCCAAGTTTACTTCGCTGAGCGGGGAGTTTTATTCCCTGATTATGGCGGGGACCGTTTCCGCGATATTTCCGCTCATTCTTATATTTATCATCGGCCAAAAGAGCGTGATCGAAGGCATTGCCGTCGGCGGGGTAAAAGGCTAAAGAAGTCAAAATATTTTGGAAAAAGTAAATTTACGATCATGAGAACCGGGTTGCGACCTTATATAATTTGGATTGTAAAAAGAGCAATCAACTTCGAGGAGGGTTTCTATGAAAAAGAATTTGTGGACCGGGCTTGTCGCATCGGGTCTTGTGTTAAGCCTTGTGGCCGGGTGCAGCAGCTCGAATGGCGGCGGCACGGCTTCGCCTGCGGCGGGAACGGCGCAATCGGCTGCGAAAGCGGGAGATTCGGTCAATCTGCGGATGTTCGTGTTCGGCACGGAAGCCGCTTACAACTGGAAAAAGACGCTGGCCGCTTACGAAGAGAAAAACCCGGGCACGAAAATAGAGCTTGTACCGCTGAGCGAAAAAGGCGACACCCAGGAATCGATGAAAAAACTCGATCTGGCCGCAGCCTCCGGAGAAACGATGGATATTCTCATGTTCAGCGACCCGGCGGGATATGCGCAGCGCGTAGCACTCGGCATGGCGGCGCCGCTTGACGATTACATCGCCAAGGACGGGTTTAAGGAAGAAGAGGAGTACAAAGTGGATACGCATCTAAACGGCAAAGTGTATGCGCTTCCGGGTAAGTTCAATCCATGGTATGTGCTGCTGAACAAAAATCACCTCGATGAGGCCGGCCTGAAGGTTCCGACGGATTGGACCTGGGACGATTTTGCCGACTATGCGAAAAAGCTGACCAAGGGCGAAGGAGCCACCAAACGTTACGGCACTTACTTCCACGGCCCTCAAAACGGCGGCTGGCTGGAATATCTCAAGCTTTATATGGAAAATCAGCCTAAAGATTCGGATATTTTGAAAGCGGACGGCACATCGAATCTGGACAGCCCGAACTTCAAGAAGACGCTGGAACTTCGCGTGAAGATGGAGAAGGAGGACAAATCGGCCGTTCCTTATGCGGACATGATTTCGCAGAAGTTGGCTTACCGGACACAGCTGTTTAACCAGAACGTCAGCATGCTCGTCATCGGAAGCTGGATGAATACGGAAATCGGCGGCACCGAGCAAGTTCCGCTTAATTTCAACATCGCCGTCGCCCCGTTCCCGAAAAATAGCGCAGGCGATCCGAACGGCTACACGCCGGTTACGACGGATTTCGTGTCCGTAGCCGCAAGCTCCAAGCATAAGGAAGAAGCGTACAAGTTCGTACGCTGGTACACGACGGAAGGTCAAATCGTGCAGGGCAAAAACGTTCCGGCCTGGAGCAAAGTGAAGTCGGAAGATCTCAGCAAGCTGATCGATACGATCGTAAGCGGCACGAAAAACCCGGAAAAAGTCGATAAGGCGTCTCTTATCGCCACGCTGTCGGCGTCCAAAGCGTCGCAGCTCGTACCGGCGGCGTCCTACCAGGCGGAAGTGTTCAAAGCGCTGAACGAAGAGTTCGAGAAGCTCATTTTCAACAAGCAGGATATCGATACGACGGTGAAAAACTCCCAGGACCGCACCAATCAGATTATTGCCGCAAACAAAAAATAGTTTGATATAATGATAGTTATACGGGGCGGCCTGAAACTGCCCCTTTTTCTATTTGGCGAGGGGAGGCCTGCTTAGGCATGTGGAACCGCATCCGAGAGCTGTTCACGTTCCGTTCCATGCGTTATAAGCTGATGTTGGCGTCTATATTGTGCATTTTGCTTCCGGCAGCCTGTTCGCTGTATATTTACAATTACTGGACGCAGGACGCCGTGAAGAAGCAGGCGGTATCCAACTCCCAGGAGTCTTTGCAGTTAGTCAACGGATTAGTGACGAATTTGATCAGAAATATGATTTACATCGCCAATTACGTGCAATTGAACACGGAGTTTAACACTTATTTTAAGCTTTTTCCAAATGAAGGCGTTTCTAATACAAGTGAAGATACGTACCTTAGGTTTCGGGAGGCGAATCGCATTCTGGAACAGGTGCAAAATTTGTCGAATTGGACCGACCGTTTTTACGTGACGATTTTGCTTGCCGACGGGACTTATTTTACAAGCTATTCGCTTACGGAGTACAATCCTTTGAATTTCCGCAAAGAAAGCTGGTTTCCCGAGGTCGAGCATCTGCAGGGAATCCAGTCGTACTGGACGGGGCCGACGCCGACCGTCTTCCAGACAGAACAGAAAACAAGCCCGTACCAAATTTCCATGATCCGCACGCTGCGCAAGGATAACCAGCAAGTATTGGGATACGTTATCGTCACAGTGATGGAAAGCCAGCTTCATGACATTTTTAACCGTCTCGCGGGGGGCGAGGAGCTGATGATCGTAGACGGTGCGAATCATATCGTCTCGCATCCGGATTCGGGCCAAATCGGCCAGCCGTTCGCATATTCCGGACTCGGCGAGAACGAGAAGAGCTCGAACATCGTGCCGATCCGGGGGGAGAACTATATCGTCACGGAACAGAAGCTTTCGCCGATGAACTGGCATCTGGTGTCCTTGCAGCCTTACCGGAAGGCGATTGTCAACATAAGCTCGATTTTCACGAAAGTGATGATCTTTCAATCGATATTTTTCTTTATTATATTAATGCTGCTGCTTTATTTGCTGAGCACATTTACGAAGCCGCTGGTGCGGCTGGGGCGCGTGGCCTCCAAAGTGCAGCGGGGTAATCTGACGATCCGCACCGGCATTCGCGGGCAGGATGAAGTCGGCCGGCTCGGCTACTCCTTCGATCAGATGCTGGATAAAATAGGCGAGATGATTGACGAAGTGTCCGAAACGCATTCCCGCAAACGCAAAGCGGAGCTGGCTATGCTGCAGGCGCAAATCAAACCGCACTTTCTGTTCAATGTGCTCAATTCCATTCGCATGAAGGTGATGAGGCGGGGAGACGAGGAAAGCGCGCAAATGATCGGCTCGCTGTCCAAGCTTTTGCGGATGACGGTCAGCCCGGATAAGGATGTCATTGCTTTGCATGAAGAGATTGACCTTATCGGCAGCTATGTTAGTCTTATGAATATGCGCCAAAAAGAGGAGGCGCGGCTGGAGCTGCATTTTGACCTGACGCCGCAAGCTTTTTTGATCGAGGTGCCGCGATTTTTCCTGCAGCCGGTTATCGAGAATGCTCTCATTCACGGGCTGAACCGAAGTGCGGGCACGATTGCGATCGAAGCCCGCGAGGAGCAAGCGGGGCTGATACTGGCCGTAAGAGACGACGGAACCGGGATGAGCCCGGGACAGCTTGCGGCGTTGCGATTAAAAATCGTGTCGGCGGCAGCCGCTTCGTCCGAAGAGAGAGCGGGCGGCGGCTTTTCGGGAATCGGACTGCCCAACGTCTACGAGCGGATGAAGATGACCTTTGGCGACGAATTCCGCCTGGAAGTCATCAGCGAGCCGGGGAAAGGCACGTGCATTGAGATGTTTATTCCATACAGGGAGGCGGCAGGGGATGTACAACGTGATGCTGGTTGACGACGATTACCCTGTGATCGAGCTTCTCTCCGAAGCTATTCATTGGGAAGCGCTCGGCCTTCGTCTGATCGGCGCGCACGATAACGGGCTTCACGCCTGGGAACAGGCGCAGCGGGAGATGCCGGACATCGTCATTACCGATATCGGCATGCCGAAGATGGACGGTCTGGAGCTGATCGGGCTATTGAAGCAGCGCAAAGCGAACGTGCGGGTCGCGATTCTTTCGTGCCACAGCGAGTTTCAGTTCGCCCAGCAGGCGATGCGTATGAACGTTCAGGAATATTTGCTGAAAGACGCCCTGAATCCGGCCGATCTGGAGCGGCTGCTTGCGCAGTTCAAAGACAGCCTCGATCTGGAGAACCGGCTGAGCGGCCAGCAGTCGAGACTGAAACATATCGTTGACGAAACGAAAGAATTGCGCAAGGAACAGTGGCTCAAAAATTTTATTCATCAACCGCTGCTGTCTCCGGGCGAATGGAGAAAAGAAGCGAACGCTTACGGGCTCTTCGAAGAAGGGACTGCCTGCATCGCCGCAATCGGCTTTATCGAAGGCTACCGGCAGGCGAAGCAGCGGTTCCTGTCGGTTCAGACGCTGCGCTTTGCGGTCGGCAATGTGCTGGAGGAAGTGCTGTCGGGCCTGGAACTGCACAGTGTGCATGCCGGCTACGGCGCCAAAGAATCCATTCTGTTGTTCACCTACCGTCCCGATTTGAAAGTCAGCATGTACGAGCAAATCACAACCGGCCTTAGAACGGTGCAGGCCGCGCTCAAAAGAGCGCTCAAGCTGCAGATGAGCTTCGTGCTCGGCGAGAGCTGCCTGCATCCCGCGGAGCTGAAGCAGAGCCTCCGGCTGCTGCTGGAAAGCGATGCCCAGCGGTTTTATTTGGAACCCGGCGCCATTGTCCGCAAGGGTCCCGGTCCGGCCGCCGATCTCAAGCAGGATCTTTTTGCCCATTATGACCGGGCGAATACGGAACTGCGGGAGCTGCTGATCGGCAAAAAATCCGGAGACGTGCAGAGCGCGGTCGAGGGCTGGATCACCGTCATGCGCCAAGGGGGCTACGCGCCCGAAACGGTGAAGGACTGGATGCTGAAGCTGATCCTTGATCTCAAGCTGAAGCTGCAGTCGCTTCAATTTACGCGCTCTTCTTTCTCAGCGGATACGCTTCATAAGGAAATCGTCGACATCGATTCCTTGTCCGAGCTGAAACAGTGGCTGGTCGACCACCTGCAAGCCGTCGTCGCCCTGGCCGGAAAGGGTGCAGGGGGCGGGCTCCGCGCGGAAGTGATGGAAGCGTGCAAATATGTGTCGCTGCATCTGGACAAGCGGATCGGCCTGGAAGAGGTTGCCGAGCATCTGTTCCTGAACCCCAGCTATTTCAGCCGATTGTTCAAAAAGGAAACGGGCGAGAACTTCATCGAATACATTACCCGGATGAAAATGGAGAGAGCCAAGGAACTGCTCGATCAGACCGCTCATCCGGTCGGCAAAATTTGCGAAATGCTCGGCTACGATAACCAGAGCTATTTTATTAAAATTTTTAAAACTCACGCAGGCGTAACGCCGCTGGAATACAGAGGATAAATTGGCGGCGGCGGGCCAAGAGGAGGAAACGATGCTTTTGCAATCGCAGCATATTCAGGACGGTTTGCGGGATCTGGCTCCCGCAGATTCCCGGATTTTGTACCCGGAGGGCGCGGAGTTTTGGCGTAAGGCTAACGCTTCGCCTTACTATGAAGCCCAGGTGGCGGAGATCAGGGCCGAAGGGGCAAGGCTGCTCCGGGAGCCGCTCCGCGAGCCGTCCTACGCCGTATTCGCGCAGTTTGCGCGCAGCGGAAAGCGGCTGGAGTTCGAGCAGGTTTATTTTGAGAAAAGAAGAAGGTTGACCACATTCGCCCTGCTCTCGCTTTTGGAGCCCGGGAATGAGACGTACCGCGAGGCGCTGCACGACGTGATCTGGTCGGTCTGTGGCGAGTATACGTGGTGCCTGCCGGCCCACCTGAAGGGGACGCTGGAGACGGACGGCGAGCTTGCCTTTTCGCTGGATGCGGAGGCGTGGGGGCGCAAGCAGACGCACACGCAGATCGATTTGTTTGCCGCCGAGACGGGCTTCGCTTTGAGCGAGATTTTGAGCATGGCGGGCGAGACGCTGCCGGCGCTGCTGCGCAGCCGCATGCGGGAGGAAATCGTGCATCGCCTGTTCAAGCCTTATTTGGCGCACGGGCCATACCATTGGGAAACGGCGGAGCACAACTGGGCGGCTGTCTGTGCAGGCTCGATCGGCGCTGCGGCGCTGCTTTTGCTGGAACGATCAGGCGACGTGAGCGATATTGTGACCAAAGCGATAGGCAGCATGGAGTGCTATCTGCGTGGCTTCGGGGAAGACGGGGCTTGTCAGGAAGGTCTGGGTTATTGGAATTATGGGTTCGGTTATTTCGTTTATTTTGCGGATCTCCTGAAGAAGCGGACGCAGGGCAAGCTGGACTTGTTCGAGCACGAAAAGGTGCATCGGATCGCGCTTTTTCAGCAAAAATGTTATCTCACGGACGATTTGACCGCGAATTTCTCGGATTCCTTTGAGCATGCCCGGGTACATATCGGGCTTACGCATTATTTGGCGCACACATATCCCGATATGGCTGCGGCTCCCGCAGCGCTTCGGGCCTCATATACCGAGGATCATTGCGCCCGTTTTGCGCCGGCGCTGCGCAATCTTCTGTGGGCAGACCCGAACACTGACGCCGCTATGTGGGAAGCCGCCGATTATTATTTGGACAACGCGCAGTGGCTCGTATCCAGGCACGTTGCCGCAGACGGCCGCTACGGATTTGCCGCCAAGGGCGGGCATAACGACGAGCCTCATAATCATAACGATATCGGGCAGTTCATCGTGGCCTGCGACGGCGAGTCGTTCGTTTCCGACTTGGGAAGCGGCGAATATACGGCGGACTATTTCGGGGCGGAGCGGTACAGCTATGCATGCAACGGGTCGCAGGGGCATTCCGTTCCGATTATAAACGGCCGCTTTCAGGCGGCGGGGAAACAGTTCGCCGCGCAGGTCGTTCGCGTATCCGCTGGGGAGCACGTCTACGAGCTGGAGCTCGACATCGCGCATGCGTACCCTGTTCCGCAGCTGCAGGAGCTCAAGAGACGCTTCGCCTGGCACAAAAACGGGCGGCTTCCGCGCCTCGTTGTCGAGGACGCCTACGTGTTTACCGAAGCGCCGGAGAGCATCGTAGAGCGCGTCGTGACGCGGACGCGGCCTCAGCCGTCGGACGACGGCGGCATCGTCATAGCGGGCGGCGGGGAGAGCCGCCGCAAGCTTTTGATCCGCTATGATCGCGCAGCGGTTACGCCGAACATTGAGAGCCATGTGTACAGCAATCATTTTGGAGTTGAGACCCCTTGGTATACGGTGGATTTTGCCGTCAAGGACCCGGGGCTTATCAATAAAGTTGTTTTGCATTTCGAATTTATTTAAGCGTTTCAACCGGGGCGGAGGGCGCTTTAGGGGCGCTTGCCTCTGCCGGAATTTTTTCGGAAAAAGGAGCAGGTGATGAAGTATGGTAAATTGGTTGGATGAAGCATGGGAGCAGACGATGGCAAAAACGCTGCGCACGAGCCGGCGGATCGGCGCCGGGTTCCCGCATGCCAGCAACGGCGGAAGCTACACGCTGGAGCCTGCGCATTGGTGGACGGCCGGATTTTGGCCGGGGATGCTGTGGCTGCTTTACGATAATGGCGGCGACGAATCGCTGCGCGCTTTGGCGGAGCAGTGCGAAGCAAGCCTGGATCAGGTGTTCCACGACTTTTACCGGCTTGACCACGATCTCGGCTTCATGTGGACGTTGACGAGCGTAGCGAGCTGCAAGCTGACGCAGTCCGCGGAGTCCAGGCGCAGAGCGTTTATCGCGGCCAATTTTTTGGCTGCGCGCTTCAATATCCGGGGCCGCTATATCCGGGCGTGGAATCCGTGGAGCGAAGGCGAGGACAATGCGGGACTGGCCATTATCGACTGCTGCATGAACATGCCGCTGCTGTTTTGGGCTTCGCGCGAAAGCGGCGATCCCCGCTACCGCCATATTGCCGAGGTGCACATGGAGACGGTGCTGGAGCATTTTATCCGGCCTGACGGCTCGGTCTATCACATCGTGCGGTTCGATCCTGCGACGGGAGAGCGCATCGAGGGGCTGGGCGGCCAGGGCTTTGCGCCGGAATCGGCGTGGTCGCGCGGTACGGCATGGGCGATTTACGGCTTGACGCTGTGCTATCACCATACCGGCAAGGAAGCTTTTCTCGCGGCCGCCAAACGGGTGGCCCACTTCTTCATCGCCCAGCTGCCCGAAGACCGCGTGCCATACTGGGATTTCAGGCTGCCGCCGGAGATCACGAAGTACCGCGATTCCTCCGCAGGCGCGTGCGCGGCAAGCGGTTTGCTGCTGCTCGCGGATAAGGTGACGGCTGCGGAATCGCAGACGTACCGGGAAGCGGGGACGCGCATCCTCGAATCGCTGTATAAAAATTACGGGGCTTGGAACGACCCGAATGAAGAGGGCTTGATCCTGCACGGTACGAGCCATTATCCGGAAGGGAAGAACATCGATGTGCCCCTGATTTACGGCGACTACTATTTCGTGGAAGGCCTGGCGAGGTTGAAGGGCGCGAAGCACATTTTCTGGGAATAAAAACGCGAAGCCGGAATCGTTTATTCGACGGTCTCAAAATCATCGCTGCAGCAGGTCGACCGATCCTGGGGACGTAGAAGTTTTTGCGGGATTTGAGACTGCCGAAAAACTCGCCAGCCCTGTCAGTGCACCATGGCAAGGTTGGCAACGGTGCGCTGACAGGGCTGGTAATGTGGGTAATGCTAGTAAGGTTGGTAATACTGGTAATGCTGGTAATGCTGGTAATGCTGGTAATGCTGGTAATGCTGGTAATGCTGGTAATGCTGGTAATGCAAGTAATGAAAGTAATGAAAGTAATGAAAGTAATGCTGGCAATGCAAGTAATGCTGGCAAGACTGGTAACTCTGGTAAGGTTGGGGACGCTGGCAATCAATGCAAGGTGTTGGCAATGCAGGCAATGCTGAAAATGCTAGAAATGCAACTGGCAATTCTGGCAACGCTGACAAGGCAGTAAGTGCTGACAACGCTCAAAAGCCTGCAAAAGTGCATCTTTTTGCCCTGTAAAACGCTTGCCCTGGAGAATTCCTGCAAATCTGCAGTTTTTTTGACTTAAATTTAAGCTCAGACCCACTTTAATCAATAATTCCTGCACAATCGTAGGCTTTTCCTCCAAACGAACCTTTATCAGAGAAAAAGCCTGCACTTTTGCAGGCTTTTGTGCTGGAAGCTGCAGTTTTACGGGCTATCCGGCCCGATCCGCATCACTAACGGTTGCCCGGCCCCCATCCATACCACGAGCGGCTGATTGGTCCGATGCGCACCACGAACGGTTGCCCGGCCCCCATCCGCATCACGTGCGGCTGCCCAGCCAGCCCAGCCCCGTCCCTCCTATGAGCGTCTGCCCCGGCGGCAATGCGAGCTCCTTAATGATGGTCCATGAATATTTTTTCGAGGGAAGTTTGTTCTACTTCGAGGCCGTAAATTTTTACGCCGTGATGTACAGCTGTCTCCACCACATACGGAATATCTTCTTGATCTCCGGCTACCAGGTGTACGAACGACTCGTCGGCTTGCGTCACTTGCACTCTTGGCCCCAGGCTTTCCAACCACTGCCGCACCGAATCCGGCCTGCCGCTTCCGCAGCTTACCTTCAGCTTGATCTCGTCCGAATGCGCTTCGCGCAGTTCGCTCATCGTTCCCAATTTTTCAATTGTCCCTTGGTGCAAAATGGCGATGCGGTCACATATTTTCTCGACTTCATCCAGGTTGTGCGAGGTCATAAATATGGTAACTCCGCCTGCAGCCAGCTTGACAATCAAATCCCGTATGAGCAGCGACGATTCGATGTCGAGCGTCGAGGTCGGCTCATCCAAAAACACCAGTTCGGGGGAGCCGATCAAAGCCTGGGCGATGCCGAGCTTCTTTTTCATGCCCAATGAGAATTGGCTTGCTTTTTTGCCGATGTCCGCTCCCAAGCCGACGTTTTCCAGCAACTGAACCAGTTCTTTTTTGTCGGGCGAAGTCTTCTTCACTCTGGAAAAAAACACCATGTGCTGCAAGGCGGTCATATCGTTATAGTAATTGCTGTTGTCCGGAAGAACGCCGATGCGCGATTTGATCCGGTTCAGGCTGCTGTAAGGCGTACCAAGAATTTCGATAGTGCCGGAAGTCGGAGGCAGAATGCCTGTCAGCATGTTGATGGTCGTGCTTTTGCCTGCGCCGTTTCTTCCCAGAAATCCGAATATTTCGCCGGCCTTCAATTCAAAGGTGACGTTATCGACAACTTTTTTGCTTCTATACGCTTTCGACAAATCGGTTACTTTCAAAACATCCATTTTACAGTTCCTTTCGGTTAAAAAGAAGAATAGAAACGGCCAGCATGACCCCGATTTCAATGCCGCTCACGATCAGAAGCTCGGGTTTGCTCGTCATGGGATAATAGGGCAGAATGTAGCGGACGACTTGTGCGGAAGCGGATGCCGCGAACGCGCTCCAGACGCCCAGAATCGGCATGGCGATTCCCAGCAGGACGCCTAGAATGACCGTGTAGGTATGGTTGCGCAGACATGTTGAAATCATAACGGCAGCGCTGGCATGATAAGCAAGAAATACCCATAATTTGAGCAGATCGGCGATAACGAACGTTTTTGTAATCAATGAAATGCCGATAAAAGCGACGAGCGTGACGGTTGCCCAGAACAGCCAGACCGCGGCGAATTTGCCGATGATCACGTTTCGCCGCGACGTTTTGGTAATAAGCAATCTCATTCGCTGAAGCTCGATATCCCGGTTTACGATGTCATGTGACAAGGTATAAACGAATATGGCCCCGAGCAGCAGCAAAACAAGCGTAAGCCCGGCTAATGCGGCTTTGTCCGGGTTCGCGTCTTCGCTTAAAGGGATCGGACTGCTGGCGATAAAACGCGCCGACCACAGGGAAACGCCCAAAATAAACAAGACAATAATGATGGATTTAAAACCTTTTACAAGTGCCCAATACTCTCTGAAAACGATACCTTTCATTCAAAGCCTCCCATTTCGTAATACCGAAACGACGATCGGTCTTCTAATTCATACCATATTCATCTATAAAACTACAAGTTTATCCAAAAAAAGCAGTTTGTTCTTCCCCTTTTCGTATGTCATCCCCCGGTCTTGGGGCATACTAGCGGCTAACAGTCTATTTGTGAAAAGGTGGAACTTATGCTGCTGTATCAGTTGACTCAATGGATTGAAGAACGGCTCTCGCTGCAAAAAGCGCTGCTGGGCGAGCCCCAGGATGCCGGCATGCTGCAGATGAAAATCAGGGAAGTGGAGGAACAGCTTTATTCGCAGGCGGAACGCTGGAAACAAGAGATCCAAGCGGCGTCGCCGCTGTACATCCCTTATGAAGCGCCTCACCTGGACGATGACATGGTGCTGTAGCCTTTGTATTTCCTCGTTTTTCGTGTAAAATAAGTAGGACTACTAACGAATAAAGAACGAGGTTTCCCAAGATGAAAGTCATTGTTTCCACGCTGAATGCGAAGTTCATCCACACCTCTCTGGCGCTGCGCTACCTGAAAGCGTTTTGCGAGAAAGATTTTGATGTGGACATAGTCGAATATACGATTAAAGACCCAGCGATGAACATCGTCTCCGACCTGTACCAAAAGGCCCCGGATGTGCTGGGCTTTTCCTGTTATATCTGGAATATCGAAGAGACGATTCAGGTCATCGGCATGATCAAAAAAATCAGACCCGATCTGATCATCGTGCTCGGCGGACCCGAAGTTTCTTACGACACGGAGTATTGGATGAAGCGCATCCCTGAAGTCGATTTTATTGTGATGGGAGAAGGGGAAGAGACGCTGCACCAGTTGCTCCAGGAAATATCGACAACGCGCAAATACCACTTTGTATACGGGCTCGCCTACCGCAAAGGGGAAGAAATCGTCCTGATGCCCGGCAGACCGAAGCTGAAGCTGGACGATATTCCGTCGCCGCACCGTTTTGCCGAGGATATCCCGAATTTGCCGAATCGGGTCGTTTATTTTGAGACGAGCCGGGGCTGCCCGTTTTCGTGCCAATTTTGCCTCTCCAGCATTGAGGTAGGCGTGCGTTATTTCGATATTGAGCGGACGAAAAGGGACATTTTGTACTTGATCGACTCCGGCGCGAAGCTGATCAAGTTCGTCGACCGCACCTTTAACATCAAGCGCGATTACGCGATGGAAATTTTCGAGTTTCTGATCGCCAACCACCACGGCACGGTGTTCCAGTTCGAGATCACGGCGGACATTATGCGTCCCGAAGTGCTCGATTATTTGGCGGAGCATGCGCCGCCGGGCACATTCCGCTTTGAGATCGGCGTCCAGTCGACGAATGATGCGACCAACGAGCTTGTGCAGCGCAGGCAAAACTTTTCCAAACTGACGCGCACCGTAACGAAAATCAAGGAAAGCGGCAAAATCGACCAGCATCTCGACTTGATCGCCGGGCTTCCCGAGGAGGACTACCATTCGTTCCGCAAAACGTTCAATGACGTGTTCGCTCTGGGGCCGGAAGAGCTGCAGCTCGGATTTTTGAAAATGCTGCGCGGCACCGGCATGCGGGCCGACGCGGACAAGTACGGATACGTATACATGGATCACTCCCCTTATGAGATTCTGGGCAACGACATTTTGCCGTTCACCGATTTGATTCGCATCAAACGGGTGGAGGATGTGCTGGAAAAATACTGGAACGCACACCGGATGGATCATACTGTCAACTATTTAATTGCGAATGAATTCACATCGGCGTTCGACTTTTTTCAGGAGTTCGGCGATTATTGGGAAGGGCGCGGCTGGCAAAAGATCGGGCATCAGCTGGAAGATTTGTTTACCCGCTTGAGAGATTTTTTGCTGTTCCGGGGCACGGGGCAGATGGAGATCATCGAGGGATTCATGAAGCTCGATTATTTCCTGGGACATAAATATAGGCCGCGCAAAATTTGGTGGGATTTTACGCTCGACAAGCAGGAGCAGTCGGCGTACCTGAAGCTGCTCGCCGAGCAGCCGGAACTTGTGGCAGGCGGCTTCCGCAGCCTGAACATCAGTGAAAAAGACCTCCACAAGCATGTCATGCTGGAGGTGCTGCCGTTCGATTTGCAGCTGTACCTGCAAAACGGGACGATGGACAGGAGCAGCAAGCAGCTGCTCATCGTGCATTTTCCGCCGGATGCTCAGCAGCCGGTCAGCTTTTACACGCTGCCGCTCGACAGGGCGGCGGCGGTGTAGTGCGAAAGCTTTGCTATCCCTTTGGGGGAGCGAAGCTTTTTTTGCTGCTGCGAAAGCGCGCAGCAGCGGGGCGAAGCGGCATTTTCGGCAGGCCCGCCGGCGGGAAAATGCGCTTTCATTTTTTGTGCAAAATTAGTCATTGACCTCGGTAGAGGTTCAGTGATAAGATTGAAAAAATTTACCCGCGAAAAAACGTGAAAATTGAAGGAGGAATGAGTGAAGTGGCCACGTATTACCTGGAACCGTCCCGCACGTTCAGCGAGTTTTTGCTGATTCCCAATCTGACGACAAAAGAATGTACACCGGCAAATGTTCGTTTGAAAACACCGCTCGTGAAATTCAACAAAGGCGAGGAACCGGCGATTTCGCTGAACATTCCGTTCTCGTCCGCCGTCATGCAGGCCGTGTCGGACCATGGCATGGCGATTGCTTTGGCGCGGTGCGGAGGCATCTCTTTTGTTTTCGGCTCGCAGTCGATTGAGGAAGAGGCGGAAATGATCCGGAAAGTGAAAGGGTACAAGGCGGGCTTCGTCATCAGCCGCTCCAACCTGACCCCCGCACATACGCTCAAAGACGTGCTGGATTTGAAAGAGAAGACGGGACATTCGACGGTTGCGATTACGGAAGACGGAACGGCCAGAGGCAAGCTGCTCGGCATCGTTACAAGCCGCGATTACCGGATTAGCCGCGATTCGCTGGCGAAGCCGATCAGTGAATTTATGACGCCATTTTCGTCTTTGATCTACGGCAAATCCGGGATCACGCTGCCGGAAGCGAACGATCTGATCTGGGAGCACAAGCTGAACTGCTTGCCGATCGTGGACGAGCGCCAGAATCTGGACTATCTCGTTTTCCGCAAAGATTACGACGCTCATAAAGAAAATCCGCTGGAGCTGCTGGACGATAACAAAAGCTATATTGTCGGCGCCGGCATCAATACAAAAGACTATATGGAACGTGTTCCGGCGCTCGTCGAAGCGGGAGTGGACATTCTCGTCATCGACTCCTCGGACGGTTACAGCGAATGGCAGCGCGAGACGGTTCAGTATGTGAAAGCGAACTTCGACGTGAAAATCGGGGCCGGCAACGTAGTTGACCGGGAAGGCTTCCTGTATCTGGTCGAGTCCGGGGCGGACTTCGTGAAAGTGGGGATCGGCGGCGGCTCCATCTGCATTACCCGGGAGCAAAAAGGCATCGGGCGCGGCCAAGCTTCGGCGCTGATGGAAGTGGTCGAGGCGAGGGATCAATACTTCAAAGATACCGGCGTTTACGTGCCGATCTGTTCGGATGGTGGTATTGTTCACGACTACCATATTACGCTCGCTTTGGCGATGGGCGCGGATTTTGTCATGATGGGCCGCTACTTCGCCCGATTCGATGAGAGCCCGACCCGCAAGTTGAGAGTCGGCAACAACTTCGTGAAAGAGTTCTGGGGCGAAGGCTCCAACCGGGCGCGCAACTGGCAGCGGTATGACACGGGCGGCAAGAACAATCTTTTGTTCGAGGAAGGCGTCGACTCGTACGTGCCTTATGCAGGCAGCCTGCAGGAAAATCTGGACAAGACGATCGGCAAAATCAAATCGACGATGTGCAACTGCGGCGCCACCAGCATTGAAGAACTGCAGCGCGTAGCGAGAATAACGCTCGTGTCATCCACAAGCCTCGTAGAAGGCGGCGCGCACGATGTGATTTTGAAAGAAAGCAGCTTGTCCGAGGAATCCTAGATTCCTCTAACGCTGCGCTGCGTCCCGGGTAGGCCTTTGAGCTCACCCGAGCGATGAGAGGGTGGCAAAGGCCGGTGGGAGCGGGCGGGAGAGCCCGCATCCGGGCCTGCGACGGCTCGCCCGTACGATGTGGAACATCGTTAGAGGGCGGGCAGCGTCCCGGTGAGGCGTCGGCGGAGGCAGCCGAAAACCTCCCTCCTTCCTGCGGTTCCGCTAAGTACGATTTATCTCTCCAAGCCATGCTTAATGGATGCCGAAAGGGCTTGGCTAGTTTGCCGCACAGCAGGATGAGGCTTAAAAATAGCGCAGCTGTCGGTGAAGTGACTGGATAG
Organism: Paenibacillus sp. sgz302190; assembly: GCF_059820445.1. Classification (NCBI taxonomy): domain Bacteria; kingdom Bacillati; phylum Bacillota; class Bacilli; order Caryophanales; family Paenibacillaceae; genus Paenibacillus; species Paenibacillus sp. sgz302190. Next base: position 102,036 of record NZ_JBZYAO010000013.1, read on the forward strand.
CAGGCAAAACAAGGCCTCCGGCATGTAAAAGGGAGGCTTCCAGCACACAAACAAGGGCCCCGTCATGCAAAGCAGGTCCTTCCAGAACGAAAAGCCTGCGAAAGTGCAGGCTTTTTCTCAGTTATCACCTCATTTTGAGGAAAAACCTGCAATTGTGCAGGAATTCCCGGGCAGAATGGCCGGAGCCCCCAATTTTAGCGGAAAAAACTGCAGATTTGCAGGAATTACCCGCAGCTAGAGCATCGAGTGGCAAAAAACTGCACTTTTGCAGGTTTTCCGCCAATCGTTACTTGTGCTTTTACGTCAGCGACGGTTCATGTCAGCGAGTGCTTCGACGCGCGACACCCATCGCCCCAAAAAAATGAAACCCGAGGCTCTGAGCCTGCGGGTTTCATTGCTTTTTACGGCAAGTAGCTGCGGATCACGGTCATGCTGCCTTCCAGCGCATAGCTGCCGAGGTTTGCCGGCAGGAGGAAGCAGTCACCGGGTTTCGTGATGATACGGCCGTCGGCCCACTCCAGAGAGCCGTCACCTTCCGCGATGACAAGGATGACGAAGCTTTCTGCGGTGGTTTGCAGCTCCCAACGGGGACCGACGAGCCCTTTTTCCACGATGAAGAACGGGGATCGGGCGAGGGTCAGCCAGACGCCGGTCTCGTGCAGATCCGTCTTCATCCGGGTCGAGCCAGAGCCCTCGTAGGCAATGACGTTGAGCGAGTCTTCGATGTGCAGCTCCCGCGGCTTGCCGTCAAGTCCCGGGCGGTTGTAATCGTACAGCCGGTAAGTCGTATCGGAGTTCTGCTGAATCTCTGCGACCAGCACGCCGGCGCCCAGAGCGTGAACGGTGCCGGCCGGGATATAAAAGGAATCTCCCGCCTCAACCGGCACTTCCTGCAGACAGTCCAGGATCCGGTTTTCTTCAATAGCCTGTGCCAGGCTTTCGCGGGTGACGCCGTCTTTCATGCCGTAAATAATTTTGGCGCCGGGTTTGGCGTCCAGTATGTACCACATTTCCGTTTTGCCGAGTTCGCCGGGAGACAGGTTCGAGTAATGATCGTTCGGATGCACTTGAACCGACAGGTCGTCTTCGCAATCGAGCAGCTTGATCAGCAGTGGAAAGCGCCCGTTCTTTTCCAAAAATCCTTTGGTGCCGAACAGGATGCTGCCATACTGCTCGCGGATTTCGTCCAAACCGAGTCCGGCCCATTCGCCGTTAATGACTTCCGTAGTGCCGTTGGGATGGTCGCCGATCATCCAGCCTTCGCCGATCGCTCCTTCAGGAAGCCGGAAGCCGAATTTCTCAAGCGCTCTGCCGCCCCAAACGCGTTCTTTCATTTCGGGTTGAAACTGAAGCGGATATGGTTTCACTACACTCTCTCCCTGCTATTATTTACTATAATTTATACTTTCTACTAGATTATAAGCATTAGGCTATCTTTTTTCTACGGCCAAGAGATAGGGGGCCTGAAGGCTTACATTCGCCATCTGGTACCGCAGCGCCTGGGCGTCCGCAAGGGGAAGCCGGCTGACCCAGCTTTCGACTGCATTGGCTTCCTGTTGGCCTCCGGCATGTCCGCTGTAGAGCACGATCGTGGCGATCCCGCCTTTCCGCAAAAGGCGCAGGGCAGCCTCCAAAGCAGGAATCGTAGATTCCTGCTTTGTTATAGTTTCAGGATCGGCGCCCGGCAAGTAGCCGAGGTTGAACGTGACCGCAGCGACTTTGCCATGTTTGGCGGGCGGCACGATACTTTCCATCTGCTCATGGCTGCACAAGTGCAAATGGACAAAAGAACTAGCGTCCGGCAATTCACCTTGCAGACGCGTTGAGGTATTATCGATGGCCTGCTGCTGGACATCGAAGCCGTACACGCTGCCGCGGGGGCCGACCAGCTTGGCCAAATACAAAGTATCGACCCCGTTGCCAAGCGTGGCGTCGATGACCGTCTCACCCGGCTGAACCCGCTGGGCGATCAATTGGTGCGCAAAACTTAAAACCGAAACAAATCCCATACGTTGGCTCCTCGATAAAAAAACTTGGCGGGTTAGGCTCCCGCACAGCAAAACTTACCGGGTCCGGCTCCCGTCCCCGCAGGCGGATCTTCATCAGGCGGGGTCGTACCGAGCGCAGCTCTCATCGTGCGGTGTTGTACTGCATCCGGCTCCCGTTTCCACAGCCGGATCTTCATCAGGCGGAGTCGCACCGCTCGCAGCTCCCAGTGCGCGATGTTGCGCTGCATGACGGCGGTCCGTCGACCACCGCCCCTGTCCCAGTCCCGGCACTCACCTCCGCGAAGGGTCCCAATGTTTACCCTGCCAGGTGTTTCTTGTTTTCAGCTCGGCGTCAAAGGCGTTGAGCACTTCCCATTTTTTGAGGCTCCACATCGGTCCGATCAGCAGATCGCGCGGCGCGTCTCCCGTCAGCCGGTGCACGATCATTTCGGGCGGCAGTATTTCCAGCGTGTCGACAACGAGCTTCACATACTCGTCTTTTTCCAGGAAGCGAAGAAGTCCTGCTTCGTACTGCTTGACCATCGGCGTTTTGCGCATCAGGTGGAGCAGGTGAATTTTGATCCCCTGGACATCCATCCGGGATACGGCGCGGCCGGTTTCCAGCATCATCTCGTGCGTTTCTCCCGGCAGTCCGTATATGATGTGCGCACAAGTGCGGATATTGTGCTTTCTCAGCTTGGCGACCGCATCCAGGTAACACTGGGTGTCATGGGCGCGGTTGATCAGCGTTGACGTTGATTCGTGAACGGTTTGCAGCCCCATTTCGACCCACAAATAGGTGCGCTGGTTGAGTTCGGCCAAATACTCGATCACGTCGTCAGGCAGGCAGTCCGGTCTGGTGGCGATGGAAAGGCCGACGACGCCCGGCTGCTGCAAAATCACTTCATAATATTCCCGAAGCTCCTCCACAGGCGCGTAAGTGTTCGTATAAGCCTGAAAATAGCCGATATATTTGGCGTTAGGCCATTTTTGATGCTGCAAATCGCGAATTTTGGCGAATTGCGTAACGAGATCGTCGCGGCGGCTGCCGGCAAAATCTCCCGACCCGCGCGCGCTGCAAAAGGTGCAGCCTCCCGTGGCAATTTTGCCGTCCCGGTTCGGGCAGGTAAAGCCGGCATCCAGCATGACTTTGAAAACTTTCTCGCCGAAAGTTTCCCGCATTTCGTAATTCCATGTATGGAAACGTTTATCTCCCCACAGTAGAGGAGTATCCTGAGTGGTTGTATGCATCGCAAAATCGTGCTCCTTTCCTTCACTTATTGTAGCGAAAACGGCTGCCGAAAGCGACCCCCAGGCTTTCCAGCAAGTCCCCCGATAAAAAGATGCGCCAAGGAGCAACATAATCATGCAACACCACATCACTTGTTGAGAGGGGTTTGTACATGAAAAAGCTCCGTACCGTATCTCTGGCGGTAATGTTTACCGCAGCTATTGGTTTTGGCGCAGGAAGTGTCCACGCAGCTACGACAAGCACGACTCCCGGAACTACCGGCACCATGACCAGCGGCTACACGGGCACTGCCACAACGTCGCCTGCGCCTTACCTGGGCACAGACGGTAAGTATGGAACGAGCGCCGTTACCGGCACTGGAACTACGACTCCGTCGGCTTACTACACGGGCAGCAATTATGACGCAACGACGGGAACGGGTTACAGCGCTCCTACCGGCACAGGAAATTATTATAATTATTCGACTACAGGGGTCAAAGGCTACGGCAACAACATGATGGACCGTATGAGCACAACGGGTACGGGCATCAAAAACGCCGGAACCGGCTATTACGACAACACATCCTACCGGGCTTACGGCACGGCGACGACCAACCGCATGGATTGGGGCTGGCTCGGACTTGTCGGTCTGATCGGCCTGGCCGGACTTCGCGGCGGCAACCGCGATAAAACCCACTCTTAACAGCTTCAAGCGCCTTTCCTCGGTTAAAAGGAAGGGCGTTTTTTTCGCCTATCAACTGCCATTTATAAAGTTTGGGATTGGGAGCCACAATAAAGCCGGAAACATAAGAACGGAGTGAGGTGATCCGATATGCACATCCCATCAGCCGGGGGCGGAGAAACGGTGTCCGTCGAGCTTACTGTCCAGGAGGCGTTAGCGCTCGGAAGCGGCGTCAAATTTGCCGATAATCCGGGGCTTTCAGCTTCAGCAAAACGCAAAGTTTTGCGGTCCCTGGAACGCAAGCTGCTGCCCCATTCGGCCAAAACGATCGAGTATCATATGCTGGAAGCGTAATTTCCTTTGATTTTTTCCCGTGAATCGTCTATGATTTGTATTCGATATCGGTTTTGTCCGGAATACGGTCAGGAGGCAAACATAAGATGCGTTTACGGGGAAGAAAAGGAATTCGCGAAGATATTGAACGCCAAACGGAACTGGTCGTGTTGAACGCCAGGGATCACAAGGGGAAATGGTCGGAGCTGTTCGGCAATGACAAGCCCATTTATGCCGAATTGGGGATGGGCAAAGGCCGCTTCATCAGCGAGATGAGCCGGAAATATCCGGACGTTAATTTTCTCGGCATCGACATGTACGACGAGCTGATCCGCAAAGCCGGCGAGAAAGCCAGAGCCGCACATGAAATAAGCCCGGAGGAAGAAAAGCGGAGCATTCCGAACCTGAGGCTTGTGCTTTTTAATATCGAGCAAATTGAAGAAGCTTTTGGCGACGGCGAGCTTGAGCGGATTTTTTTGAATTTCAGCGATCCGTGGCCGAAAAAGAAGCATGTGCGCAGAAGGCTGACCCATCCCGGTTTCGTGGAAAAGTATATCCGCATTCTCAACGATAACGGCGAAATTCATTTAAAAACAGATTCTCAACTGCTATTCGAGTTTTCTTTGAACTCTTTTGCCGATATGGGGCTCAGAATGCGCAACATCTCGTTAAATCTTCATGCGGACGGATTTCATCCGGATCATGTCATGACCGAGTACGAGACCAAATTTGCCGGACAGGGCATGAATATTCACCGCTGCGAAGTCGTAGTCGGAGAGCGGGCGCTTCAGGCGCATATCGATCAATTAAACAAGGAGCGGTCCAAATAGGACGGCTCTTTTTCGTATTTCCCGGCTGCGCCGGCACTAGCGTCGCCTGAATCCAGCAGCTGCAAAATAACGTTGGCGCAGTCGGACGCGGTATGCTGCAGCTTTTTCCGGCTGATCAGCGCCCGCCTCGCTTTTACTTCGTCATAGCTTTCCGCCAGCATGCGCATCCAGCTCTCAATCGTATCGGACGACCGGATCGGCTCGCCGAAACCGTGCACCGTAAAATATTGCAAATTTTCCTCCTCCTGGCCTGGAATCGGATCGTAGAACAGCATCGGAATCGATTTGGCCAAACCTTCGGCGCACGTCATGCCTCCGGGCTTCGTGACGAGCAGATCGGAGACTTCCATCAGCTTGCCGATTTCGTTGGTAAAACCGAGCAGCCGGACGTTTGGATGCCGGTACCGGGCGTCTCGCGCAAGCTTGTTCAGCGCCTTCTCGTTATTTCCCAGGCAAAATATGAACTGAATCCGGTCTCTCCAGGCTTCCAGATAGCTGCCCAGTTGGCCCCCGCCGACCAATCCCCAGCCTCCGCCCATCACAAGAACCGTAGGCATATTCAGCAAACCGAATTGTTCGCGGATCTGCTCCTTGTCGTGCGTTTCGCGAAAGCTCGGATGCACTGGAATTCCCGTAATCTCGATCTGTCCGGGATCGACGCCCCGATATAGCAGCTTGTTTTTTACTTCAACCGTCGATACCAAGTATTTGTTGACCTGCTTGCTGACCCAAGTGCCGTGGGCGTCGTAATCGGTAATTACGGTGCACAGCGGGGTTCGCAGGCCGTTTCTTTTTAATCTGGATATGACAACACTGGGAAAAGGATGCGTGCACACGATCGCGTGCGGCTCGCACTGCTTGATGAGCGCCGCGGTCTGCGCGTAGAAAATCCGGTGCAGCGCCAGTTGGGCGAGCGGATTCAGCGATTTTTTGTACTGCGACCGGTACAGCCTGCCATACAGCTTGGGCTGCGCGACGATCGTTTTTTTGTAAGCGTGGAAAATGAGCGGGGCAATGGTCGGATGCAGGCTGGGGCCAAGCTCCAGCACGCGTGTCCGGATGTCCGGACAGCGCTGGCTGAGCGTAAACGAAAGCGCATGGGCAGCTTGCGTGTGGCCGGCCCCGAAGCCTTCGGACAAAATAAGAACTCTCTTACCGCCGGAAGAGATATTCATCGCGTTTTTACCCCCACAGGCCTACCGCGGCCAGAGATGCGAGCGTGCCAATCAGACACCCTGCCAGGCAATCGGTTGGATAATGCAGGCCTAAATAAATGCGGGAAAGCCCGACCAGAAGAGCCAGTGGAATCAAAACGAAGCCGAGTACGGGCAATAAAGCTACGAACGGCACGATAATAGAAAAAATCGCAGTCGTATGGCCGGACGGGAAAGAATGATCCTGCAGCGGATTTTTTCCGATATTCGTTTCGGGCAGTACCAGATAAGGACGCAGCCGCGGATATTTCTTTTTAAAAACCGCAACAGGAATATGGCTTGCCGCTAGTGCCACCAAGGCTTGAATTCCCGCAGTACGAAGGGCTTCATGACCGAAAAGCGCAAAGCAAAGGGAAATGAAAATCGTCGCTGTTGCTCCCCCCAGGTGAGTGATTGTCGCCGAGAAACGGTCCAGGAATGAGTGCTGTATTTTTTGATTGACAAAACGAAAAACTCGAGTTTCATGATGCTGAAGCCAATGAACGACCCTGCTCATGAGCGCATGACCTCCTTGGGAGCTTTAAGCATAGGCTGATCTTTTCGCAAAAACTTCGGAACTTAATATATATTGTAGCAGGGAAGTATTAATACATTATTAACTCTGCAATAAATATGTTCGGTTTCCAATTTTACTTTGTTCTGATCTGGCGTTAACAGTCGCGTGTTAGCATGACGGATGTATGGCATCGAAAGCAGAAGGGGCTGATATGCGATGAAAGTTGCCTTGTTCACGGATACCTATTTGCCTGATGTAAACGGAGTGGCCAGGACATTGGGGCGATGGACTCAGTTCCTGGAATCCAAAGGAGCGGAGTGCAAAGTTTTTGCGCCTGCCAGTTTTACGGAAGGAGATCCCGATCCTTATCGGGTGGAAAGATTTCTGAGCATCCCCTTTGTGCTGTATCCGGAATGCCGGCTGGCGATCCCGAATCCCCTCCATATACGCAAATCCCTTCACGATTTTCAGCCTGACATCATTCACGCGGCAACGCCGTTTAATCTGGGCTTGTTCGGCATGCATTACGCCCGCAAGCGGCGGATCCCGTTTGTCGCTTCTTACCATACTCATTTCGATCAATATGTCAAATATTATAAAATTCCTTGGGTCGAGCCGGCGCTGTGGCGGTATATGCAGTGGTTTCATCAAAGCTGCCGCAAAATCTACGTGCCTTCCCGGTCCACTTTGGAGCATTTGCAGCAAAAGGGATTGAAGCATTTGGAAATATGGGGCCGCGGGGTAGATACCGATACTTACCGGCCTGTCGTGAACCGCAGCGAGGTGCTGTCTTCCTATCAGGTTAGCGGCGCCAAATTTGTGTTTTTGTACGTAGGAAGGCTTGCCCCGGAAAAAAGTGTCGATGTCGCGATTGAAGCTTTTATGGGACTTCCGGAGCAAATCCGCAGCCGCTGCAGCCTCATTATCGCCGGTGACGGACCTTCGGCGGCTTCGCTTAACGAACTTTATGGAAAGGCGGACGGTATTACGTTCACCGGATTCATTCAAGGAAAACGGCTTGCTGAGCTGTACGCGGCGGCGGACGTTTTCCTTTTTCCGTCGGCGACCGAAACTTTCGGCAATGTGGTGCTTGAATCGATGGCCTCCGGGACGCCGGTAATCGGTGCGGCCGCAGGCGGCGTGCAGGACAACATCGAGCACGGAGTTACGGGCTTGCTGTGCCGGCCGGGGGATGTGCCCTCGTTTGTCGAGGCGATGAAGCGGCTGTACGTTTCGGCGGAAACCCGCCGTTCGCTTTCGATCGCGGGGATCGAATATGCCGGACAGCAGTCCTGGGACCGTATTTTTCACCGGCTGTATGCGAGCTACGAAGAAGTTGCCGATGCAAGAATCGCCAGCAACCTACAAATCGATTCCGTGCGGATGATCCGCTGATCCTGTTTTTACGGCAAAAGTTGTATTTGGCGGGCGAGGTGCATTATAATAATCCCCGTACACCTCGCGGGGTTCGTCTAAACGGTGAACTTTTGGTGCACAATAAAATGAAAAACGATGAAAACGAGACTGTAACGAACTGATTGCAAGTGACGGCGGCCTAAAATTTGACTTTCCCCATAAACGTTGAAGAACTGGCGCAATTTCGGTTTTCGCAGACTTTGACAAATCGCGGGAAAGAGAGGAAAATCAAGAACGTTATTCACCTGTACATACGTGCACACAGAATATACATAGAGAAAAGCTGCGGTGCATACACAAAAAGGGGGACTTTTGCTTCATGCTGGACAAAATCATGCTTTTCTTTCAAATCGGATTGGCTTGTGTAGGAGCATACCAGTTGTTTTTAACTTTCTTTGGATGGTACAGACCGCGCAACAAAAAGCAGTTTGCACCGCAAAAATCTTTCGCCGTTCTCGTCGCCGCTCATAACGAAGAGCAGGTGGTCGGCGCTTTGATCGAAAACCTGAAGGGCCTGGATTACCCAAAAGAGCTCTACGATATTTTCGTCATCTGCGATAACTGTACGGACAGTACAGCTGACATTGCCCGCAGCTACGGCGTATATGCGATGGAGCGGAACAATCCGAATTTGAGAGGCAAAGGCTATGCGATCGAATGGATGCTCAAGGAGCTTTGGAAACGCGAGCGCCAGTACGATGCAGTCGTGATGTTCGATGCCGACAATCTGTCCAGCCCGGATTATTTGACGCATATGAACAACGATCTGTGTTCGGGCTCAAGGGTCATTCAAGCGTACCTGGATACTAAAAACCCCAATGACTCCTGGGTCACGGGTTCCTATGCGATTTCGTATTATTTCGCCAACCGTTTCTGGCAAATGCCGAGAACGAACCTGGGACTTGCCAATTATCTCGGCGGTACCGGCATGTGCTTTGAATCCAGCCTTTTAAAGCAGATCGGCTGGGGAGCTACGAGCCTTGTAGAGGATTTGGAATTCTCGATGCGCTGCATCAAGCTGGGTATTCGACCCACGTTCAATTACGAAACCAAAGTATATGACGAGAAGCCGCTTACCTTTAAAGCGTCGGCCAAACAGCGTTTGCGCTGGATGCAGGGGCATTTCGACGTAGCGAAGCGCTACTTCTTCCCGCTGCTGTGGCAGGGAATCAAAGAGGGCAGCTGGACCAAAATCGATGCGGCGATTTATTCCGCAAATGTGTACAACTTCTTTTTCGGCGCTATTATCAGCGTACTGCTGTGGATCAAACAGATTACTCCCGGCTGGTCCGACACGCCGATGCTTGTTGATGTCAATCCGGTGTTCTTCAACTCGATCAGCGTTGCGATCTACGTGCTTCTCCCGATTTCCATGTACATCGAGAGAGCGCCTTGGAAAACATACAAGTACCTGATCCTGTATCCGATTTTCATGATTTCCTGGTGGCCGATTACGTTCTACGCCTTCTTCACGCAAAACAACAAGCAATGGAGCCATACGGAACATACGCGCGTCATTCGTTTGGAAGAGATGAAGAGCAAGCAGGCAAGTTAGTGTTGACTTCACCGATCTGAAGTGATATAGTAGTTCAAGTAAAAGCAGAGGCGCCCGCTTCTCACCTGACCGACACCTTGGTTGGCTGGTTCTCGATAATCATCATGCACGTAGAATAGGTTTTTGAAACCTGTTATTGATGAAAGATGTGGGCTTCTTGCGCCCGCATCTTTTTTTGTGTAGATATGACGGGCCCTTAAAAGGATACTGTCGTTACATACCTGTGGAGGTGAAACATTATTAGCAAAGACCATATGATTAATGACGAGATTCGCGTGAAGGAAGTACGCCTGATCGGGGCGGACGGAGAACAGCTCGGCATTAAGCCGATTCGCGAAGCTCTTCAGATTGCAGTGGACGCCAACCTGGATTTGGTGAACGTAGCTCCAACAGCCAAGCCGCCTGTATGCCGCATTATGGATTACGGGAAATACCGGTACGAGCTGCAAAAGAAAGAGAAGGAAGCCCGCAAAAATCAGAAAATCGTGGACATCAAGGAAATCCGCTTAAGCGCGACGATCGATGAGCACGACTTTCAGACCAAGCTTCGCAACGCAGTCAAGTTCCTTGGCGACGGCGACAAAGTGAAGGCGAGCGTACGCTTCCGCGGCCGCGAAATCGCGCATGCCGAGATCGGCAAAAAAGTGCTCGACCGCCTTGCTGCGGAAACGGCCGACATCTCTTCGATGGAGCGTGCTCCCAAGCTTGAGGGAAGAAGCATGATCATGATTTTAACGCCAAAAGCTACAACTTAGGCGATTTACTAAATTAGGAGGAACACCCCATGCCAAAAATGAAAACTCACAGCAGCTTGAAGGATCGTTTCAAAATTACCGGCACCGGTAAAGTGAAAAGATACAAATCCGGCAAAAACCATTTGCTGTCCGGTAAAACGGCGCGTCAAAAACGCGTTCTGTCCACAAATCCGGTTATGGCTCCGGGAGACGTACGTCGCCTGAAGCAACAACTTGCTAACATCAAGTAACGATAACGCAACATCACATATACATTCCGGGAGGTAGTTGACAATGGCAAGAGTCAAGGGCGGTTTTATTCGCGCTCATCGTCGCAAGAAAATTTTAAAACTGGCAAAAGGTTACTTCGGTTCCAAACATAGATTATTTAAAACAGCAAAAGAGCAAGTGATGAAATCCTTGCTGTACGCATACCGTGACCGCCGTCAACGGAAGCGTGATTTCCGCAAGCTGTGGATCGTGCGTATTAACGCGGCAGCTCGCCAAAACGGCCTGAGCTACAGCAAATTGATGCATGGCCTGAAACTGGCCGGTATCGACATCAACCGCAAAATCCTTGCAGACCTGGCTGTGAACGACTCCAAAGCGTTCAACGACCTGGCGGCTGCAGCCAAAGCAAAAGTAAACGCGTAAGCTTCGTGCTAGCGTTCGAGGAGACTTGCCCCATGAGGGCAGGTCTCTTTTTTCGGCGCTGTCTTATGTCGCGCTGTCTGGGGCGGCTGTGCGTATAAAATCGCTCGCACTATGAAGCGGCTTCGCAGCCCGAACAGCCCGCCCCAAGAGCGCGCTGCTGAAAAACTCGCGTGCTGGAGCGAGCAGCATTTCAGCCTAGCAAAGCGGTGAATTCCTGCAAAAGTGCAGCTTTTTGCTCGTTAACACGCCTGCAGCGAAAAATTCCTGCAAATCTGCAGGTTTTATCGCTCAAATTCGCACTCAGGCCCAACATGCCCGGGAATTCCTGCACAATCGCAGGCTTTTCAGCCAAACGAGCCGTTTCCATCGAAAAAGCCTGCACTTTTGCAGGCTTTCTCTCCTTAGCCGGAGATGCCTTAGCGCTAACGCAAGTTCCAGTAGGCGAGTTTCTCAACAATTGCAGGCTTTTCAGCTTGCCAAACCGCTGCATGAACGGTTGCGCCCAAACGAGACGTGTCTGCTCCGCCCATGCCTGTGTCCTGCTCTGATCAACCTAACAGAGTGTCGCACTTGCTGCGGAATTTTTATTAGACAAACTATTGACTATAGTGGATGACACGCATATAATTGACTTTAAGTTATATTCTATATGTGAGGAATTGACATTGGATAATCGGCTATGAAGAGGAAGAAGTTGTGAGGGCAATTATGCTCAGAGAGCGTTGGATATGCTGAAACCATCGCCTTAATCCCTTACGTACGAGGTCACCTCGGAGCTGTTTTCCTGAAACTTGCGGGACCGCCGCAGCGTAGTAGGGAAAATCGGAGTAGCACACGTTACCGTGCTAGGGTATCGGTCATCATCGACCCGTACCTGCTAAGGTTATGCGTTGTGAGGCGCGTAGCAAATTTGGGTGGTACCACGGAAGCTCTAACCCCTTTCGTCCCGTTTACACGTCATGTGCGTGTTCGGGATGGATGGGGTTTTTTTGATGGCCTGAAACGATGGCCAGCATAGCGAACTGACTTTTTGAGAGGAGGATCACAAATGAATGTCGAGACACAACAACCGAAAAGATCGAAAGAAGAATTGATGGAAAAACTGAAGCAGCCGGATTTGATTACGGGTTCGGAAATTTTGCTGCGCAGCCTGCTGCTGGAGGGTGTGGAGTGCGTCTTCGGGTATCCGGGCGGCGCCGTATTGTACATCTACGACGCGATGCACGGCTTCTCCGATTTTAACCATTTGCTTACCAGACACGAACAGGGAGCGATTCACGCTGCCGACGGTTATGCCCGTTCCACGGGTAAAGTAGGCGTCTGCATCGCAACTTCGGGACCGGGGGCTACCAACCTGGTCACAGGCATCGCCACCGCATATATGGATTCGGTTCCGCTGGTTGTCATTACCGGCAACGTCGCAACGAACTTTATCGGCACGGACGCGTTCCAGGAAGCCGACATTACGGGAATCACAATGCCGATTACGAAGCATAGTTACCTGGTTCGCGATGTAAATGATCTGCCCCGCATTATTCATGAGGCGTTCCACATTGCCAATACAGGACGCAAAGGTCCGGTGCTGATCGACATTCCGAAAGATGTCTCCGCCAACAAGACCGTGTTCGAGCCTGTAACCGGAGTTAGCGTTCGCGGCTACAATCCGACCGTACAGCCGAACAAACTGCAGGTAGATAAGCTGCTCAAAGCGATCGAAACGGCCGAGCGTCCGGTTATTATCGCCGGAGGCGGCGTCGTGTACGCGGACGCTTCCAAGGAACTGATCGAATTCGTCAACAAGACGCGCATCCCGATCACGACGACCCTTCTCGGGCTGGGCGGATTCCCGAGCGCCCACGAGCTCTGGATGGGCATGCCGGGCATGCACGGCACGTACACGGCCAACGAGGCGATCCAAAATGCCGACCTGCTGATCTCCATCGGCTCCCGTTTCGATGACCGCGTGACGATGAGACTCGACGGTTTCGCGCCAAAAGTGAAAGTGATCGCGCATATCGATGTCGATCCGGCGGAAATCGGAAAGAACGTCAAGACGGACATCCCTTGCGTAGGCGATGTAAAAGCGGTTCTGGAATACGCGAATACGAAGGCGAAGCCTGCCAAGAGCGAAGCGTGGATTGCGCAAATCCAGAAGAATAAAGCGGAATTCCCGCTGAAATACAACGACAGCGATAACGAATTGAAGCCGCAATTTGTTATTGAGATGATCAGCGAAACGACCAAAGGCGAAGCGATCATAACTACGGACGTAGGACAGCACCAAATGTGGGCGGCTCAGTACTACCGTTTCAAAAACCCCCGCTCTCTGGTAACTTCCGGCGGTCTTGGCACGATGGGCTTCGGGTTCCCTTCCGCCATCGGCGCGCAGCTCGGCAATCCGGATAAGCTCGTCGTATCGATCAATGGCGACGGCGGCGTGCAAATGTGTGCGCAAGAGCTGGCGATCTGCGCGATCAATAACATCCCCGTTAAGGTTGTTATTATCAACAACCAGGTGCTGGGCATGGTTCGCCAGTGGCAGGAAATCATCTACGAGAACCGCTACAGCCACATCGACCTCGCAGGCAGCCCTGACTTTGTAAAGCTGGCTGAAGCTTACGGAGTCAAAGGATTGCGGGCGACTACGAAGGAAGAGGCCAGAAGAGTTTGGCAGGAAGCGCTGGATACGCCGGGACCGGTCGTTATTGATTTCGTCGTGCCGAGGGGCGAGAATGTATTCCCGATGGTTAAAGCAGGCGATACGATAAGTGACATGATAATGGGGGATTCGGAATGATGAGACATACGATATCCGTTCTGGTAAACAATCAGCCTGGAGTCCTTCAGCGCGTATCCGGCTTGTTCGGAAGAAGAGGCTTCAACATCGAGAGCATCACTGTCGGGGAGTCCGAAGAAATCGGACTTTCCCGAATGGTTATCGTCACGACCGGCGACGAGAATACGCTGGAGCAAATTTCCAAACAGTTGTACAAGCTGATCGACGTCATCAAAGTCGTGGATTTAAGCGCGAACCCGATGGTCGCCAGAGAATTGGCGCTTATCAAGGTTAACGCCGAGCCGGCGATGCGTCCGGAAATTCTCGGCATTGTCGAGACGTTCCGCGCAGCGGTCGTCGATATCGGACCCAGCTCGCTGATCGTGCAAGTTGTGGGAGATTCGGATAAAATAGATGCTATGGTCGAATTGCTTCGTCCTTATGGCATCCGCGAGCTTTCCCGCACGGGAGCGACTGCGATGATTCGCGGTTCCGTTCGGTAAGCGGAGGTCAACCGGAAAGGAAAAGCCTCCTTGAGTGGGGCTTTCAGCGGTGTACTCTTCCGCTTTTGAAAAGGCCAGGCCGTTGGCAAGCGTCAACCCGCCCGCGCATTCGGGGGTAAACTGTTGAAACACCCACTCAAGGGGTAGAAAATACGGATTTATCATATCAAAGGAGGATTTATTCCAAATGGCAGTTACTACTTATTATGAAAAAGATGCAGACTTGGCGGTATTGAAAGGCAAAACGATCGCAATCATCGGTTATGGTTCCCAAGGGCACGCACAAGCGCAAAACCTGCGCGACAGCGGATTGAACGTTATCATCGGTCTTCGCGAAGGCCGTTCCTGGAATACGGCAAAAAATGACGGTTTCGAAGTCGTATCCGTTGACGAGGCGGCAAGACGCGCTGACGTGATCCAAATCCTGATGCCGGACGAAACTCAAGCCCGCGTATACCGCGAGTCCATCCAGCCTAACATGAAAAAAGGCGCAGCATTGATGTTCTCCCACGGTTTCAACATTCACTTCGGACAAATCGTTGCTCCTGAAGGCACCGACGTGTTCCTCGTAGCTCCTAAATCTCCAGGACACATGGTGCGCCGCACGTATGTAGAAGGCTTCGGCGTTCCTGGCCTGATCGCAATCGAGAAAGACGCTACAGGCAACGCAAAAGCGATCGGACTTGCTTATGCAAAAGGTATCGGCTGTACACGCGCCGGCGTTATCGAAACGTCTTTCCGCGAAGAAACCGAAACGGATCTGTTCGGTGAGCAAGCCGTTCTTTGCGGCGGTGCGACTGCACTGGTTAAAGCCGGTTTCGAAACATTGGTTGAAGCAGGCTACGCTCCTGAAATGGCATACTTCGAGTGCTTGCACGAACTGAAGCTGATCGTCGACATGATGTACGAAGGCGGACTTGCTTCGATGCGCAGCTCCATCTCCAACACAGCCGAGTACGGTGACTATGTAACAGGACCTCGCGTGATCACAGCCGAAACGAAAAAAGCGATGAAAGAAGTTCTTTCCGACATCCAACAAGGCAAGTTCGCACGCGATTTCATCCTGGAAAACCAATCCAACAACGCGTTCATGAATGCAACGCGCCGCAACGAGTCCGAGCATCCGATCGAAGTCGTTGGCGCACAATTGCGCGAAATGATGCACTGGATCAAGAAATAATATAAGCTTTCACAATCGCAGGGAGTGATCGGAGCATGGTTTGCCCGTTCACTCCCTGTGAATACTATAAAGACGAGTAAGGCCTTTTAACAGCCATCAGGAGGTGACATACTGTGCGTAAAATTTACATCTTTGATACGACGCTGCGGGACGGCGAACAGTCGCCGGGAGTGAACCTGAACGTCCAGGAGAAGGTCGAGATCGCCCTTCAGCTGGAGAAGCTGGGGATCGACCGTATGGAAGCCGGATTCCCGGCAGCTTCACCAGGGGATCTGGCAGGCGTGAACGCCGTTGCCAGAGCGGTCAAGAATGCCTCTGTCATCGGGCTGTCCCGTTCCCGGGAGCAGGACATCGAAGCCGTCAGAGAAGCGCTGCAAGGGGCACAGGACCCGTGCATTCACTTGTTCCTCGCAACTTCGCCGATCCACCGCCAGCACAAGCTGCGGATGGAGAAGCATCAAGTGCTGGAAACCGCAGAGGCGGCAATCAAATACGCCAAAAAATATTTCAGCAAAATCGAATTTTCGCTGGAGGACGCAGGGCGCACTGAGCTGGATTTCATCGCCGAAGTAACGGCTATGGCGATCCGCGCAGGCGCAACGGTAGTCAATATCCCGGATACGGTCGGGTATATGACCCCTTACGACTACGGCAACATTTTTAAAATGCTGAAGGACACCGTGCCGGGCATTGAAAAAATTCAGCTGAGCGCGCATTGCCATGACGATCTCGGCATGGCTACGGCTAACGCGCTCGCGGCGGTATTGAACGGTGCCGATCAAATCGAAGGCACCATCAACGGCATCGGCGAGCGCGCAGGCAACACCTCGCTCGAGGAAGTGGCTCTGGCGCTTGAGACGCGCCAGGAATTTTTCCAAGCGAAGACATCGCTTGTACTGAGCGAGATCTACCGCACCAGCCGTTTGGTCAGCAAGCTGACCGGCATGGTGGTGCCAGGCAACAAAGCGATCGTAGGCGCCAACGCGTTCGCGCACGAATCCGGCATCCATCAGGACGGGATGCTGAAGGAAAAAACGACGTACGAGATCATCTCCCCTGAAACCATCGGTGTCAAGGAGAGCAAGCTCGTACTGGGCAAACACTCCGGACGCCACGCGTTCCGGGAGAAGCTGGTCGACCTCGGCTACGACCTCGGAGACGAGCAGGTCAACGCCGCATTCGCCAAATTCAAGGATTTGGCGGACCGCAAGAAAAACGTGGCGGACGAAGACATCCGCGCCCTGATCGAGGAGAAGCTGATCGAGACGCCGGAAGTATTTTCGCTCGGCGCCCTGCAGGTAGCCTACGGCAACCAGATGACCCCGACGGCAACGGTGCACGTACGCCTGCAGGAAGGCGGCGAAATTGCGGAAAGCGCAGTCGGCAACGGCTCCGTAGACGCGATTTACAATGCCATCGATAAAGCGACGAAGGAAGAAGTCGAGCTTGACGATTACTCCATCAAGTCCGTTTCCCACGGGAAGGACGCGCTGGGCGAAGTGCATGTCGTCCTCAAGCAAAACGATATTTCCGTCCAAGGCCGCGGCATCAGCACGGACATTCTTGAAGCCAGCGCCAAAGCTTATCTGGATGCGGTGAACCGGCTTATCGACAAGCGCAAAACGCCGACGAGCAATCGCCGGAATGTCTCTTTGATTTAACGCACTTTGCTTTAGGCTCATCACGTTAAGCACCTCAACTGGCTGTAAGGGCTGTGGGGTGCTTTCTACAAATACGAAAGGATGCGTCCGTTATGAATTTTCGATTTTCCAAATCGCTGGATGGTTTTTCCTCATCGGCGGTGCGAGAAATTTTGAAGCTGACTCAGGGCAGCTCCATCATTTCTTTTGCCGGCGGACTGCCTGCAGAAGAGTTTTTTCCTCTGGATGCGGTGAGCGAGGCGTTTCAAAGAGTCATCGCCCAGGGCAAGGGGGCGCTTCAATACGGTTTGACCGAGGGCTTCAAGCCTTTGCGCGAGACGCTTTGCCGCCGTATGGCGACCAAGAATATGCACGTTACGCCGGACGAGATGCTGCTGACGACAGGCTCGCAGCAAGCTATCGATCTGCTGACCCGCGTGTATATCGACGAAGGCGATATTATTCTTGTCGAGAGACCGACTTATCTTGCGGCGCTGCAGGTGTTTCAGGCAAAAGGGGCACGCATTATTTCCGTAGACAGCGATAATGACGGGATGATTCTTGACGATCTGTCCGCGAAAATCGCCGCGCATAATCCTAAACTGGTTTATGTCATACCGACGTTCTCCAATCCGGCCGGCCGGGTATGGAGCCTCGAGCGCCGCAAGGGCTTGCTGAACATTTGCCGCGCGGCTGACGTGCTGATCCTCGAAGACGATCCGTACGGTGAGATCCAGTTTGACAGCAGCGCCACGTACCCGACGGTATTTTCGCTGGGAGGCCGTGCCGAAGGAGGCTGCGTCGTGTACACGAGCACCTTCTCCAAAACGGTCGCTCCGGCTTTCCGCACAGGCTGGGTCATCGGCGATCAGACGCTTATCCGTCAAATGGCGCGGTTCAAGCAGTCCGCCGACCTGCATTCCAGCAGCATCGACCAGCAGACGCTGTATCATTTGCTGGAGCATTTTGATCTGGACGCGCACATCGCTTTGATCCGCGAACATTACGGACAGCGCATGAAGCTGATGGCAGGCTTGCTGAACGAGCTGAGCTGGCCGGGAATGAAATGGGAGGAGCCGAAGGGAGGCATGTTCTTCTGGGTGGAACTTCCAGAGCATATCCGCGCCGAGGAATTGCTCAAGCAGGCCGTTCAGGAAGGCGTCGCATTCGTGCCGGGGTCGACGTTTTTTGCCGAGAACCCGCAGTACAACACGATGCGTCTGAATTACACGCATACAGACCGCGACAACACGATCCTCGGGATGCAAAAACTCGCCAAAGCGATGGCATCTTATCTGCAAAATGTATAGCCGCTGAAAATGAAGCGGAAAAACGCCTCCAAACCTAATCGGGATGGAGGCGTTTTTTTTTGCGGGCGGCGTGCCTGCGGGAAAAGCGGCAGCAGCGCTGTGGCGGATGCGCCGGAGCGCTTTGCCCGCTTATTGCAACGCTTGCAACGCTGGCTCCGCAGCGAGGCGGAGCGCTCCGCGCTGCCTCACAGGAGGAAGGCGCGGCATGAGCGCTATCGCCGCAGCCTCACAAGCGGAATCGCCGCCCGAGCGCTCATCGGCGCAGCTTCACAAGCGAAAGCGGTGGCGTTGTGGCGGATGCACGGCGGTGTTTCGCGGAATGGAAAGGAAGGTCGCCAGCCGCACTACTGCAGCGTTATTTCACATCCGGCACGATGCTCGGTTTTTAGAGTCTGCAGGAGATTGGCACTCCCCCTGGCTTCACAGCACATCAAAAAACCTGCAAAAGTACATCTTTTTGCTCCTTGAAGCTCCCGTTTCGGATAATTCCTGCAAATCTGCAGTTTTTTTCGCAGGTTTATGGGTCCAGCCCGCTCTTCGGCGGAGATTCCTGCACAATTGCAGGCTTTTCCCAAAAACGGGCCGATTCCAACGACAAAGCCTGCACTTTTGCAGGCTTTCGGGTTACCAGCAGTTTCTAACGAACGGATGTGCTGCGCAGCGAATCAAAAACCTGCAAAAGTACATCTTTTTGCTCCTTGAAGCTCCCGTTTCGGATAATTCCTGCAAATCTGCAGTTTTTTTCGCAGGTTTATGCGTCCAGCCCGCTCATCTGCGGAAATTCCTGCACAATTGCAGGCTTTTCCCCAAAACGGGTCGATTCCATCGACAAAGCCTGCACTTTTGCAGGCTTTTGAGTTATCAAGCCGTTCATGCAGTCGACCGACCGCGATCATAATCGCTGAAGCCGGCGGATGTTGGAAACTTTTCGCGATTGACAGTGGGCGTATATAGGAAAAGAAGCAGTTCCGCCTGCGGTATACGCTTGCGGGACTGCCTCTTCGGGTTTAATTCATGGCGCTTACGCGGATGTCGGCCAGGGAGACCGGCTGACCATGCGGATGCCGGATGCGGATCACTTTGGTCTCGCCTGCGAGCAGGTCGAAGAAATTGTCGCTGAACCGGAGGTTGCCCTGCGGTATGTCGATTTTGACCATGCGCGCATGCGCTCCGTTTGCGGTGATGGCGACGGTCTGTTCCGCCGGATCGACTTCTACGCTGAGGTTCGCGGCAGGGAGCCTCAGATCTTTCTGGTCGCGCAAGTAGAACAGATTGTCCGGCGCCGCCCAATCCGCGGTGCTCAATTTCACGACGACTTGCGCAGGGTCCGCGCCGTTTAAGACCTCCGCTTCGTTCAGGCTGCCGAGGAAGCTTGCGGAATTGGCCTGCACGTTTGCGTCGAACGAGTGCATGAACAGCTCTTTGCCGAAGTAGTCGAACACGCTGAGCTTGACTTGCCCTTGCAAAACGTCGAGCGTATCGTTGACCGCCCAGACGCGCAGCGGCTGCCCTGGCTCATGGTCGAGCGAGAGAAGCAGCGGATGATAAAATTTGGCCGCATAGTAGAAAGACGCTTTCGGCAGCAGCTCATAGTCGATCAGCGACCAGCTTGTGCCCGGCCAGCTGTCGTTGTGCTGCCAGACGAGCGATCCGCTCGTGCAGTGCTTGTTGCGGCGGTAATGCTCGATGCCGTATTTGAGGCCTTCGGCCTGCGTCAGCATGGAGAAGTTCATATATTCCTCAATATCGCTAGGGATACCTGTGAATCCTTCCATCAGGAGTATGCCTTTTTGATGGTTCGTATCTTTGTTGCGGTAGGCCATCTCCACGCTGTTCCAGTAAAATTGGCCCAGCGGAATATTTTTCTCCAGCGTATAGCGGTTTGCCGATGCGTGCATGCCGAATTCGCTGCTGAACAAAGTGGAGTCTTTTTTGTAGTTTTTAAAAGTGACGCCTTCAATGCTGTAATCGAGCAGCGGCGCTTCGCCGAATTTGCGGGGATACACGGAGCCGTGCCATACTTGCCAGTTGTGGCGGTCGCCGATATCCGGATCGTTCGCATCATTGCCGCCGAAAGGCGAGGAAGGCCAGTAAGCCCGGCTGTCGTCAAGCTCTTCCAAAGCTTCGGGAATCAGCTCGTGATAGATCGCCTCTCCATAGAAGGGACAATCGATGTCTCCGCCGGAAGATTTCATATCGTAGAGCCAGTCAATTTCGTTGTTGCCGCACCAAAGGGCAAGCGAAGCATAGTTTCGCAGACGCATGATGTTATACACAACTTCATTGCGGACATTTTCCATGAAATCGCGGTTAAAATCAGGGAAAAGCGCGTTGGCGAACGCAAAATCCTGCCAAACGAGCACCCCTCGTCTGTCGCACTCCTCATAAAAGACGTCCTTCTCGTAAATGCCGCCGGCCCAGATGCGCAGCATGTTCATGTTGGAGAGGACCGACAGGTCGATCAGATCGCGGTAGCGCTCATCCGGAATGCTGCCGATAAAATGGTCGGCGGGAATCCAGTTGGCCCCTTTGGCGAACAGCTTGACTCCGTTGAGCACAAAAGCAAACGCAGGCCGGCCCTGCTCGTCTTCGAGCTGCAGCTCGATGGTACGGATGCCGAACGGCATGCGGTACTGATCCGCGAGTTCCCCGTCCGCGTACAGCAAAACTTCCAGCTCGTACAAATACGGCTCGCCCAAATCGTGCGTCCACCACAGCTGCGGGCTCTTAACCTCAATCGCGAATGAATGCGAGCCGCCTGTTACGGGGCTTGCGGCGGAGGCAACGGCGCGGCCCTCCCGATCGAGCAAACGGATGCGGCATTCGCGCCGGCCGGCGTTGCCCTTGCTGCCTTTGCCCCGGCTCTCCTTGACAGTGCGGTAAGTTTTCACTTCCACATCAACTTGCACATCGGCCTGCTCCTTGGAAGCCGTGCGCGCTCTGGCAAAGACGCTTTCCAGCTTGGCAAGCCGCCTGCGCTCGATGCGGACGCCGCCCCAGACGCCGACAGTTACCATTCTCGGGCCCCAGTCCCAGCCGAAATTCATTGCGGCTTTACGCAGCCAGGGCCGTTCTTTGGTGTAGGACGACCATTGGAACTGCTCTTTTTCGCGGTTGTGCAAATTGAGCGGATCGAATTTTACGGATATCGTATTTTTGCCGTTTTGCAGGATGCGGGTGACGTCAAACGTATGGGCCATCAGCATGTTGGCGGTCGTGCCGATCTCGTGCCCGTTTACGAAAATCGTGGCGAACGTATCGAGCCCTTCGAAAATCAGCTCGTGGCGCTCCCCGCTGCCCTCATTCAGCTCATATGAAAAGGAATAACGGTACCACCATTCCTTTTGCTCGATCCATCTGCTTTTTTGATCGTTGTGTCCAAAATAAGGGTTATCGATAATGCCTCTTTCGATCAATGCGGAGTGCACGTCGCCCGGCACTTTGGCCGTAATCCAGAAGCGGTCGTCCAATCCGGCCGACGCGATGTCAAGCGCTCTGGTTTGTCCTGCTTCAAACTGCTGAATTCGCCATAAACCTGATAATTCCATGAAAGTTCTCTCCCTTAACTCCATTTGGCATCCGTTCCGCCTGGCATCAAATTTTGGGTGATGATCCTGCTTGCTGATTCGCTTCTTCCCGGAACTCGCTGGGCGTTTTTCCAGTGAATTTTTTGAACACCTGGCTGAAATATTTCATATCCTCGAATCCTACGGCCGCGGCCACTTCGGCGATTTTGACGGGGGATACGGTTAAAATTTCCATGGCCCGGTTCATTTTTTGCTTCGTTACGTAATCGCTGAACGTAATTCCGGTTTCTTTTTTGAACACTTCGCTCAAATGATTCGGGTGCAGATGAACAAACCTCGCCACCTGCTGCAGTCCGACATCGCCGCTGAGGTTTTCCTGAATATAAGCCATCGCTTTCTGGGCGTGGGTGGCTTGCCCTTCCGCGAGCTTGTGGTGGTACAGCTCCATCAGGGAGAGCAGATGCTGGAACAAGGCATCCCTGGGGGCGGAGCCGCGCTTTATCGCAAAGCCCGTTACATGCTCATCGATGTTTGCCGAACGCCCGGTTGCCGCCAAAACCCGTTCCAGCCAGCGGTGGGCGGACAGGGCGGCCGAGCGGATCAACGATTCCAGGGACTCGATAGTCATCTGGGAATTGTCCAATTCCTGCTGGATATACCGCTGAACCCAGCCTTTCAGGGCAACGGAATCGCCTTCCAGCATAATGGAGGAAAGCTCGATCTCCTCCTCGTGCGAGCAGACCGTTTTGCCGCCTTTGCGTTTGGAAATGTGCGCATAATCCAGCACCGGCTCTTCGATCAGGTGTTTATAGCTGAACGCGTAGTCCGCCGCGGCATACGAATGGTACAGCTCGTCCGGTTGGCCGACGGGCTCGCCGATGGCCGTATAAACCTTGCATTTCAAAAGCCGCTCGATCTTTTGAAATGCCGCGGGACGCGCCGCGAAGCGCTCGTTCGGGCTGCCAAGCCGCATCGCCATCACGATTCGCTTGCGATGAATCAAAGTCTCGCACGGCAGCAGCTCGTGGAGCATGTTGGCGGCGGCAAACAGCAGCAGCGATTCCGCCGAGGCCGTCTCGCCCCAGCCTTCCGCCGCGATGATATAGACGAGCAGCTTGCCGCTTGCCGTCTCGCCTTCGTTGAACAGGAGAGGCAAATAGTCGGGGAGCAGCGCGGCATCTACCGATTCGGTCTCTCCTTCAATAATCCAGCGCTCGAACAGCCTGCCGCGCATTTCCTTGTTTTTGTACAAATCCTGGTTATGGTGTTTCCATTTGTCCTCAATGCTCTGCTTGACTTTCAGCACCGTTTTAATGATTTCTTCCGGTCTGCTCGTTTTCAGCAAATAGTCGCTGACCCCTTGCCGGATCGCTTGCTGCATGTAGGCAAAATCGTCATACCCGGAGAGGATGATCGCTTCGATCTCAGGCAAAATTTGCTTGGCTTCCTCAGCGAGCTGCAGGCCGTCCTTGCCCTTCATCCGGATGTCGGTCAGCAAAATGTTCGGCTTCTCCAGCGGGATTCGCTGCAGCGCTTCCTCGGCGGAAACGGCCGGCTCCAGCAGCTCCAGCCCGATTTCGCTCCATTTGATGACTTTAGCCAGGCCGGTGCGGATAATAACCTCGTCATCAACGATCATGATTTTCATGAGTGCCCTCCAAAATAGGAATGGAAAAAGAAACGCGCGTGCCCACATGCAGCCTGCTTTCGATCTCGATCCCGGATTCGATGCCGTAATGCAGTTGAAGACGTTCGTGCACGTTCCGCAGCCCGTAGCTGGCGTCAGGCGAATACGAGCCTTCCTGCGGGCGCAGGCTGTCTTTGACGAGCTGCAGCTGCTCTTCGGACATGCCGATTCCGTCATCAAGCACCATGAAGTTCATGCTGTTCCCTTTTTTCTCCGCGTAGATGGAAATCAGGCCCTTCTGATCGTTCTTTTGGATGCCGTGGATCATCGCGTTTTCCACGATTGGCTGCAGCAGAAGCTTCAGCATGTATGCGTCGTTCAGGTCCGGATCGATCGTAAAATCAACTTCAAACTGATCCGGGAAGCGTATCGCCTGCACCTGAATGTAATTCCGGATATGCGCGAGCTCCTGCGACACCGTGCAGTATTCTTTGCCTTTGTTCAAGCTGAAACGAAGAAAATCGCTGAGCGCGCCGACCATTTCGGCGATCCGCTCTTCCTCCTTCAGCAGGGCGATCCAATGGATCGAAGACAGCGTGTTGTACAAAAAATGCGGATTGATTTGCGCCTGCAGCGCGCGCATATCGGCTTCTTTTTTGCGGGCTTCGTTTTGAATGAGCTGCTTTTTCAACGTATCGATATGTTTGCCGAGCATGTTGTAGCTTTGCGCCAGCCGCCCGATTTCGTCATCCGTTTCCGCCGGATAGAGCGGCAGCGGCTCGGACGGATTCACTTTGGACAGCAGACGGGTCAATGCGCGAAGCGGGTTCGTAATTTTTTGAATGAAAAAAATCAATAGTATGGCGGTCGTCAAAACCGATATGACGACGGCAATGCCCGTCAACTGCAGGATGTAGCGGTTTTGGGCGCTGTAAAGCTCGAAGGGAATGATGCCGATAAGCGTCCATCCGGTGCGGACATCCCGATAAAACAGCACGTTTTGCTTGGCGCTCCCGCTGCCGCTTGCCCATTCGCCGGATACCTTGCCCGCAACAAGCTCCGCTATTTCCGGAAACATCGCCCCGGCAGGGCGGGCCAGCCAGCTTTTATCCGTAGATGAAATGACGTCATAGCTGCCGTTCAGCAGCGCCACTTGACCATGGCCTTCGGCAAGCTGCGTCTCCGACCAGATGCGGGACACCGTCTGCTCGTCCAGGCTGATCGACAGCCAGCCCAGCGTCTGATAATTGTTCACACTGCGCAAAGGGCGGATGAAGGAAAAAACATGGCGGTCCCCTGCATAGTTTCGTATCGTGTACAGTCCGGTCCACAGCTTGTCCTGCACCTGTCTGACATCCATCTGCTTGCCCAGGTCGCTGCTATAGATCGTCGTCGTGGACAGGGGATCGCCCCCGTTTGCCGGATAAATCGTGATGTTGGACAAATAGTCTTTGGAATGCATAAGGTTGGTCATCAGGCCGAGGATGCGGGTTTGCGCGGCCACATCATTGTCGGGCTTGTTCATATACTCCTGAATGTCCCGCAGGCCGATCAGGAAAATTGAAATATTTTCGACATCGCCGATAATAAAACGGAACTTGGCATCCATTTGCGCGAGAGTGTCAAGTCCGGCCTGCTGCGCTTTCTCCTGCGTAATGTTCGAAGAAATGACGAAGGCGAACGAACCGAGAAACAGCAGCGGAATTAGCGCCGTTACAAGCAGCATGAAGGATAGCTTACGCCGCAGGGAGTATCCCATCCATCGCCACATTCATGTATCCTCCTTAGCTTTTGCCTGTACGATCAGCCCTTTACGGCTCCGGCCGTCATTCCTTTCATAACCTGTTCCTGGAACATCAAATACACGGCAATGGTCGGAAGCACCGCAATCGTCATCGCAGCCAGCGTCAGGCCGTAATCGGTCTGATAGCCGTCGGCGAACGTAGCGATGCTCAGCGGCAGCGTTTTTAGGCTGCTTTTGCTAATGAAAACAAGGGCAAAGGAAAAATCGTTCCAAAAGTGCAAAAAGCTCAAAATGATGACCGTAGATAAAGCAGGCAGCGAAATCGGCAGCATAATCCGCCAAAAAACGCCCCACAGCTTGGTTCCGTCAATATAAGCCGCTTCCTCGATTTCTTTGGGCACCGAAGCCAGATAAGCGGTCAGCACAAAAATGGCGGTCGGAAGGGCGAAGGCGGTATAAGGAAGAATAAGTGCCCAGTACGAATTCAGCATCGAAAGCTGCTTCATCAAAATAAACAGCGGCACCAGCGTACTGTGAATCGGAATCAGCATGCCGATGACGAAAAAAGTTAAAATGATTCCCTTGAAGCGGAACTTAAATCTGGCCAGAACGTATGCCGCAAGCGAAGTAATAAACAATGTCAAAACCAGCGAGACGGCGGATACGATGACCGAGTTGACGAACGCGAGGCCCATCTTGGAGGTGTTCCAGGCTGTCACGAAATTGGTGAAATGCCAGCTTTCCGGCAGGCTGAAAGGCTTGTTGAAAAACTCCGCATTCGATTTAAACGAACTGATCACCAGCCAGAAAAGCGGGTATAACGTTAAAATAGCATATAAAGTCAAAAACGTCCAAAATATGCCTTGTCTCCATTTTTTCATGGAAGAACCCGTTTTATTCGCACTCGCTTGCGGCCGGGCTGCTGCCAAATAGCTCATCTTATATTGCTCCTTTCTTTACGCTTTCGCGCTTTTGTTCGTTAACCATTGGCTGATGCCGATAAAGACAAGACTGATGAGGACAATCGACGTGGATATGGCGCTGCCGAATCCGTAGCGGTACGAAGAGAAGGTTGAGTTGTACATATAAGTTGCTAGCAATTCGGTCGCATGCGCCGGACCGCCCTTGGTCATTACGTAAACGAGGTCGAACGATTTCAGACTTCCGGAAATACAGAGGACGATGGCGATTTGCACGGTGCTCCAGATCATGGGCAGCGTCACGGAAACGAGCTTGCGCGCTCCTTCCGCGCCGTCAATTTGCGCGGCATCGTGGATTTCTCCGGGAATGTTCTGAAACGCGGAAATAAAGATGATCAAATAAAGGCCGACGAAGCTCCAGACGAGCGGGGGAGCAAGGGCGAAAATCGCGATTTTCGCGTCGGACAGCCATTGCAGCTTCCAGCTTGACAAACCGAGCTTGTCCAGCAAAAAGTTCAAAATGCCGATCTGCGGGTGATAAATATATTGCCAGATCATCCCGATGACGACGGAGGAAAGCACCATCGGCATAAAGACGGCGGAGCGGATGAAACGCTGCAGGGCATTGCTTTTATGCAGCATGATGGCAAGCACCAGAGCGATGGGAAGCTGGCCGAAGACCGCTACGGCGACAAAAATGATGTTGTTCTTGAACGCTCTCCAGAATACCTCATCGTGAATGATTTCAACATAGTTTTTGAGGCCGATAAACTTGGCGGCGCCGATGCCTTTCCAGTCGAAAAAACTGTAGTAGCTGGACCAGATGACCGGAACAAATACAAATAGAGCATAGATCAAGACGGCGGGGAGGAGGCTTAACACAACGAACCTGCGGACATACGCTGTATTCATCTTTTCACATCCTTCGGGAAAGTAGCCAGCCCTGCCACAAACGTGGAGGGCTGGGGGTGTTGCAGCAGTTCCTTTATTTGCCCAGCGCGCCTGCTTGCGCGTCCTGGATTTTTTTGGCGATTGCTTCCGGGTTGCCGCCCATGAGCAGCTCTTGCAGATTGTTGTTGATGACATCAACGGCAGCGGAACTCAGCTTGGAATCGTAGACGGGAGTAATTTTCACAGTTTTCATCAGCTCGTTCAGCTCCACGAACAGCGGTTGAGCTTTGCTTTTGTCCAGATCGATTTTGTAGCTGACGAGCGTGCTGCTGTTCAAAGTCGCCTGCTGGCCGTCCGGACCGGAAAGCGCGTAGAACAGCTTCATCGCCGCGTCTTTTTTGGCGCCGGTCAGCTTTTTGCTTACGCCCATGCCCGTGCCTACGACGCCGGAAGTGGATTTGGCCTCGCCTTTGCCGCCGTTAACAGGAGGCAAAATCGTAACGTGCGTTTGGTCCAGCACTTCTTTCGGCGCATTCGTTACAACGTCGGCCATCGCCCAGCCTCCGTCGATAAACATAGCCGCTTTGCCTTGGAAGAAAAGCTGTCTCATCTGGTTTTGATCGATACTGTTAAAGCCGTCCTGGAAAGCTTTCGCGTTGCTGAGATCCTGCAGCGTTTTCAAAGCTTCGACGAACTGCGGATCTGTAAATTTGGCGCCATCTTGTTTCGCCGCTTTCAGGAACCAGTCCGTTCCGGTCACGCGGTCGGCGATCGCGCTGAAAATGGTGGATTGGACGGCCCAGTTCGCTTTATTGCCGAGGGCGATCGGGATTAATTTATTTTTGTTGAACGTGTCGATTGCCGCTTTAAGCTCGTCCCATGTTTGGGGAACCTGTACATTGTATTTGTCGAACAAAGCTTTGTTATAGTAAATGAAAGAGGTAGGTGACAGGTTCATCGGAACGGAATAAATGTTGCCGTCCACGGTATAGCCGTCCAGCGCGTTCGGAATGAAATTGTTTTTCCACTCCGGCTTGCTGTCGAGGAAATCGTTGATCGGCTGCACGAGATTGCCGCTCACAAATTCCTTCGTCATGGCGTCGGGCCACATCACGAACAAATCCGGCATTTCATTCGCCGCGGCTACGGTTCTGAGGCGCGTTTTCAAGCCGTCTGTCGGGAGACCCTCGACCTCAAGCTCGATATCGGGATTTTGCGTTTTGAAATCGTCCAAAATCTTTCTCATGGCGATGGCTTTTGCATCCTGGCCTGTCCAGTTATGCCATACGGAGAGCTTGACTTTGTCCGTGGACGTTCCTGCCGCCGCTCCCGCCCCCTGCTGATCCGCAGGTTTTTCGCCGCTGGCGCATCCGGCAAGCAGCGTAGTAGCGGCAAGCAGCGTTGCAGCGATTTTTATCATTTTTTTCATGATATTACTGACCTCCTGTATTTGCGATCTATCTTTATTCTACGGATTCCGGTTGTTTACGTAAGATGAAATGGATAAGGAACAGGGTAGAAAATGATCGGATTCGCCGGTGCCGCTCGGGTCGAATCATATCGGCACCGGCGAATCTGCGCGCAGCTCCCGGCGCGCGGTGCTGCACGGCATGACGGCGGTCGGTCGGCCACAATATCCCGGAGTGTACGAGATACATTATTACTAGGGTATCCAGAAGGGCTGAACCCTAATGGATGTCAAAGCCAGCGTGTGGTTGCGGTGCGATGCGGTGGGGCAGGGTGACTTACGGCGATTCGTGCAGCGAACGGAGGGAGGGATAGCCTGCCGACCGTGGGGAAAACCTGCAAAAGGCGCACACCCGCTTGGCAAAGCAGGGAAAACCTGCAAAAGTGCAGTTTTTTCCTCGCTGGTACGCCGGAAACGAAAAATTCCTGCAAAAATGCAGTTTTTTTCGCGCATACATGAGTTCGGACCCATCTGGGTCGGAAATTCCTGCACAATTGCAGGTTTTTCCTCAAAATGAGCCTCTTTCAAAGAAAAAGCCTGCACTTTTGCAGGTTTTTGCCGCGTCAGCAGTGATGTGCTGCTCCGGCGGTGAGTGATTCAACCACGTTTACATGCTTCTTTATAGGTGTAGCCTATTAAAGCGATAGATTTTATATCTAAGTGACCTGGCCTAAGTATGGTACAATATATAGAAGTCTTTTTTCGACGTTAACGAAGGATGTCTGACCGCGCCAAGCGGCAGGAATATGAAACCAGGGAGTGAATGAAAGTCATGGCAGAAGTGAAAAAAATCGCTGTAATCGCCGGAGACGGAATCGGTCCGGAAGTTGTTGCAGAAGCGGAAAAAGTATTGAAGCGTACGGAAGAATTGTTCGGTTACCAATTTGAAACCGAGCATGCGCTGTTCGGCGGTATCGCCATCGATCAAAAAGGCACCCCGCTGCCGGAAGAAACGCTTGCGGTGTGCCAATCGGCTGACGCCGTTCTGCTGGGCGCTGTCGGCGGTCCGAAATGGGACAACAATCCGAAGGAGCTGCGTCCGGAAACAGGGCTTCTCGGCATCCGCAAAGCGCTCGGACTGTTCTCGAACATTCGTCCGGCTGTTATTTTCGATTGCCTGAAAGAAGCTTCCACTTTGAAACCGGAAGTATTGGAAGGAACCGACCTGATCGTCGTTCGCGAATTGACAGGCGGCATCTATTTCGGTGAGAAATTCCGCCGCGAAGGCGCAAACGGCCAAGAAGCAGTGGATACTTGCGTGTACAACGTCGCTGAAGTCGAGCGCATCGCCCGCCAAGCTTTCGACATCGCGCGCACCCGCAGCAAGAAGCTGGCGTCCGTTGATAAAGCGAACGTTCTGGAGACGTCCCGCTTGTGGCGCGAAACGGTAATCCGCGTTTCCGCGGATTATCCGGATGTCGAGCTGGAGCATGTGCTCGTCGACAACTGCGCGATGCAGCTGCTCCGCCGTCCGTCCAGCTTCGACGTCATCGTCACCGAGAACATGTTCGGCGACATTTTGAGCGACGAAGCTGCGATGCTGACAGGCTCGATCGGCATGCTTTCCTCCGCATCCCTGGGCGAAGGCAGCTTCGGTTTGTACGAGCCGGTGCACGGCTCCGCTCCGGATATCGCCGGTCAAGGCATCGCGAATCCGATCGCTACGATTTTGTCCGTCGCGCTGATGTTCCGCCTGACGTTCGGCTATCACGATGCGGCTGATTCCATCGAGCGCGCGGTCAAAGAAGTGCTCGACGCGGGCAACCGCACAGGCGACATCGCCGTCGACAAAAGCAAAGCCATCGGCACGGTTGCGATGGGCGAACTGATCGTTAACGCTATGCGCAAATAATTTCATGCAATATAAAAAGCCTGATTGCTGAGCGAATAACATCGCCACAGCAGTCAGGCTTTTTACATAACGCAGCTTATGTGTTGCGCATAATTCGGTCGGCGATCGATGGCGATAATCGGTAGATCAAACTCTATTTACTGTATTGATTAACCTCAAAATTTTGGATCTTATCGAATACAAAATTATCTTTTCTACTTTTGAAAGGTCCAAGGTTATAGGTTTTGTTCATCGTATAGAATGCTGGTCCCGTTCCTGAAGCGCGATTGTTGTACCAGTTGATAAAATCATTTACTTCGTCCATAGACAAGTCATATTCAAATGTTTGACCGCTAACCATGGTAATTTCCAATAGAGCCCGATTATTTTGAATTGGAGCTGTCGGGGTTGCCTCTACAGAGTTTGAATTATTACTTTCATTGTTTCCAATAACAGCGGATACTACGTAGTAATATGTCGTTCCGTCTGTTACTGTCGTATCCGTATAACTCGTACCTGTAATTCCCAATGCGATTTGGGTATACGGACCACTATTGGATGTGCTGCGTTTAACAATATAACTGGATGCTCCCGTTGCGGCTGTCCAAGTTAAGGAAACCTGTTTGCTGCCGGATGTAGCAACCAAGTTTGTAGGATAAAGCAATCCCGGCGAAGACGGGGTCACAGTAACCACGTTGGAGTTTGAGCTCTCGCCACCTGCATTTGTTGCTGTGACAACATAATAATAAGTCGTACCATTGGTAGCCGTGGCGTCAATAAATGAAGTCTGAGTTACGTTGCTTGCCACAGCGATGAAAGGCCCATTTGCAGTTGCTGCACGTTTTACCGTGTAACTTGTCGCTCCAGCCGATGCAGTCCAAGACAGGCTCGATTGATTGTTGCCCGCGCTTCCTGTCAAATTGGTTGGAGCTTGCGGCGTTTGTGGCAATGGAGCTTTTGGAGTAACTGCAACCTCATTCGAATTGCCGCTTTCCCCCGCGATATTAACCGCACTTACAGTAAAGTAGTAAGTCGTACCGTTTACAACTGAGTTATCCGTAAAAGATGGTAGATATACATTATTAGCAATAACAGTATATGGTCCGCCCGCAGTCGTTGATCTTTTAAGAACATAGTATGTGGACTCTGCTACAGAATTCCAGGTCAGACTTACTTGTGCATTTCCAGCTGTTGCTGATAATCCCGAAGGAGTTGCCGGCAATGGAGGAACAGGAGTTACATGGATGGCTGCAGATTTGGCCGATTCAAACCCCGCTTTATTAACCGCCGAAACTTGGTAGCTGTAGGTTGTTCCATTGATCAATCCGGTCACATTAAAACTAACCGCCGAAACAGGTGTCGTATTCAGTTTCACTCCATTTTGATATACATTATAGCCGCTTAAATCAGTTTCTGAATTCCCTTTCCAATTAAGATTTACCGTCCCGTTCCCTGCCACTCCAGTTAATCCGGTTGGCGTAACTGGCGGGTTCGTGTTCACTGGTGTGACCGATACCGCTGAAGACAAAGCAGATTCATTCCCTGAGGTATCAACAGCCGAAATCTGAAAAGAATAGGAAGTCCCGTTCGTAAGGGAACCAACGGAATAAGATGTTCCGCTGATAGGAGTATTGGAAAGTTTTACTCCATTTTGGTAAATGAAATATCCTTGTAAATTAGAATCGGTATTCGCATTCCAAGTAAGGTTAGCAGTACCATTAGCACCAGTACCATTCAAACCAGACGGGACAGCAGGCAAAGCCTCATCATTTTCCACATACCATTCAGAATCCATTCGATAACCACTAGTTTTAAATTTGTACCTTCCTGCTGGTAAATGTTGCACAAACTTTTCAGCCTGTAAATTGGTAATTGCTGAGGTAGGAAGAGAATACGTAGAAGTAACATCTGTATAGCTACCGTCAGAACTGTTAAACTTCAAAATGTTCAATTGAGCAGTATAACTGCTCCATCCAGTAGTCCCATATCTCCAAATATTAACTGATCTAGGGAAAGAAACTTCCACATATGAGGAGGAACCATACCAATAAAAAACTTGATTTGTATTCCAATCATTTGCCGGAATTCCATCGAACAACCCTGCACCATTCTGATTTGCAGCATTTGCAGAAAAGCCATTAATCAATGTAGCAGTAACCTTCCCGCCAGTAGCCTGACTAGGAGGATATCCTGTAGTCGTCGCAAATGTGGAACTTGAAAAAATAGTAAAAAGTAAACTCATAAACATGCAGCAGAAATAAATCTTGCTATTAAAAAGAGATTTTTTGAAGGTTGGTATCATAGTTGCACATCCTTTTCCAATTAATTTGCCGAGCATCGAGTCATCTGATGAACTTGAATCATAGAAAGATAGATAAATAGTCCTTAGTGCTAAAGTTGATGCTCTCCCCTTTCCTATAAATGCAATGACTCCTTTTGGGTAATTTATATCAACTTTCTCATAATATCACTTAAAGGAAAGGTTTACCATGTTATTTTGTCTATAAAAGTTGAAATTTGTAATTTTTTAAAAAATAAATGAGAATTAAGGCTCATTTCCAAATTGATAATTAGGATTATTAAACTAGTTCCTTCTGGGTGAAACATATAACGCCTCAACCGCCAGGCTTTTTACATAACGCAGCTTATGCGTTGCGCATAATTCGGTCGGAAAGCGTTGGCGATAATCGGTAGATGATATTCAGCAGCTTGGTTTTGCCAATCAGCATTTCGAAATGCCCCTATTCCAAATGCTTTTCAAACTAATTGTCAAAAATCCCCCACAATTAATAATAATTATTAGTTAATATTCGATCTAATTATTGACTTTCATCTAGGCGAATGTTACCATTTTATACGAAGAATTCAGATTAGAGGAGGAGTTTTGCACATGGCAGAGCGTTTAGTCGGTAAACAAGCGCCGGATTTCACAATGGAGACGGCATTAGGCAACGGTCAAGATTTCGGTAAAGCATCTTTGTCCGATTATAGAGGAAAATGGTTGGTATTATTCTTCTATCCATTGGATTTCACATTTGTGTGCCCAACAGAAATTACAGCTTTGAGCCACGCTGCCGCTCAATTCAAAGAGCTGGACACTGAGATTCTGGGTGTTTCCATCGACAGCATTCATACTCATCGCGCCTGGATCAACACTCCGGTTAACGATAACGGCCTTGGCAAGCTGGAATTCCCTCTTGCTGCGGACATCACTAAATCCGTTGCCCGCGATTATGGCGTTCTGATCGAAGAAGAAGGCATCGCGCTTCGCGGCCTGTTCATCATCGATCCGGAAGGCGAACTGAAATACGAAGTTGTTAACCACAACGACGTAGGCCGCAGCGTAGAAGAAACGCTTCGCGTGCTTCAAGCGCTTCAATCCGGCGGATTGTGCCCAATGAACTGGAAACCTGGCGACAAACACCTCGTTGCGAAATAATCATAGTTAAAAGCGATAAAGCTCCTTCGGTCCGTTTGATGCGGCGGAGGAGCTTTTTTGATAATAAAACGCAAGCGCCTGGTTTAGCAGGCACTGGCGGCTTTGCAAGCTTTTGCACCTGGGAGGATAATGAACATGACAGTTCCGGAACATCTTCGGTACACCAAAGACCATTACTGGATTCGTCCGGAAGGGGAGCATGCCGTCGTCGGGCTTACCGATTGGGCGATCGCCACAATTGGGATGATCGTCTTTATCGAGCTGCCCGAAGCAGGGGATGAGCTGGAGCGGGGCGGATATGCAGGCAGCGCGGAAACCGTGGAGGGCGACCGGGATTTGCCCGCTCCGTTATCCGGCAAAGTAACGGCCGTGAACCCATTGCTTGAACGGGTGCCGCAGCTGCTGCACGACTCGCCTTATGAAAAAGGATGGATGTATAAAATTCAGCTATCCCATCCGCAGGAGCTCGACTTGCTGCTCGGAGCCGGGAGCTACAGCGAGCTGGTGCAGTAGGGAGTTTGGCCCACCCGCCCAGGCTCCGAGTGCGGCTCCTAGATTAAACTAAGGCTCTCTTCAAAGCCGAGCATCAGGTTCATATTTTGAATGGCAGCACCGGAAGCGCCTTTTCCCAGGTTATCGTACCTGGTTAAAATATGGATATGCTCGCCCTGGCCGAAAACAAACATGTCGACTTGGTTCGTAAGATTGCACTCGCCGATCAAAAAGTAGCCGTCGTCCAGGTAGCGGCCGGATTCGTACGGCATGACACGGATGAAAGGTTCGGACTCATAGCGGGCCGCCAAGATGTCGCGAACGTCCTCGGCCGACACGCTTTTGTTCAAATTCCTTTTGATCAGCGGCACGGATACAGCCAGTCCCTGATAGTAATCGGCAATAACGGGCGTAAAAAGAGGCTCGTAGAGCAGGCCGGAGTACATTTGCATCTCGGGGATGTGCTTATGCAAGCGATCGAGCGCATAGTGCCTCGGGATATGCAGTTTTTTTTCGTCTGCGGCCGCAGCGTTTTCGTACAATTCTATCTTTTTTCTTCCGCCTCCGCTGTACCCTGTAACCGAGAAACTGGTGACGGGGTAGTCCCTCGGCACAATGCCGGCATCGATGAGCGGTCTGAGACTCAGTATAAAGCCTGTTGCATGGCAGCCGGGGACGGAAACTTTGGAAGCGCCGCGAATGAGATCCCTCTGGCCGGGGACTAGCTCCGGCAATCCAAAGACCCAGCCCGGATCCGTTCTAAAGGTGGTGCTGGCATTGATGATTTTGGTTTTCCCGCCGGCAATCAGCGAAACGGATTCCCTGGCGGCATCGTCGGGCAAACAAAGGAATGCAATATCTGCGGCGTTCAGCAATCGGCTGCGGGCATCCGGATCTTTTCGTTTGGAAGGTTCGATTTGAAGCACTTCGATCTTGGCGATCCGCGATAAATATTCGTTAATTTTTAATCCTGTAGTGCCGTCTTGACCATCGACAAAAACTTTAAAGCCCAATTTCATCACTCCAATAAATGCAAAATGGTTTTAATAATTATAAAATTTTATGAATAATTATACAATGCAAAAATTTACTCCGCGCAAAAAAAAGCTATCCCCTGTCGAAACCGACTTCAGGATAGCTTTTGTATTTGCAGCACTACTGTTTGGCAAGCTGCTTGTATTTGTTCAAGTATTTCACGACGGTCAGCACATAAGTGGCGTGGGACCAGGTGAGCGGAGCGACGGATACGGGCTCGCCTGAAAAAGGATCAAGCTGCTCGGGCAGCACGCCGCTTTCCATGGAATGCCGAACGACCCACTCCAGCGTCCTGCGTGGTGTCTCCAGGTCGGCCAGCGATTTGGCGCACTCGATTTCCCACTCGGCGATCCAAAGCGTACAGATGATCCAGGGGTTCCCCGGAATGTTATCGATGTCGGTGGAGCGCTGGAAGTAATAATCGTGATGATAGCGGGCGATGCCTCCGACGTCGGTTTTGATCGCCAGTCCTGCTTTGTTCGCTTTCATAGTCGATACGACCTGCTCGTCGTCGGCCGGCAGCACGCCGAATTCGAAAATGCCGTAGACGGAGCTTTCCAGCGTCATATCCTTAACCCATTCCCCGTCCTCAAGGTACAAACCGCGCACAAAACGGCCTTCTTCTTCATCCCACAAATGCTTGAGCATGCCGGCTTTAATTTTCTCGGCCGTGTGCTTGTAGCGGTTGCTCCGCTCCTCATCGCCGAACAAATTGCTGAAATTCGAAGCGGCGATCAGCCCGCCGTACACTGCAGAAGCCGTGAAAGTATAAATGCCGTACCGTTCTTCCCAAAGATCGTAGCTCGGCTTAGGCAGGTTCAGCTCCTGATCGATATAAGTCGACATAAACCGGGCCGCTCTGCGAATTAACGTGCGATAAAGCGATTGGGCGAATTCCAGGCTGCCGTGCTTCTGAAAGTCCTGCCACAGGGCAAAAAGGACAAGTGCGGTTTCATCTTCCTGGATCGGCAGCTGCACGCGTCCCGAATGAATGTAAGGATGCCAGCTGGAGCCGACCGTGCCGTCCGGATTGTATTTATGATGCAGATAGCCTTCCGGCGAAAGCACATTAGCGCAAAAGTTGAAGAAAGGAATGATCATGCCCTGATAACCGGCCATGGACATCGCATAGGCGATCAATGCGCCGTCGCGGGGCCACATGTAGCTGTAATGGTCACGATTGCTCTGCATAATGTCCGAGTCGTTGGCGGCGATGATGGCGCCGTTCACATCGGTCTGCGTTCTGACGATCAGCAGGCTCTGCTTATACAAGCGCACTACGTCCTCCGGCAAGTCGCCGTAATCCCGCTCGGACTTGTTAGCCCAGCGCTGCCAGTACACGGTAACCCGGTCAAGCAGCTTGCCGGGGTGGCTGTCTTTGACGTAGGCGTCGAGCTTTTTCACTTCCTCGAGCGTTTTGCCGGCCGTCATCCAGTAGTACATCGTCTGGCTGGCCTCCGGCGGCACGAACAGCCGGAAACTGATCGTGCTGTCGACCGAGCCCTGAGCGATCGCATTGCCCATCAGATGGCCGTCTTCGGCGTCGCGCCAGGTGCCTTCGGCATTGTAGAACCTTTTGACACCCGTAGAATACTGAAAAATACCCTCGGTTCCGGTGCTTCCGTTGAACATGAAATACTTGTCTTTTTTATAATGGAAAACGGTATTGGATGCCGGGTAATAGGCAGCGGTGTCGCCCACTTCCGTTTCGTTAATGAGCAAATCCTGGTTAAAAAATACCCGTACCTCGCGCACCGTATTTCGGTGATTGGTAATTTGAATCCGCTTCAAATAAATGTCCTCGCGCTGATGGACACCGTCGTTTATGAGCAGGGTGATTCCCAGATCCGGATGCGTAGCCGTAACCT
This sequence comes from Paenibacillus sp. sgz302190, assembly GCF_059820445.1. Lineage (NCBI taxonomy): Bacteria > Bacillati > Bacillota > Bacilli > Caryophanales > Paenibacillaceae > Paenibacillus > Paenibacillus sp. sgz302190. The sequence goes on from NZ_JBZYAO010000013.1 coordinate 139,420, forward strand.
TTGTAACGAGAGAATCCTCCACATAAGCGAGATGAAACTGCCATTCCGGTGCGTTCAGCCAAGCAAAGGCGCCATCGACCCAGATGCCTACCCGGCACTGGTATCCGCCGATATGATTGAGCTGGCCGACGAAAGGATAGTACAGATCCCGCATGTAAGAATGCTGATCGAGGTTAATAAGAAATTTTCCGTTTCCGATGACCAGATGTCTAGGCATAAAATCACTTCCCCACTCGTAAGTTTGATCGCGGTAAAACCATGCTCCAAGGGAACTGAAAGAGGTCTACGCGTCTGATGGATCAGCCTACGCTTCATAAGGACACATAGGGCTTTGCCAATAGGTTACCTAATTCTTCCCAAGGAATCAATGATTCTTTGAAAATATTCTGAAAATTGCATGTGACCGCGCTTTCAAAATGGGCACAGTTTCACATATTATTTTATTATTTCCTCGCCGCTATGAAATATACGTGAATTCCGGGGCTTCCAGGAAACGCGGGGAGGCTAGAACGAGGCCGGCATAATCAAAGCAGCGCAATCCTGGTTGCCCAGAAACGCGGAGGCCGGAGCCGGACCGCCCCAATCAGCCTGGTCGCGTGAAGAAGAGCAGCAGAAGCCAGGCTGCCGCGAAACGCGGAGGCTAAAGGCGGACCGCCCCAATCAGCCCGATCGCGTGAAGAAAAGCAGCAGAAGCCAGGCTGCCGCGAAACGCGGAGTCTAGAGGCGGACCGCCCCAATCAGCCTGGTCGCGTGAAAAAAGCAGCAAAAGCCAGGCTGCCGCGAAACCCGGAGTCTAGAGGCGGAATCGTCACAATCAGCCTGGTCGCGTGAAGAAGAAAAGCAAAAGCCAGGCCGCCGTGAAACGCGGAGTCTAGAGGCGGATCGCCTTAATCATCCTGGTTGCTCGGAGAAAAGCAGCAAAAGCCAGGCTGCCCTGAAACCTGCACGCCAAAGCCGGACCCCACATTCAGCCGAATCACGCGAAAAAAGCTGCAAAAGTGCAGTTTTTTGCTCATAGATGGGCTGGAAACGAAATATTCCTAGCAATTGTGCAGGCTTTTCGCCGCGAACGTGGGCTCAGATTCATTTTCATCGAAAATTCCTGCCACAATCGCAGGCTTTTCGCCAAAACGAAACATTTTCATAGGAAAAACCTGCACTTTTGCAGGCTTTAGTCTGGTTCGCTAAGCTGCCTGATGTCTCCCCGCTATGCAGCCTGCGCAATGAGAGACGCGCGTCGGGAAAAGGCGGGCTGCACAGCTGCACCTCAAATTAGGGTTCTTCCGGTTCCCTAACCCTCACAAAGTTACCTCATTTGCTCAGCAATTTGAAATTCCGCTTCATTTTGATAAAACGGTATGGGCTGCCTGCCGATACACGTCTACGGTCGCCTCGCTGATGCCGGTCCAATCGTAGGAAGCTTGAACTTTACGTGCTGCCGCTTCCGCAAGCTGCTTCGCGGACTCGGGGTGCTCCAGCAAATCTGCGATTTGTGCGGCGAGCGCCCGGGCATCGCCCGGGGGAACTTTGCAGCCGTCGACGCCGTGCTCGACGATTTCGGCCAGACCGCCGACATCGGAGACGACCAGCGGCGTTCCACTGGACATCGCTTCCAGAGCGACGATGCCGAACGGCTCGTAAAGGCTGGGAAAGACGCACAATTCGGCGGCTTCCAGCAATCGTTCTTTATCTGGCCCGTCAACAAAGCCGGTGAAACGGACCCGGTCTCCGTAATGGGCGGAGCGGGAACGCAGCTCTTCCAGAGCCGGACCGGTCCCGGCGATGACGAGGAGTGCGTTAGCGAAACGCTTGAGCAGCGGCCGCATGGCGTCGATCAGAATGTGCGCGCCTTTTTCGTGCACGAGCCTGCCCAGGAAGCAGATGATCCGGTCGCGGCCTGCGGTATCGCCAATGGCTTCCGGTAGCGACTGACGGATGGGGGGAGCGGTAGAAGACGTTCCACGATGCGCGCGTACGCCGTTGGGAATAAGGACCGCTCTGCTTTCCGGCAGTCCGAAAAGGCGCTGCATTTCATGCTGCATAAACCGGCTGCAGACGATGACGCGGTCCGCTTCCTTGGTCAGCTTACCTTCCAGGCGATGAATCCGCTGCTGCACTTCGGTCTCCAGCCTACCTTGGCTGCGCCCGTATTCCGTGGCGTGAACGGTGGCGATGAGCGGGATGCCGAGAGTTTGCCTGCTTTCTTTGGCGGCGTAAAAGACGAGCCAGTCGTGAGCGTGAACAAGATCGAAATCCGCATCGTCCCGGAAAAGGCGCTGAATCACTTCTATAAAAGCCATATTCATTTGAAAGACCCAATCGAGAAAATGAACCGGCGCCATCGACTGCAAAATTTGCACCCGATGAATATGCACTTGCCCGGACACCTCGTAGACCGGACTGTCGGTCGCATGGCACGTAATGACATGGACGGTGTGTCCGAGCGTGGCGAGCTGTTCCGATAAGTCGCAGACCGCCCGGGCCAAGCCGCCGATCACGCGCGGCGGATATTCCCAGGCGAGCATGAGGATGCGCAGCTTGCCACTGCCGGGAGCGGCGGGAAGAAACGCTCCCGCTCGTACCTCCTCAAGCTCGCTCGAAGCTGCGTATATGCGGTAATCGAGATCGGGCAAAAACGGCGAGCTGTGCTCCAGCCGATCGAGCAGGTCGCCGGCAGGCTGAGCGGGCGGAGACAGAGCGGGCAAGCCGTTGTCGGTGCAGTGATTGCCGGTGGGCTCCGGTCTGCAGGTCAAAGCATCGGCGGGCTGGGCAGGCGCAGACGAAGCGGACAAACTGGCACCGGCACTGCGTTCATCAGCGGGCTCAAGCATGTCGAGCAGGGCGTGAAAATGCTCCAGATGGCTGTGAATGCGGCCCTCTGCATATTCCGTCACCGTGCCGGCGTCGAGAATGAACGTCCAGTCGCTGCTTTGAGCGAGCAGCAGCTCCCGTGCCGCCTGATTGAGCGCCCGCTTCCGCCAGGCGTCGGGCGGCGAAAGCTCGCACTGCACCCGGGCGGCGGCGCGGATCATCCGGTCCTCGGCTGCATGGAGCCGAGGATGCACCCACTGGCTGCGCGGCTGCAGCCAGACTTCGGCGAAGCCGCCGCGGCCCCAGCTCGATACGGGAAGCTCCGCTTCCGTATCGGGCGGCCAGGCGGCCGCGTAAGCGCTTAACGTAGTCGTCTCCACGACTACGCCCGGGCTAAAGCTGCGCGCGTCATGCAGCCCGCGCAGCACGGCCTCCAGCCACTGGGTACCTTCGTACCACCAGTGGCCGAACAGCTCGGCATCGTATGGGCATACGATGACCGGGGGCGCCCCCTCGCCTGCGGCGGCGAGGCGGCGGATCTGCTCCGCCCGGGCCGCGATGAAATGACCGGCGTGCTGCCGGGCTTTCCGGGCGGCACGTTCCGGGCGGTAGGGCTGTTTGGCGTCTCCGCTGCGGCCGGTGACGCGGTGATACTTCAAGCCCGTATGAATCCGCTTGCCGTCCGGCAGCATATAGGGCTTGATGTACTCCCACTCGGCGCCGCCGTCCGCGCCGAGGTCGTAGCCGATATCGCGGTAATACTCGCGATATTCGCCATCGCCCGGGTACCCGGCCTCCGCGCTCCACACTTGTGTGGAGGCTTCGGGGTCCCGGGCGAAGGCACAGGCGCCGCCGCGCGTGCGCAGGGGCCGGCCTGCGGCGGCTAGCGCGTGTGCGTGCGCCGGAGCGACGAACCAGCGCAGGCCCAGCGACTGCAGGTGGGGCTCCACCGCGGGCGTGTAGCCGCACTCCGGCAGCCAAATGCCTGCCGGAGCAGAGCCAAAATGCCGCCGAAATTCGAGAACGGCGGCTTCCAGCTGCGCGCGCAGCGCGGCTGCGTTCTTGACCAGCGGCAAGAACGCATGCGTCGCGGCGCACGTGATCAGTTCGACGCAGCCGGCGTCGCGCAGGCTGCGAAGCTTGGCGATCAGATCGCCGCCCAGGCGATCGTACAGTTCCAGGAGCCGGCGGTAGCGGCTCCGGTACATGGCGGCAGCGGGCGCGAAGTCGGCATCGCCGCGCAGGCGCGACGCTTCCCGGCCGGCCAGCTCGCTCAGATCGGTCAGGTACCGCTTCATTTTGCGCTGCATGAGCGGGTCTTCCATCATCGCGAGCAGAGTGGGGGAGACGGAGAGCGTCAGACGGAAGCCGACGCCGTCCCGCAGGAGGGAATCCATCATATCGATCAAGGGAAGGTAGCTGTCCGCGACAGCTTCGTAGTACCAGCGCTCTTCCAGGGTGACGTCGTCATCCTCCCGGCGGACATACGGCATATGAGCATGCAGGAGAAAAGCGATGTAACCGTGAGCAGGGGGAGTCATTCGCTGTCGCCTCCGGAGCTGGCATCCGTTTCCTTGGCCGGATAGACGGAATACGCTGAGAATTGGTCATAGCTGAACGGCTTGATCAGAGTGAAGGCGAGCGGAGCTGCGGAGAGGGCATTCCCTTCCGACAGGGAAGGGGTGGAAGCCGTTTCTTTAGCGCCAGCGGGCGTCATGACCGTATTGGAGCGCAGAAGGGGGAGAAACTGGCCGTGACCGTTCACAATGCCCAAATCGGCCGCATAATGCCTGCCTGGGCGGAACCCTTGCAAAAAGCAGGATTCCTCCTGCGGCAGCGGAAGCTCCCACGCCTCATTGGCGACGCTCCCGTCAAAAGATAAACCGGTAACGTCATAAATGCGCAGGCTGGGCAGCAGAGCGAGCCAGTCTTTTCCGAAATGCTCTTGGATCATCGCGGCTTTCCGTGAGGAGAGCTGCCAGTATGCAAACAGGACAAAAGGCGATTGCACGAGCAAATGCAGCGTATCCCGGTCCGTATAATCGGCGTGTACAGTTGGAGTTGAAGTGGAAATCCGACTCACCTTTTCTTTAGCGTGGTTGTTTTGAAGCAACTGCTCTTGAACTGGATTGATTGAGCAACATTGTAGCATACGCTGCGCACAAACGAAAAATCTCCACTTTTGCGAAGTGGAGATCGTGTATGTCATTCACTCTTCCGGCAGTTGACCTTGAGCGTACCGCATTCCGGTAAGCTTCACTAAAGAGTCGTAGCCATTCGTCGAGGTCGCGATCATCTGATAGTCGTCCTGCTTCACATTGGGAAAAGATGCCTTGTAACCGGTATGATATTGAACGATCATACTGGATGATTGATCGTCGTACAGTACATAGGCGATCTGTTTGGAAACGATGGGAATTATGTTCACGCCGCTCTCTCCTTCATCGTGAGAATCGAAAAAAAAATCAACGATATATGTATATGCTCATTGAAGAAGGTTTAGAATTTGTTCTCGGTAGTTGCGGACGAGCGCTTGCGCCAGCATCGGATTATCCGACTGGGCGACGACTTGGAAAGCGGGATCGTCGGCATCGGGAAGCAGCAGAACCCAACCGTCGTCGTGAAAAAATTTAATGCCGTCCAGCAGCTCGACGCGCGAATCTTTCGTGCGCTCCATCATGTTCCGCATCACCCGTCCTTTAACATCCCACGGACATGCAATCCGCTCGCGGTGCAGATGAAAGTCCGGCAGCAAAGAGAGGAGCTCGCTGAGCGGCAATCCCGTTCTATGCAGATGCAGCAGCACGAGTCCGGCCGCAAAAAGCGAATCGAACAGCGGATGCATATTCGTTTCCCGAGTCGCTTCCATTACCGCTCTGGCCCATTCCTTCGTGCGCACAATGCTCGCTCCGAGCCCTTCGGCCATGCTTTCCAGTAGATGCGGCGCGCTGACCGGGGCTCCTATCGTCGATCCCGGGCGGCTGTGAAGGTAGCACAAGTAGAGAAGCACTGTCTGCACGTCTTCGTTCACAAGGTCGCCACGCTCTGTGACGAGCCGCATGCCGCGCCCGTCATCGCTTAGCCGCAGCCCGAGGCTGGCCTGTGAGAGAGGCACAAAGGCGTGGAGCGGCTCCAGCAGGCTGGCCGCCGTCACATGGATCGCTTCCGTACCCAGCTCCTCGAAAAAGGGGATCGCCCATTGCTGAAACCAGGGGCTGGCTTCGATCACGATTTTCAAAGGAGGGACAGCGGTGCGCTCGTCAGCGATTTCTTTAGCCAATGCGCGAACATACGCCATGGTCCATTGGTGGTCCTCTTTGCAACTCCCAACCTGCCCGATAGGAGCACGGGCGTAATCTTCCTGCCAAAAGCTGTTTTCGACTTTACGTTCGGCGTTTCTGGCTATCGGCAGCCCCGAGCCGTCCAGGCATTCGAGAGAGCAGTCGGCGGCTTCGCTGCCTGACCAGGCGATATGAATCCCTCCCGCCGCTCCAAGACTGCGAATGGCAAAAGCGGCTGCAGGCGGCATGCAGTCGCCCAAATCGATCACATGAGTGCCGACCGACTGCAGGCTCGCGATGACGATGCGCTTGAGCAGCCGGCAAAATTCATGCGGGGCGCCGCTCACAGTCAAAACTTTGCCTGCGGCTAACGTCGCGCCGTATGCGGTGGCGAATCTGGCGACGATTTCCGGCGTAAGATCGAGATTCGGGAGTCCGCTGACCCCGGATGTTTTGTATAAGGATTTGGAGGCTTGGTCGCCCCATATAAAAGATGTATGAAGCCGGGTATTATCGCGAATTTGTTTGCCCGGCCATATTTTCACATTCGGCTGAACCGTACTTCCGGAGCCGATTACGACATGATTGCCGACGACGGACCCGTCGCCCAAACTGGACGCCTCCTTGCAAACGATCCGGCTCGTCAAAGTCGACCCCGCTAGCTCGTTCCGTTCGGCGATGTGGTTGTGGTCCCACAGCACGCTGCGGGTCAGCACGCTGCCTTTGGACACACGGTTGTTTTTGCCGATGATGCAGTATTCGCCGATTTCCACATCATCCTCGAGCCGGCTGCCCTCCCCGATGTACGCCGGGCCAAGAATCTTCGCTTTGGCGCTCACTTCCACATTGTCGCCGACGTAAACGCCCGGCTGAATTTGCTTGCCCGGCAGGTTCGCCTTCACTTTGCCCCCAAGCATATCGAACTGCGTTTGCCGGTACTGCTGCAAATTGCCGATATCCGACCAATACCCGCTGCCGACATAGCCGTACAGGGCAAGATTATCGCGAAGCAGCGCCGGAAACAGCTGCTGGCTGAAATCAAATTCCGTACCGGAGGGAACGCGTTCCAGCGCCTCGGGCTCCAAAATATAAATGCCGGTATTCACCGTATCGCTGAACACTTCGCTCCAACTCGGCTTTTCCAAAAAACGCGCGATACGGCCCTGCTCATCCGTCATGACCACGCCGTATTCAAGCGGGTGTGCGACCCGAGCAAGCACCAGAGTAGCGAGCGATTGCTTTTGTTTGTGAAACGACAACGCCTGCTTCAAATCAAAATCGGTCAACGCATCTCCGCTGATGACAACAAAGGTATCGTCCAGAAAATCGTGGGCATTTTTGACGCTGCCCGCTGTACCAAGCGGCACGGTTTCGTCAAAATAGCGTATATTCACGCCGAAGTCCCGGCCGTCTCCGAAATAACTGCGGATCACTTCAGGCAAATACTGCATCGTAACGGCAATTTCATGAATGCCATGGCTCTTCAGCAGCTCGACGATATATTCCATGCAAGGCTTGCCTACAAGAGGTACCATCGGTTTCGGGAGATGACAAGTCAAGGGACGAAGCCTCGTCCCCTTGCCTCCGGCCATAATTACAGCCTTCATTGTGTAACCTCCTAAGGATAAGCTAACAGTTTTCCGAAGGAAAACTTTTTTCGTGGTACCCTGAACGGCCACCAACCGTGATGACCTTTTGACCCCAGCACCGTCCCATGCATCTTCTGCATCCAATCATTGCGAACGCCGCCAACAAACACCGCACCAGTTGCATCCCGACTCACTTTCTCCACGTGAAAAGAATAGTTTCTTCGCAGCAAAATTTCACACCTCAACAAATGGGAACGTCGGAACGGGAATTCCTGCACATTGTATTTGTGTAGAAAGGCGCCTTCCTTTTCAACCGGTTCCGACAAGTAAATTTTGCCTTTCTGAGGCACAATAATTTGTTTGTCGCAGCCGTTCGTGCCAGCGGGCAAGTGGGCAAACGGTGTCAAAAAACTGCGAAGTCAGGCTGTTGAGAAACCCCCTTTTTTCCTGGATGCTCAAAAAAAGTACCAAAAGCATGAGCCAAATACCCCTCTCAGATCGTTTTAAATCAATTTTTTCTCTTCAAGATGAGTGCCCCCACATAAAAATTGATCTGAGAGGAAACCCGTTAGACTTTCTCAACAGCCTGGAAGTGCAGGTCTTTTCAGGTAAAAGCCTGTAATAGTGCAGGAAGTCCCGGTCCTGAAGGTCTTGCTAAAAAAAGCACCGTGCACAGCTCCCAGCCCGTGGTGTTGCGCTGCATGACGGCGGTCGGTCGACTGTATAATTGCAGGAAACCGCGAAGTCGGGGAGCTAATGAGCAAAGATGTACCTTTTACGAAAATAAACAGCAGTTGACCCGTTTATTTTAATTCTGTAGGGTGACGTCTACTGCGTCATGAGAGTATTCGCAGGTTTCCTGCCCGCGCGATCGAAGGTAGCAGTCGATTCGACCGCCCCGACGAGTAAGATTAGCCGTTCCAGAGCTAATTTGTTTGTCGCAGCAGTTCGTGAAGCGGGTATGCAGCCTCGAAAAACTGCAAAAGTGCAGGCTTTTTCCCGGTAAACAGCTTATTTGGAGAAAAAGCCTGCAATAGTGCAGGAATTTCAGGTCCCGAAGGCCCTGAGCGAGAAAATTAGCCAAAAAACCTGCACATTTGCAGGAATTCCGCGAAACCGGGGCATTAATGAGCAAAAAGATGTACTTTTGCAGGTTTTCTGCCCGCATGATCGATGGTAGCAACCGGCTTGACTTGCCCCGACGAGTAAGATGAGTCGTTCCAGATCAGAGCTAATTTGTTTGTCGCAACCATTCGCGAAGCGGGTATGCAGCCTCGAAAACCTGCGAAAGTGCAGGCTTTTTCCCGGTAAACGGCTCGTTTGGAGAAAAAGCCTGCAATAGTGCAGGAATTTCAGGTTCCGAAGACCCTAGGCGAGAAAATTAGCCCCAAAACCTGCACATTTGCAGGAATTCCGCGAAACCGGGGCATTAATGAGCAAAAAGATGTACTTTTGCAGGTTTTCTGCCCGCACGGTCGAAGGTAAGCGATCGATTCGACCAGCCCCGAGGAGTAAGAGTAGCCGTTCCAGAGCTAATTTGTTTGTCGCAGCAGTTCGCGAAGCGGGTAAGCAGCCTCGAAAACCTGCGAAAGTACAGGCTTTTTCCCGGTAAACGGCTCGTTTGGAGAAAAAGCCTGCAATAGTGCAGGAATTTCAGGTCCCGAAGGCCCTGAGCGAGAAAATTTGCCGAAAAACCTGCACATTTGCAGGAATTCTGCAAAACCGGGGCATTAATGAGTAAAAAGATGTACTTTTGCAGGTTTTCTGCTCGTACATGGTACCAGCCACGCCCCTAACCTGCACATCTGCTATCGTACCTTTGGTGGCTCTTAGCGCCCGACGCCCCGGGCTTTGACCGCGCCTTCGGCGGCCTATGACGCCCCGGCCTTTGACCGTGCCAGCGGCGGACCATGTCGCGCCGGGCTTTGACCGCGCCTTCGGCGGCCTATGACGCCCCGGGCTTTGACCGCGCCTTCGGCGGCCTATGACGCCCCGGGCTTTGACCATGCCATCGGCGGACCATGACGCCCCGGGTCTTGGCCGTGCCTGCGGGGGTCTATGGCACTCCGCGGTTTGACCTGCCATCGGCGGCCCATGACACCCCGCGCCCCCGCGCCATCGTTCCTTACTATGCCCATGTAAGGAAAATCTTATTGCGGCAATCCCGGTGGCGGCGGCCGGCCGTGGGCCGCGGGCTTACGCGTTGAGCCGCTGAGCTTGCGCGCGGTCGCCGGCTGCCGCTGCTTCGCTCGGCTCGGGCTGGTAATGATCCAGCTTGCGGTATTCGCTTTGCAAGCTTGCAGCAATTTGATTCCACTGATAGCGTGCCTGCACGAGCCTATAAGCGGAATCGGCCATGCCTGCCGCCTGCTCGGGGTGCAGCAGCGTTTCGCTGACGTGCCAGGCCAGCGATTCGACATGGCCTGGCAGTGCTTTGAATCCGTCGACTCCGTGACGGATAATTTCCGCGAGGCCCCCCGTATCGGATAAGACGAGCGGTCGCCGATAGGCCATCGCCTCCAGGGCTACGATGCCGAACGGTTCGTACAAGCTGGGGATGACGCAGACGTCGGCGGCTTGATAAAGCCGGGAGCGTGCGGCGTCATCGACGAAGCCGGCAAACCATACCCGGTCGCCCAAATGAGCCGCCCGGCTGCGAAGCTCCTGCTCCATCGGCCCGGAGCCGGCGATGACCAACTTGGCGTCCGGGATTTGCCCCAAAATAGCGGGCATGGCGTCGATCAAAATCTGGACGCCTTTTTCATATACGAGCCTGCCGATATAAAAGATGACTTTATCACCGTCGCTCAAAAATTCCAGACCGTGCTCCTGGCGGCCATCCAGGTGGTGATCCAGGTGGTGATCCAGACGGTGCTCCTGGTGGCCCTCCAGTCGATGATCCAGGCGGCCCTCCGTCCGTTCGTCCGTACGGCCCTCCGGGCCACCTTCAGTCCGGCCGCCCAAGCCGCCCACGGCAGTATGGCCGAGCCGGATGCCGTTCGGATAGATGCCTACTTTGTCGTGGGACAAGCTGAATATTTGCTGTACCTGATCTTTCATATACTGGCTGCACACGAACACCCGGCTTGCTTCGTAGGTCAGCTTCCATTCGGTCCGGTGGATTTTGTGCTGGAGCTCGGTATGCAGCCGCCCCTGATTTCTTCCCCATTCGGTGGCATGGATCGTGGCGACGAGCGGGATGCCGTAGCTGTGCTTGATTTCTCTGGCCGTATGCATGACCATCCAATCGTGCGCGTGCAGGAGGTCGATTCTGCCTCCGTGCTCTTTCCAGCGGACAAGATGGTCGATCATCGCCAGGTTCATCTCGAACGTCCAGTCGTAAAAGTGAGTATCTCCCGAACAGTCGATGGGCAGCCTGTGGACGTATACGCCGTTCATTTTTTCAAAATAGGGCGCTCCGTAGTGGGAAGTCGTAACGACGTGCACGATCTCGCCTTCTGCGGCGAGTGCTTCGGACAGCTCGTGAACGGCCCGCGACAAGCCGCCGACATGTTTGGGCGGGTATTCCCAGGCGAGCATGAAGATGTTCGGCCGGTGCCCGGTTTCGGCCAGCAATGCTTCCCAGTCTGTCAGACTGGGAATGATCGGGATGGGCGACAGGCGGTCGATGGCGGCATAGTCCCGGTAATCGATGTCCGGGAAGCAGTTGTCGTGTTCCTCCAGCCCGGCCAGCGCCGCCTCATCAATGGCCCCGCGTTCAATCTGCTCGCACAGGTGATGGAAGCAGCCGAGATGAACCTTGGTCCGGCGAACCGCGTAATCGACGACGGTCTGGGCATCCATAATGAATGCCCAGTCGCTGCTCTGGGCGAGCATAAGCTCCCGGACGGCCTGGTTAAGCGCCCGCTCCAGGAGATCCGCCATCGAATGCTCGCGGCTTTTCAGGTGCTTATGCCTGGTGGCGAGGCGTATCATTCGCTCTTCGGCTTGATGCAGATGCCGGTAGATCCAGTCGTTGTTCCCCTGCAGCCACACTTCAGCCGAGTGATTCCGTCCCCAACTGGATTCGTTCAGCTTGCCGACATCGGCGACAGGATACTCCCGGAGGTATTCGCCGGGCGTAATCATGGCGATTTCGTGCTGGTCGTGAAACGTTTTGCGGCACAGCATCTCGATCCAATCAGGCCCTTCATACCACCAATGGCCGAACAGTTCGGCATCGTAGGGAGAGACGATAAGCGGTTTGCGGTCCAGCCAGCGATGCCAATGCTCGGCCTGTTTTTGGCGGTTGAACAGGAAGTTGCCGGCGTGTTCGGCAGCTTTGTCCAGCGCCCGCTGCGGCCGGTAAGGCTCGCGATGGCTGCCTTTTCCGGTAATGCGGTAGTATTTGATGCCGGTGTTCACCCTCTCGTGCGTAGGCAGCACATACGGGCGTATATAATCCCACTCGCCGGCGTCGTTCCAGCCGAGATCCCAGCCGATATCGCGGTAATATTCCCGGTAGTCGTAGTCGCCGGGATAGCCTTCCGTCGCGCTCCATACCTGGCTGGCCGATTCGGGATCGCGGGGAAAGGCGCTGACGCCGTAAGGGCTCATCAGCGGGGCGTACAGCTCCCGGTTCGGCTGGGGCGACGCGAAGGCGACCGCAGTCGAATCGGAGAAAAAGTAATCGATCCCGTACTGCTTCAGAATCCGGTCGATCCCCGTGGTGAAGCCGCATTCCGGCAGCCAGATGCCCCGCGGCTTGCGGCCGAAATGCCGCTCGTAATCGCGCACCGCGGTCGCAATCTGCGCCTTGATCGCTTCTTCGGTTTTCATCAGCGGGAGGAAGCCGTGCGTAGCCGCCGAAGTGACGATTTCAATATGGCCGCTGTCCTGAAATTGCTTGAATTTGCGCACGAGATTTCCGCCGCAGCTTTCAAACAGCTTCTGCAGTTCGCGAAATCGCCGCGCGTAAAGCTTGGCGAGCGGGAGCAGCGTTTTATGGTTTTGCAGCCGAATCTGCTCCTTATCCGCAAGTCCGATCAGTTTGCTCAAGTATGCGCGGTAGCGCTCCTGCATAAGGGAATCGCCGAGCAGGGCCAGCAGCGTGGGCGTCATGGAAAACGTAAGACGAAAGCCGACCTGATCCGCCGCCAGCCGGTCCATCATCTCCGCAAGCGGCAAATATGTTTCGGTCATCGCCTCGTAAAACCAGCGTTCCTCCATGTAATCGTCCCGGTCGCGATGGCGGATGAACGGCAAGTGGGCATGCAGCACGAGCGCGAGATAACCCTTCAGCTCCGGCTTCTGTTTTATACGGTTCATCATAAAGCAGTTCACCTCGAGTAGGGGGTATAGGGCGTGAAATTTTCAAAAAAGCGCGGAGGAATGCGCCCGCCGGCTGCTCCTGATTCAGCTTCCGGAACGACGCCGAGGATCGCTTCCCCCCATGGGGCTTCCTGATCTTTTGGCGTTGCCGCACAGTTCGAGCGCAGCAGCGGGATAAACTCGCGGTTCCACGTATAAGTGCCGAAATCGAGCAAATAAGTGCGGTCCGCATTCAAGCCATGGATGTACCAGCTCGCTGCTTCCGGTGTCGTCCAAATATCGAAAAAACGGTGCGCGTTGCTTCCGGTAAAATAAATGCCGGTTACATCGTAGACGCGGACGATTTTGGGCATGGTTCCGTAATCGCACTCAAAATGCTGCGAAACGAGCCATCTCCGCCTGTCGCTGACTTCCCAATACGTGTAAAGCGAGCGGGCGTTCACCGGCATGACGTGCAGCAAATCTTTGTGATACCGCTCCGGAACTTCGAAGTCAGCCAAAGGCAATGCTTTCAATCCAAATCCCTCCTTGCGCCGCCGGCATAAGCTGCAGCAGCATCCGTTGTTTGCCGTGTAAGGATGACTGTTTCAGGATTCGCAGGAGGCAAGCAAATTATGCGCGCACTGACAAAAACTGCTGCGGCCGGAAAAAAGGAATTTTGCTTGTTCGAAGCGAATATATTGGGGTATTCCGGGTAATCAGTAAGGAGGGAAATCCATGAGTTTTTGCTGTGGAGCCAGCATGATCGGTACAAAAGGAACGTTAAAGCACATTCGCACCCAAATTCACAATGTGCCTATACTCTTTTGCCCGGTATGTCACCGCATTGAAATTCATTATCTTGTAGAGAGCGAATACGAGATATTGGCGGAATACGCTCATGGCGACGGAGCGGCCGAGGTGGATTTCGCAGAGTATGTGGATGGCAAGGATCACATTCTGCACGATAATTGTGTCAATCACGAGGGCGAAGAGCCTTTGGATATCGTACGCAGCCAAATCGATATGGGGCTTGACCTGCTCAGTGTCGCGAAGACGATCGGCGATACGGAGTGGGAAGAACAGCTGAAAAAAAGATTGAAAATGCTCAGTGCCCGCCGAGACAAGCTGAAAAGCAAAAAAGCTTCGAAGCGCACTTAAACGATAAACAGCCGCTTTCGTTCCGATGAGGAACAAAGAGCGGCTGTTTCTTTTTGGGAGGCTGCCGTTTCCGGTCTAGCGAAGCTCCTGAAGCAGTTTGGCGAACTCCTTTTGCAAATTGCGGCTCAATGGAATTTTGACCTGCGTATGCTGCAAATGGATCAAAAACCGCCTGGAAGCGGGGAAGACGCTTTCTTTTACGTAGGAAATGACATAGCGCATATTGACGAGAAATCCTTTATACGGACTGAACATATAGGTGCTGGACTGGGCCAGGATGTCGGTCAAGTTGGTGCCGGATTCAATCGTTTCCCCGTTCGTCAGGTAGAGCATGGCATGCCGCTTGTCTTCTTTTTCGACGAACAAAATGGATTGTTCCGCGACTGGAATTTGCGACTTTTGATTTTTCACCGTGATCCACGTTGTTCCTTCGCTTCCTCCGGCTCCGGCTTCGAGCGCCGCTGCCGCTGCCCGTTCCGCTGCAATTTCCGCCACTGCCCGTGCGATCGCGGATTGGAATTTGGGGAACAGGACCGGTTTCGATAAAAAATACAAGGAACCGAGATCGTGAAAGCTGGTCAAAATATGGTCGATATTCGTCGTCCCGCTGACCATGATCACTTTTTGCTTATGGCCCGCCTGTCTCAAGGACTGCACCGTAGAAATGCCGTTCAAATACCCGCGCAAGCCGATGTCCACAAGCAGGATGTCCGGTTTGATCTCGTTAAATGTATCAAGCAAAGCTTCGCCGTCGGAAGCCGTAAAAACGACCTGCAATCCGCACTGCGCGCAGTAGTCCTCAAGCATTTTTCCAGCCCAATGGTTATCTTCCACGATAGCAACTGTAAAATGGCCATTCATATGAATTACTCCTATGCCAAAAACTGTTAAACTTTTTATTTCTGTGCCTCTCGAAATGTCAATTTGCACGCAGAAACGGCCAACTTAGTCCGGGAAGCGTCCGAAAGCCCGGATTTGATGTATGATAGTTTCATAGAACGACAAACTTCGAAGCGATTACCGAGTTGAAAAGAGGGGAAACTCTTGAACGCATGGATGCAGGGGGTCATTTCATTGTTGGAATTCGTCCCCATGATTATACTGTCTTTCGTATTGTTCAGGCAAAAAATACAGCCGCATCTGAAAGGAATGGCCTGTACTTCACTGGCCGCAGGAATTCTTGGCGCCTATATGGGCCCGCTTACATACATCGCCGGCATATTTGTGCTTTTTTGCGGATATTTGAAGTTCAGACCTGCAGCCGCCTTGCTTGTGTCGCTGTCCGGGTACACCCTTGCCGTCATCGTCACCACAGGCGTTATTATTACGAGCGATTTGACCGGTGTGGTAGCTTTCTCGGCTGTGACTGAGGATCTTCTGGTATCCAGGCTAATGTCGATGCTGACGTTTCTGGCGAATCTCGCGGCTGCCGCGGTCATTGTCAAATTCAGATGGGGATTTACTTTTTTGGCGCATTACTCGAAATTAACGTTCTGCCGGGAAAATATCGGCTGCTACGGCTTCATGCTCGTCGTTATCGTCGGCATTGTGTTCCGCGATACGCTGCCGGTCAGCATGCTGGATGCGGTCATGCCTTTTCAAATGCTGAGCATGGCGACGGTTCTGTTCATTTATATGACGTTACGAAAAGAACTTTGGTTTTAAAGAAGTGGGGCTGGGCCCGCCTCCCGGTTTGGTGCCTGTATTAGCCGCAACGGATTCCGTAAGCAGCAGGTGAAATTTGCGCTGCGGCAGCGCGGCGATCGTTACGAATCTTCCATTTACCGAGTCTTCGAAATAAAGTTTGCCTTCTTGCGGGGCATACTTTTTTATTTTGTGCAAATTGACAAATAGATGCGTATCCATCTTAATAAAGTTATGCTCTTGTAAAACCTCCAGCAAATCCGTGAACTCGATGAGAGAATCCACATTTTGCCTGGTGATGCGGTCGGAAGCGAAATAGCGGATATCTTTATTGCCGAATTCGACGTACCAAATGTCGCTCAAATCGTGTTTCATTTGTGAAGAACTGACCGGGTGCTCTTCCAGGTAGCCGGCCCGAATCAGCATGTCCGTGTAGGGATAGTCGTAAGCTTGTGACAGCTTTCTTAACGTATCGGGGGACGGTTTGATCACCTCGTTCGTGCTTCGGTTGCGTCCCAGCTCCAGATCCCGGATGTAAGCGTGGGACAAGCCGCTTTTATTCGCCGCTTTGCGAAGTGACATTTTCCCGCGAAGCTGTTCAAGAAATTTTCCGAAACTGTTTGTGAGCTCCAAATAAATCGCCTCCAATATGCCATTATTTTATAGGAAACTGCGAAAAATAGAAACTCCATGTCAGGTTTATTTTGCCATTAGGTGCTGATTTGCTCTGGTATGGTATAATAGGTTTTGTTTTCTGACGGAATTACATAAAGAGTACCCCCGAATATGAAACGTTTATGACGAAATACCTATACTGTGAGGTGGAACGGTGCTACTGGTACTATTCAAGAAGTTTCTCGGAAAAAAACACTCCGGCTCGCCGGGTGAACTCCATTCCTCTCCGCTGGAAGAAACAGTTCATCGCATACAAAGTGGGGATTTGCGGCTGCGAAATCAATTCATCGCCGATTATCAGCCTTATGTGGCAAAAGTAACAAGCAGATTCTGCAAGCGGTATATCGATCCGGCCAGAGATGACGAATTTTCAATTGCTCTCGGAGCGTTCAACGAAGCCATCAGCCAGTATTCGGCGGCAATGGGGAGATCGTTTCTGGGCTTTGCGGAGACCGTCATCAGGCGGAGGCTAATCGACTACTTACGGAAGGAGCAGCGGTTTCAGGGACAAATCCCTTACAGTTCCTTTGAGCAGGAGGATGGCGAGGACAACTTCGTCAATCCGATTGAGATTCATCAAGCGATTGAAGCTTATGAGAAGCAAAAGGGATTAGAAGAGCGCCGGAGTGAAATCATGGAATTCAACCGGTGTCTGAAGGATTTTGACATTGATTTTTCCGAACTGACGGAAGCCTCTCCGAAGCATGACGATTCCAGGCAGATGCTTTTTGGCATCGGCTATACGCTTTCACAGGATGCAGAGCTTATGCGCACTCTGCTGACTAAACGGCAGCTGCCGATCAAGGAGCTGCTTGCCAAGGTTCAAGTTTCCAGAAAAACTTTGGAACGGAATCGCAAATATTTGATTGCGATCGCACTGATTTTTAACGGGCCTTACCCGTATTTGCGGGATTATTTGCAAATTCGTGTCGATGATTGAGGTTACAGAAAGGAAGAACTGCGCATGAACAAAGGAATCGTAATGGAATTGGGCGATAGCACAATCATTGTCATGAGTCCGGACGGTCGGTTCGAGAAGATCCCGCGAGGCACCCGAAACTGCGAGGTCGGGGAAGAAATTGTATACGCTCCGGCCCCGAAAAGCATGAAAATCCCGCGGATGGCCATCTTGTCGGGGTTGACTGCGGCGATTGTACTGTGCTTTGTACTGGTATCGACCCTGTCGGGCAAGGTGCCGAGCGGCCAGGTCGTCGCTTACGTTTCGATCGATATTAATCCTAGCGTAGAGATGGGCATTGACAACAAGGAGATCGTTCAAGATTTAAAGGGGTTGAATTCGGACGGAGAAGCGCTCATCCAATCTATGGTTTACAAAGGAAAGTCGCTGACTAACGTCACTTCGGAAATTTTGGACAAGGCGGAACAGGGGCCGCTTGCTAGCGGAGAAGGGGACATCATCATCAGCAGCACGCTGGTCGAGGATAAGGCGGGTATCGACGATGAGGCGATCGCGACCCAGTTGAAGGAGCAGGTAAACAAACACATTCGGGACGCTCATCCCAATCAGGTCAAAAATTATGAAGTAACTGCGTTTGCCGCACCGCAGGAAGTCAGGCAGGAAGCCAAGGCAAACGGGGTCTCGGCGGGCAAGTACGCGATCTACCTGAACGCGCTCGATAATGGCGCGAAAGTGTCGCTCGACGACATCAAGTCGGTTTCGATTCATCAGCTTGCCAAGGAGAACGGCGGAATCGACAAGATCGTTAAACCCGATAAGCCGATTAACAAGACCAGCCTGAAAAAGCTGATTGAAGAAGAAAAGTCAGGCAAGCTGAGCGAAAAGGTTCAACAAATGGCCAATGAGCGGGAGAACGACGATAAGAGCTCCAAAAACGGCAAAAATGACAAGACAGACAAAAACGGGGACAAAAACGGCAGCGGCAAAAACAACAATAATAACGGCGCCAGCAGCAATAAAAACAACGACAGCGGCCAGAAAAACGCCTCAAATGTCAAAAACAGCGCCAAGCCGACCAAAACGCCTACACCCAAAAACGGCAGAGACGACAACAACTCGGATAAAAACAACAATGACGACGGCCGAAATAATAACGATGATAAAAAGTCGACGAGGAGTCAAGACGATCAGGGCAACCAGGATCGGGATCCGCGAAAAGACCCATCGTCAGGGCCGTCTTTAAGTCCGAACGGGAAACCGTCGGCAAAGCCGTCGGCCAGAGCTTCTTCCACGCCCAAGACGGGCGATTCCCGTTCCAAAGACAATCAGGACGATGGAGACGGCAATAAAGACGACGGGAAAGACAACAAAAAGGACAATAATAAAAACGACAATAAAGACAATAAAAGCAATAAAAACGACAGATCGGGCAAAAACGACAACAATTCCGACGACAACAATTAATAGAGCAGCCCGAAAATCGAGCAAAAGGACTTCAAATTCCGCTGTCAAGCGGAGGATGAGGTCCTTTATTGCCAATTTCATAGAAACTGCGTTCATGCTAACGGAGAGATTTGCTTAATCTAATAATTCGTAATAGACGGCATTTACATAAGAACGTACGTGCGATATGATGGTTTTGCATATATATCCCAATATAGATTTGGTGTTGGATTATTTGGTTACATTTGGTGAATCTCATTTGGGGAGGGACGGCATGGACAAGAATTCTGTTTATAGAACAAACATTATAGGCGGTGGTGAGGTTGGCGCCATCTCGGTCGACATGGATAAGAGTGTTGTTCATGAAACAAACAGCTTATTTTGGGATACAAAAGGAAATGATGTTTTAGGAGCAACCTCACTTCCTTTTTATGGAGCATTTGTCTCAGAAGAGAAATGCCAGCTTTTTGGCGATGTCTCAGGGAAAAAGATTATTTTGACTATGTTTATTCGATTTATGCAATAGGCTGGACAACCGACCTAGAGGGTACTTTTCGCCGGATTGCTTCTTACCTAAAAAAAGACGGCGTATTTATTTTCAGCTGGTCTCACCCTATACACAAATGTGTTGCTGCAGAAAATAATATGCTTGTTTTTAAAAAATGTTATTTCGATGAATCTTGGTATTCGGTATCTCTTGACGGAAGTACGCTAACATTATCGGACCGTAAACTATCAACCTATGTGAATGCGTTGGCAAAAGCGGGATTTGTCATTGAGCAAATGATTGAGCAATCTGATGATGAAATTGTGCAATCGCGTAACAGCGATTTTGCAAAAAAAGCAAAGATGCTTCCTGTAACTTTTGTAATCAAGGCAAGAAAACTATAGTATCCGCCTGATGGTTTAGCAATTCAGAAATCCGCGTAGGATCAACAAATCCAGTCTATAACTTTATTTTCTTCGGACACAAGTTGTATTACAATAGAAATACAGGCTGTTGAAAATAAACGCGCCGGAACCGATAGACGCCAATCCGCCTGACGGTGCGAAGAAAACCTGCAAAAGTACATGAATTTGCGCCCTTGATACGCTGGTCACGAGCAATTCCTGCAATTGTGCAGGTTTTTCGTTGCGCACACGGGCTCAGGTTCATTTTCACCGGAAATTCCTGCACTTTCGCAGGCTTTTCGCCAACATGAAGCATTTTCGCAGGAAAAACCTGTACTTTTGCAGGCTTTCCTCCGGTTCTGGGAGTCTGCCGTTGAACCACGTATGCCAAATGAAGGGTATTTATGCAGCGTTAGCGGCAGTATAGCAGTCATTATTCACCCGGTATGCACAAAAGCAACTCCGTCGGACAGACTCCCGGCTTGCCAAATCGTTTGACACCTCCGCCATGAAGCAGCGTAACCCGCTATTAGCACTATTTTCATATTTGGTAACAGGAAGGGAGTTTTCCAGTTTGAGATACAGTACGTTCGGCCAATCAGGCTACAAAGTATCTTCGCTCGGCTTCGGGGCGATGAATCTTCCTGGGGTGCCGCTGGATCAGGCAAGGGAAGCGTTGAATTACGCGCTTGATCAAGGTATCAACTATATAGATACCGCGGCCGCTTACCGCAACAGCGAAGAGATTATCGGCGAGTGTATCTCGCATCGCAGAAATGAATACTTTTTGGCCACTAAAACGGGCAAGCGTGATTATGCCGCAGCCAAAGAGGAAATTGACCGCAGCCTCACCCGGATGAAAACGGAATATGTAGACCTTTTGCAAGTTCATTATGTCAACTACGTTCACGAATTCAAGCAAATTATGGGCGAAGGCGGCGCCTATGAAGCCGCGCTGGAAGCGCAGCGGGAAGGCAAGGTGCGCTTTATCGGCATAACCGGGCATCGTCCCGATCTGCTGGCGAAATGGATTTCCAAAGGGCAGTTCTCGCAAATTTTGTTCCATCTGAATTTGGCCCAGCCGTTTGCGCTGGATGAGCTGATTCCGAAAGCAACGGAGCTTGATTTGATGAAAGTCGCAATGAAACCGCTATCCGGGGGCTTTATTCAACCGGTAGACCGCGCGATTCGCTACCCGTACAGCCAGAACGTGCATGTGACGATTTCGGGCATGGTGAGCGTCAAAGAGGTGCAGGAAAATTTGGCTGCGCAGGAGCGCGAGGTAGGCGACGAGGAGCGCAGGGAGCTGGAGCAGCTTGCGATTGAACTGGGCGGGCACGACTGCAGACGCTGCAACTATTGCTCTTGCCCGGTGGAAATCGCGATTCCCGACGTGATGATTTCGAGCAAAATCCGCGACAAGTTCGGCTTGCTGCCGAAAGGAAGCGGGTTTTTCGACCGGCAGAAAGACAAGATACTCGCTTGCGCCGATTATGATCCTTGCAAAGAAAAGCCGTTGTGCGAGGAAAAATGCCCGTACCATCTGCCGATGCAAAGCGTCATTCAAAAAGCGGCCCGCTACTACGCGTAGCGGAAAGCCCGGCAATCACGCTGCAGCAGCGCCTGGACCCGTGTCCGTGAGCTTGGCTGCAGCGTATTTTTTTGCTTTTGCAAGGCGGAAAATGGTAGCATGGTTAACAACAAGCGATAAGGAGTAATGCAGCGTATGTTTGAAAAAACGATAAACATAACCGTGAACGCGTTTTCTTCGTTCATGCACGCGGATGCGGAGGCGGACGCCATCGTCGTCTGCCTGACGGAGGCGGAGCTGCGGCAGGACGCGATCCTCGGCCAGCCGCAGCTGGACAGCGCCCTTCGCCGCCTGTGCGAGAAGGGCGTCTTCACTGGCGCCTCGGGCGAGCTTGAGGCGCTGCCCACGCACGGGCTGCTGCCGTACGCGTACGTGCTCGCTGCAGGGCTCGGCCCTGCAGCCACGCGCGATACGCTGCGCGCAGCCGCGGTCTTCGCAGCGCGCGAGGCGCTCGCGCTGCGGCTCGACCGCTTGGCGCTGAAGCTGCCAAGCGGCGTCGACGCGCGGTCAGCGGCAGGCGCGCTGACCGAAGGGCTGCTGCTCGGCGCGTACCGCATCCGAGCGTACCGGCACGGCCGGCCCGAGCGGGCGGAGATCCGCCGGGCCGTGCTGCTGACAGAAGCGGCTGCCGAGGCAGCGCTTCTGGAGGAGGCGATCCTCCGCGCCGAGGCGGTGGCGGAGGGCACGAACTATGCCCGGGATTTGACGAACCTCCCGGGCAACAAACTCATTCCGGCTTCCCTTGCGGAGGAAGCCGTCAAGCTCGCCCGGCACTACGGCTTCGCCGTAGAAGTGCTGGGCGAGCACGACATCGCCGCCCGCGGGATGGGCGGCCTGAGCGCGGTCGGCGGCGGCAGCGTCCACCCGCCGCGCATGATCACCCTCCGCTATGAGGGTGATCCGGGGAACGCCGACGCGCTGGGCCTCGTCGGCAAGGGCGTCACCTTCGACACCGGCGGCGTGTCGATGAAAAAGCCCGAAGGCATGGAGGAAATGATCAGCGACATGGGCGGCGCGGCCACGCTGCTTGGCGCCATGCACATCGTCGGCAAGCTGAAGCCGAAGATCAATCTGATCGTCGTCATTCCGGCGGCGGAGAACGCGACTTCCGGTTCGGCCTACCGCCCGGGCGATATCATCACTTTGCTGAGCGGTCATTCCGTGGAAGTGCTGAATACGGACGCGGAGGGGCGCATTATTTTGGCGGAGGGCGTCGCGTACGCCAAGCAGCTCGGCGCGAACCGGCTCATCGACGTCGCCACGCTGACGGGCGCGATATTGGTCTGCCTGGCCGACGTGGCGACAGGGGCCGTGACGAACGATGATGAGTTCCTGAAACCGCTGCTGAAGGCTGCGGCGGAAGCCGGGGAAAAAGTATGGCAGCTGCCGAACTATCCGGAATACAGAGCGATGCTCAAAAGCGACGTCGCCGACATCAAAAATTCGACGACCGCAGACCGTTGGGCGGGTGCGATTACAGGCGGGCTGTTTATCGGCTATTTTGCCGAAGAAACGCCATGGATTCATCTGGATACGGGCGGCACTGCCTGGCTGTGGTCGGAAAAAGGCATCGAGCCCAAAGGCGGCACAGGCGTGATGGTGCGCACGCTCGCCGCTTACTTGTGCGGCATCTAGCGGCAAAAAAAGTCACCTCGCTTCGAGCCGGCTCCCATTCCCCGATAAGGGAATGAGGGCGGCGTCTAGCGTGGTGACTTTCGTTTTGCCGGCGGAGCTCAGGCTCCCAGCGATTGTCCGCGCGTCTTGGCGCTCTTGCCCGGCACGCCGAGCAGCTCTTGCAAGTCGGCCATGCGAATGACGAAGCGGTTGATTTCGCTCGTCGTGTAGGAAAGCTGGTAAGTGCGCTCGACGAGCTGTTTGAGCGAAATGCCGATCCAGTTTTTTTTCCGTGGATGCGGCTTGAGGTCATGTTTTAATACGGACATGGAGGCGGCATACGGGTCCGGCTGAAAAGAGCCGGCGACCTTAACGTCGTCCAGATTAAAGTAGAGCTTGCTGCGGTTCCACTGCACATATCCCGGTTCAAACAAAATAAAGAGCAGATCGGCGTCCGCCGTTTCGCTGCCGGGCTGCTTGATTAAGCGCACGGCATGGCCTTTGTCCGGCCTGATATATTGATTCGACTTGCTGTCCGGCAAAAAAGGGACGATCAGCAGCGGACAAACGCTGGCGATGTACAAATAATCAGTTGACTGAAAAACTAGAGAGAGTACAATAAAAATCAAAAAGAGCAGAACACTGGTGAAAAGTCCAAAGTTGTTCGGTTTCATAGATTTTCGATAATCCCGCCTGACGTGATAGATTCGTCTAACGCTAACAGAACTATTTTACCACAAGAGACTTGCAGATTGCAGCTTTAAAGATAGGCCGATAGGCACAAACCCCACAAGACGGCTACAAGAGGTGACAGCAGCTATGAATATTTGGAACAAATTGCGTAATCCCAGGAAAAAAATGTCGCCTAAACGAAAATACTTGACGATAGCAATCTTGGAAGGTTTTCCGGCTGTCGTTATTTTTCAGCTACTGGGAGGCCCTTTTCTGACCGGGTATTTGCTTTATCTGGGCGCTTCCTCCCAGGAAATCGGGTTCGTGCTGGCGATAACGACGGTCGTGAATGTCGTTCAGATTTTAATGGCGGTCGTGATGCAAAAAATTCATAACCGCAAAGCGATGCTGCTCGTCTTCGGCTCGCTGCACCGCCTTCTGTGGCCTGCCGTCGGTCTGATTCCCTTTCTTTTCCCCAAGGATTTGTGGGTGGTCATGTATATCGTGCTGTACACTTCGGCTCACGTCTGCAATGCCGCGGGAACCGTCGTCTGGACGTCCCTGATCAGCGACGCGGTGCCGTCTGCGGTGCGCGGAAGGTATTTCGGCATCCGCAATACGGTGCTCGGGGCGATGAGCAGCTTGGCCTTGTTCGTCGGAGGCCAGGTGCTTGACCGGTTTCCGGGCGGCGAAGGCTTCCAGTATTTGTTCATCATCAGCGGGGTATGCGCGCTTTTGAATATTTTGGCGTATTGCTTTTACCCGAATCCGCCCTTCGAACCGTCTGTGGAGGCCAATCCGCTCGGGATGATCGGCAAGCCGCTCAAGGACCGCGGTTTTGTGCGGGCGATTGCCTTTCTGTCGGTCTGGCTGTTCGTGCAAGGCGTGACTGTGCCGTTTTTTTCATATGTAATGCTCAAGCTGATGAACGTCAGTTATGAAGAAGTTTCGCTCATTACGGTCGTCCATACGCTTGTTATGATGGGGAGCTACTATGTTTGGGGCAACTTGAACGTCCGCTACAGCGCACAGCGCCTGCTCTTGTGGTCGCTGCCGATTATCGCCGCGGCTTGCCTGCTTTGGGGCGGGCTGGCCGTACTGCCGCCGCTTGTCGTGCTGTATGCGGTTCATATTGTGCTCGGCATCGGCCTGGGCGGCTTTAACCAGATGGTATTCGCGTTTACGATCGGTGACACGCCCAAAAGGGAAAGGCCGATGTACGTGGCCGCATATTCCGCTTTAACCGGATTTGCCGCATTTCTGGGCCCGATTTTCGGGGGCAAAGTGTACGAATGGATCGCCGAAATGCCGATGTGGGTTCAGGTATACGGCGTGTCCGTGCTGGCCGGCGCTTTGCTGCTTGTTTTCGGCTTGACGGTAGGCCGTCTTGTGCTTGGGAACGAATCATGGAAGAGGAGAGAGTATACACAATGAGACGTAAAAGAATCGGTCTGATCGGTCTTGGAGACATTGCGCAAAAAGTGTACCTGCCTTTGCTGTCGGAAAGCGAGCAGGTGGAAATCGCCGGCATTATGAGCGCTACGCCGGCTACTGTGGAGCGAATGAAGGCGAAGTACCGCATTCCTTTCGGAACGGACAAGCTTGACGAACTGCTTGGACTCGGTCTTGACGCCGTATTTGTCCATAGCCCGACTCCGACGCATTTTGATATCGCGATGCGCTGCATCGATGCGGGAGTAGCCGTATACGTCGACAAGCCGCTGTCCTACAATTGGGAGCAGTCTGTAGAAATGGCTTCCTATGCGGAGCGCAAAGGCGTCCTGCTGGCGGTGGGCTTTAACCGCCGGTTTGCCCCGCTCTATGCGGAGGCCCGGCAATGGCTGGCGGAAACGGGCGGGTTCGATTGGTGCTCGGCCGCCAAGCACCGCATCAAGCAGCAGACGAACAGCGCCAAGGAAACGCTGTACGACGATCTCATTCATATGCTGGACCTGCTGCTGTGGCTGGGCGACGGCCCGTATGAACTGAATACGTACAATCAGCAGGTGGATGGAGAAGGCAGGCTGCTTCACGCTTCGGGAAGCTTGTCCTTTGGCACGGCGACAGGGACGTACAGCATGGTCCGGCTGGCCGGCGCCGACTTGGAAAAAGTCGAGCTGCACGGCAGCGGACGGTCTGCGGAAGTGACGAATCTGGAATCCGCCATCCTGTACGAAAAGGGGGCCCCGCCGCGCATCCGTACGTTCGGCAGCTGGGATTCGGTGCTGGAGCGCCGCGGCTTTGCCGGAATCGTCGGGCATTTTGTGGCCGCCCTGGACGATCCGCAAGCCTGCTCCATCCGCGCCGATCTTGTCCTCGGTTCGCATGAGCTGGTGGAACGGATATCGCTATAAAGCGGCGCCGGCTTGTTTACCCTCTGGGCGCCCACAGCATGACCGAAACGCCGACAAGGCATATCCCGGCCCCGATCCAGTCGTAGAGGTCGGGCATTTTTTTATCGACCCACCAGCCCCACAGAACCGCCAGCACGACAAAAATGCCGCCATATGCCGCATATACGCGCCCGAAAGACGGGAAGCTCTGCAAAGTCGGAATAATGCCGTAAAGGATCAATATGACTCCTCCAAGGATGCCGTACCCGTAAGGTTTGGACTCCCGGAGCCACAGCCAGATGAGGTAACCCCCGCCGATTTCGGCGAGACCTGCGACAATAAATAACAAGAGGGCGGACACCATTTTGCAAGCAGCTCCTTTTTGCTTTTCATTGTAGCTTGATTCGGAATAACAGGCAATCCTGTCGGAAAAGGAGCATACGCCCGATGTCCAAGGCCGATCATATGCTGTCGATTTTGTGGATGTTAAAATCAGGCAAACGGGTCACCGCCAAGCAGCTGGCGGACAAGCTCGAGATCAACGTTCGCACCGTTTACCGCTATATTGACGCATTGTGCGCCAGCGGGGTTCCGATCATATCGGATTCCGGCCATCATGGCGGCTACAGCTTGTCGGGGCCGTTCGCCGATTCTCCGCTCGTTTTTGACCTGGAAGAGCAAAAAGCGCTGACCCATGCCGCGCAATTCGCCCAGGAAGCCGGGTACCCGTTTGGCGAGCAGTTGGAGAGGGCCATTGCGAAATTAAAGCTGTACACGAACCAGGAACAGCAGCACGCAATCCGCCGCCACGAGCTGGGCTTCGATGTGATCAGCCCGCAAGCGGATGCGTCCGAGGTTTCCATGCTGAGAGACCTGGAAGGCGCCGCAGCCGACAGCCGCAGCCTTGTTTTGGACTATCAAAAAGGATACGGGAGCACGACCCAAAAGCGCGAACTGAACCCCTACGGCCACGTCAACTGGAAAAACAAATGGTACGTCGTCGGCCAGTGCCGGCTCCGCGGTGAAATCCGCAGCTTCCGCGTCGACCGCATCCGCAGCTTGAGCTTGACCGGTGAACGCTTTGAGCGCCCGGCGGACTTTTCAGCCAGACAGTTCTTTCTGTCCAACCTGCTGCCGCCATCGGATCGGCCGGAAGAGCTCATGCAGCTAGTGATTCAGGGCAAGGAGCAGGCCATCGACGATTTGTGCGGACATTGGTATCTGGGAGCCGCCATCGTCAAGCGTACCCGGACAGAGGCATATTTTATGATTGAAACAAGGGCGATGGACGGGCATCTTCCGTATCTTCTGCTTAGTTATGGAGGGACGATCCGGGTTATGGAGCCCGACAGTCTCAAAAAAGCGCTGGTCGAAGTCACCGGCCGCCTTCTCGATTTTTACCGGGCCCGTTATCTTGACTGACTGCAGTTGTCAGTGAAGACTGGCTATGATGTAAATATGAAAATCCAGGGAGGGACAAGCCGATGTTTCAACAGACTTTGAAAAATTACGAGTATCACATCTGGGCGAACAAAAAGGTGTTCGGGCGGTTAAGAGAGGTGCCTCAAGAAGTGCTGCACCAGGAGCTTTCGAACGTGTTTCCGACACTGTACGAAGGTTTGGTGCACATCTACCGAACGGATTCCGTCTGGCTGGCCGGGATGAAAGGCTGCAGCTACGAACAGGTCGTAGCGCTGCTTGAAGGAGTCAGCGAAAGAACGAGCGGCAAAACGCTGGAAGAACTCGACGCCGCATACGATGTGCTGGCTGCGGAGTATAAAGATTTTTTGGCAAACGAGGCAGATTTGCTGGCGGTCAAGGAGTTCCCGCATCCGACGTACGGCGTGCTCCGCGCCAGCATCGACGAACTCATCCACCATATCGTCAACCACGGAACGTACCACCGCGGCAACATTTCGTCGATGCTCCGCCAAGCGGGACACGCCGGGGCTTCCAGCGATTTTGTGTTTTATTTGTACGAGGTGAATAAGTAGAAAACACCGCTCCGGACCTGCCTCTCTGCTCAAGAAGGCCGGTCCGGGGCGGTGTTTTTCCAAAATCAACTCATTTTAGTTAACTGATAATTGATAGTAGTCTGGACTAACAGTGTTTTGAGACGTATAAATATGTATTTTGTACTTGGTGTTGGGCTGAGGATGAATTTGAACCTGCGATATGGAATTGTTATCAACAAGCCATTCCTTAGAAACAAAACCGCCCCATTCATCAGTGATTCCCCAATTGTACGCCTGTCCGCCAGGAGGCATGACTAGTGTTATTGTTGCAGTAATTCCTGGAAAATAAATAGAAGAAGGGAATTCGAGAGAATACCAATCATGGTCGGTTGGGCTGCTTAATGTACCCAACTTGGTGAAGGTGTAAGGATTTGTGTCGGTAGTTCCTGCAAGAAACGATTCCGGACTGCTAAAACTGTTATTCCCAACGTCATTTTGCTCCTTAATATTAGTGTTTGCAGCAAGTGCGGAGTTTGTACCGAATGCCAGCATGGAAACTGTTGCTAATGCTACTGTGATGGTTTTTAGATTCACGGCGTAGAATCCTCCTAAATAAATATAATATATGGTATTAATTAACAAGTAAAATATTACCACAAAAATTGTAAATTTCATCGTACAAATTGACTATAATGGAAAATTAGGAAAATATACCTATTAATATATAATATTTTCATAGATTGTTTATTTTAAGGATTTATTGAGGTTTTGTTGTTATTGTAAAAAACACTTGATATTTAAGTCTTTTCCTCAAAAACAACTTTGAGATTGTAAGTTTAAACGATGGGGGCAGGGAATACCGCTCCAAAATGCCTATGGACTTGTCTGTTGAGGAAGTTTGCGGTGGTAGGAGAATCAAAAGGGGAGCCTAATGTTTGGCGAAGCCGCTCTTTCTTAGCGCGCGCTTCTCCCTTGCAGGTTGCAGCCTTCTCAGCAAAGGGGGATTAGGTGAATCGATAGAGAGAAAACCTGCGAAAGTGCAGGTTTTTCCTCCGCAACTGGCTTATTTTGGCGAAAAGCCTGCAAAAGTGCAGGAATTTTCGCTGAAAGTGAACTTGAGCCCATGTTCCCGCTGAAAAGCCTGTACAATTGCAGGAATTCTTCAAGGCCAGCGATCAAGGACGCAAATTCATGTATTTTTGCAGGTTTTCTTCGTGCTGCCAGGCAGATTGTGGTTATCGCCACTGACACAGGGGTTTTTCAGCAGCCTGATATGTAGAGTGTCCTTGCTTGCTTGTCTATGCCATAACAACCGGGGCTTTCCCATCGATGTAGTTGGATGCGGGAAAGCCTCGTACGTTTGATGGCGCTGCCGGCTAAGACGCTTACTGAAGCCGAAATTCACTAGGCGTAACTCCGGCAACCTGTTTGAAAATTCGGCTGAAATAATACGGATTCGGATAACCGACCCGTTCCCCGATCTCTTTGACAGACAGTTCTTTTTGGTTTTTCAATAAGTGCCGCGCTTCGTTGATGCGAAGCGTTATCAAATATTTGGAAGGCGGCTCGCCTGTATGCTTGATAAATAACTTCGTCAGATAGGAAGCATTAAAATTAAATTGCTTGGAAATTTGCTCTAATGTCAGTTCTTGCCGGTAGTTATTTTTGATAAAGAGCTGAATCATGTCAACGATCTGTTCGGGAGAGTAAGTGCGGTTCTCCGGGATGGAGAGTTTATGAACCTTGGCTTGGTTCCTCTCTTTATCCAACTGCATTTTGATTCTGCCCAACGCTTGCTCCAGTTCAGTCTGTTTAACGGGCTTTAACAAGTAGTCTGCAGTCTCGTACCGGAGCGCCTGTCTGGCGTACTCGAATTCGTCATAGCCGCTCAATACGATTTTTTTAACATGGGGAAAGAGCAGAGACGTTTGTTTTAAAAGCTCTAACCCGTTCATGACCGGCATTTGAATATCGGTGATCAGCAGGTCAGGGCTTGAATCTTCCAGCAAATGCAGGGCTGCCGCACCATCCTGTGCGGTACCGCATACTTCGAAAATAGGATCGATCTGCTGCACCTTTTTTACGAGATTATGCAAAATTAGCTGCTCATCCTCCGCTATAACGACTCTAATGGGACCCATGAATTGCATACACCTCCTTACATCCTTTATAGATTTCCGCCTATGGTAACTTGAGCGCCGCCTTCAGGCAGATTGGCGATCTCAAATACCATTTGCGGTCCGTAGCTCATTTTTAAACGAATATATATGTTCATGAGACCCATTCCATCGAGCTGCAGATTCGGAACTAGCCCCGTTTGCTCAATATGGCTTACTTTTGCGTTCACTTCCTCAAGAACCTCCGATGAAAACCCCGGACCCTTATCCCTTACGCTGACTATCCACCTGGAAGAATCCGCATAGCCTTGTATGTGTATATGCCAGGGCGGGGACAATTTTGTACTGTATTTTAATGCATTTTCTACAAGAGGCTGGATGATCAGTTTGGGGACATGGATATCCCGCAGCTTGTCATCTATCTCGAATTCGTAGTGCAGACTGCCTCCATAGCGATATTTTATACATTGAAGATATTTTTCGGTATAGGATAGTTCGGTATCCATTGCAACCAGATTGGAATCGTCGGAAGAAATGTAACGAAGCATGTCGGACAAGTTTTCAATCATGCCCACAATTTGTTCGTTCATATGCTCTTCTGCCATAACGCTAATGGTAGTCAGCGTATTATAGAGAAAGTGCGGGTTCATCTGGGATTGCAGCGCCAGCATTCGGGCCTGCAGCTCTTGAGATTGAGATAACAGTACCTGGTCCATAGATAGTTTCAGCCGCTCGCTCATTTTAATAAACGCAAGCTTCAAACGATCCAGTTCGTTAAACCCGCTGTTCAGCTGCAATTGGGAGTTGGAAGATATCGTTTCGAGATTGGTAGACTTGATGGCTGCATGCATGGAAGCAATCGGCTTCGTGATTCTCCTGGCCGCCAGATAAGACAGGAAAATGGCCAATGTCAGAATAATTAAGCTCAGCAGCAAAAAAGCTCTTGTAAACGCTGTCAAAGGTGCTAAAAGTTTTTTTTCGGAAATGATGACGGCTGTATTCCAACCCGTGTAGTCGGAATGATTCAGCGTGTACAATTCCCGGTTTTTTGTTTGCGGATTCATGATGTAGCCGTCGGATATATCTGAATGGCTCAGAAAATGACGAATATACTCGTTTAAATTCTGACTGTTCGCGTGAATCGGATAAATTAAATTTCCCTGATCGTCGTAAACGATCAATTTCTCGCTCCCGTCCGTTTGTGCGATCTGATTGCTTACCGATTTAAACGCATTGCTTACGGATTGTTTGACCTCGGCTATTCCTTCCGGCGTATTGTACTTGTCGAAGAAAACCCTTAATAACGAAATGGAGCTGGCGTCATCCTGGGAAGAAAGAAATTGAGCTAATTCTTCATCTTTTTCCGGAATGGTGATCACTTTTCCTTTTTCATTTTTCAGCACTTCCTGATACCACGGTTTATCTGCCAGACGAATAACGGATTTGCGGTTATCGTAGCCGGAACCGAACATATTGCCGTCGAAATCGTACAAATAAATTTGCTGCGCCGGAAAAGCAGGGCCGTTGGCTGCGACGAGTATTTCGGCCAAATCCTTTGAATTAGTAATAGCGTCACCGGCATTGTAAGACGGCTTTCCCAACTCTTTAGAATCTTGGGTGAACTGGAGGAACCGTTCCTTGACCAGATTGGAATACAAAATATTGAGAGAAACCGTATCCATCTTCTGTATTTCCGCATTCAGCTTTTCGTTCACCGTGGCGGACGTGCTGGCAATTGAATCTTTGGCTTTATTCTTGAGCCAGTAGGAGGACCAGGAGTAAAAGGCAATGAACGAAATGGTCAATACGATAACGATGATCATCGAGTAGGTCAGAAACAGAATGGATCGGATGGATTTCTGCCTGAAATTCATAATCGCACCTCCCATCTTATTTTGCGGTTTGTGTCGACTATTGTCAAAATATTTAGGCAGGTAAAATATGTGCAAACGAATAGCTTGATTTGTGCATGGTTTAGGGAAACATATAAAACTATAATGAAAGCGTAATCATC
Source organism: Paenibacillus sp. sgz302190 (assembly GCF_059820445.1). NCBI lineage: Bacteria > Bacillati > Bacillota > Bacilli > Caryophanales > Paenibacillaceae > Paenibacillus > Paenibacillus sp. sgz302190. The sequence goes on from NZ_JBZYAO010000013.1 coordinate 171,380, forward strand.
GATGAGGACAATGAAGGCTAGAGAAATAAAACGAGTGGAGCTGTCAGCTATGAATAAACATATGTACCCTTTCTATTTCACGTTGGGAGCGTTTCTGCTGTATGTGCTGCTTTTCGTATTGCCCGGTTTCATGGGAATCATGTATTCGTTTACGGATTGGAACAGCTATACTTCCGATATTAACTATGCGGGGCTGGAAAACTTCAAAACCATTTTTTCTGCGGATGAAAATTACTTGTTCTACGTAAAAAATACGCTGATCTTTACGGTATCGACCATTTTGCTGAAAACGGCAATCGGTCTTGCGCTTGCTTTGATGCTGAATCACGGGATCCGTATGAAAAATTTCCATCGAGTCGTTATGTTTATGCCGGCTGTTGTGCCCATGTTGATTGTAGGGCTTATTTTCAAATCGGTGCTTCATCCGGACAATGGCCTGCTGAATGAACTTTTGCGGTCAACAGGGTTTGGCTTTCTGGCAAAGCACTGGCTGACGGATATACATCTGGCATTTAAGTCCATTATCGGAGTGGATGTCTGGAAAGGTTCCGGGTATATCATGGTCATTTTGCTGGCGGGTTTGCAAACGATTCCAAGCATGTATTATGAAGCGGCTTCCATCGATGGCGCAAGCTATTGGCATAAGCTCAGACATATTACGATCCCGCTTCTAATGCCTGCGATTACGATCACTACCATATTGAATCTGCTCTATGGAATGAAAGTTTTCGATACCGTTTACGTGCTCACCAATGGCGGCCCGGGATATGCAACGGAGGTGCTGTTCACAGGGGTATTCAAAGAATTCTCGATGGGGCGTTATGCGGTGGGCACCGCCTTATCGACCTTGATCTTTTTGGTAATGGTTGTCATCGGATACTTCGCCATTAAGCTGATGAACAGAGAGGAGGAAGCGGCAAAATGAAGGTCAGCTGGTTGCAAAATGTTTTGAAAAATGCGGCAGCTTGGATATTAAGCCTGGTTACGATGGCACCGCTAGTCGTCATTCTCGTCAATTCGCTCAAAGACAAGGTACAGGCAAGCTCGATGGGCTTGGAACTGCCGAACAGCCTGCACTTCGAAAACTTTTTGGTAGTGTTCGAGAAGGGCAAGCTGGGACAATCGCTTTGGAACAGTTTGCTCTATTCCGGAGTTTCAACCGTTCTGTGCATTGTTTTGTCCGCGATGGCCGCGTATGTGTACGCCAGGAACAAAACCGGATTGAATCGCTTTTGCTATTTGTTCGTCATTTTGGGGATCGCCATGCCCTTGAATTATTTTACACTAACCAAAGTGATGCAGATGACTCACTTAATCAACACGCAAATCGGTATCATTATCCTCTATGCGGTCGTGCAGATTCCATTCACCGTATTTATCTTGTATGGCTTTGTCGGAAGTGTCCCCAAGGAGTTGGATGAATCGGGCATCATCGATGGCTGCAGTCCTGCAAGACTGTTCTATTCCATCATTTTCCCTCTGCTTAAGCCTGCGGTGGTGACTGCATTTATCTTGGCGTTTCTCAATTCCTGGAACGAATTTTTGCTTCCGCTTTATTTTTTAAATACAGCCGTACAATGGCCGATGACGCTGTCGGTATACAATTTTTTTGGGCAATACCAGATGGAGTGGAACTTGGTGTGTGCGGATATCGTGATGACAAGTCTGCCTGTTATTATCGTCTACTTGATCGGACAGCGTTATATTATTGCAGGAATGACGGCCGGTTCCGTAAAAGGCTAGTCTATTATCCGTTTTGAGGAGGGTTGTTATGCGTCTATCCAACAAAATTGTATTGATCACAGGGGCCGGTTCCGGGATCGGGAAAAGTTCGGCGCTTCTTTTCGCGCAAGAAGGCGCGACATTAATTGTTAACGATATTGACGCAGTAAAAGGCGAGGAGACTGTCCGGGAACTTAGGGCGCTCGGGAGCGAGGCTGTTTTTATTCAGGCGGATGTTACAAGCCCGGGCTCCGTGAGAGCGATGGCGGAACAGGCTGTGACGGCATTTGGCCGGATTGATGTCTTGTTTAATAATGCGGGAATCAGCGGTGTGGGAGCGCTCCATGAAGTGGAGCCCGATGCTTGGGAGCGGGTGATGAATGTCAACATTCTGGGCGTGTACTTGCCGTGCAAATATGTGCTTCCCTATATGATGGAGCGCCGTGCCGGGAGCATTATCAACATGTCCTCGTGCGTCGCAGAAATCGGTCTCGCCCGCAGAGCCTCCTATGCGGCAACCAAAGGGGCTGTTTTGGCTTTGACGAAATCGATGCAAGTGGATTATGCAGCATATCAAATCAGAGTAAATGCGCTGTTACCGGGAACTATTATGACTCCGTTTGTGGAAAATTACTTGAAAACAGCTTACGACAACCCGGAAGTATCCATACAAAACATTAAAAAGCGGCAGCTCAGCGGTGAATTGGGACGGCCTGAGGATGTGGCCCAAGCCGCGCTGTTCCTGGCTTCAGACGAATCCAAATTTATGATGGGTTCTCCGCTTTATATTGACGGTGGCGTCGTATTCGGTAAAAATGCGTAAACAAAAAACCAGGAGGTCAGTGAAATGAGATTGGCTGCATTTCTAGAAAATGGAGAGTACCAATTAGGGGTAAAAATCGAACAGGGGGTTGTGGACGTTTGCGCAGCTTTAAGACGATTTCCCGCTGAAGCGGATTGCGCAGTGCCTCAAACGATGAAGCAATTGATAGGTGGGGGAGTTCAGGCAATAGCTGCTTTGCGGAGTTATGTCGAACAGTTGAATCCCGCTGCGGCAGCGTCGGACGCTTCCTGCCTGTATCAAGAAGCGGCACTTGAGTGGGGAACCTGTTTGCCGGAGCCGGGTAAAATCATTTGCGTAGGGCTGAACTACCGCAAGCATGCGGAGGAGACGAATGCGCCTATTCCAGAGTATCCGATACTTTTTAACAAATTCAGCAATGCGCTGGCCGCTTGCGGGGAGGACGTTCCCCTGCCCCGTACATCCGTAAAGGTTGATTATGAGGCTGAACTTGGCATCGTTATTGGCAAAAGAGCCAAATATGTGAACAAGGAGGAAGCACTGGACTACGTCTTTGGCTACTGCAATGTAAACGATGTGTCGGCAAGAGACTTGCAGATGAGAACACCGCAGTGGCTGCTTGGGAAGTCATGCGATAAATTTGCTCCGGCAGGACCGTATCTCGTTACGGCGGATGAAATCGGAGATCCGAATCAGCTGGAAATCAAATGTCTGGTGAATGGGGAAGTAAGGCAGCGATCGAACACATCGGATATGATTTTCCGCTGCGATGAAATTGTGAGCTATATTTCACAGCATATGACGCTCGAGCCGGGCGATCTTATTTTGACGGGGACGCCGGAAGGCGTCGTGCTCGGTTATCCGCCGGAGAAGCAGGTCTATCTCCAGGATGGGGATATTGTCAGCGTAGAAATTGAAAAGCTGGGAACGTTAACAAACAAATTTGTTGCCGAGTAAAAAAAGGATAAACAACAAAACGGATTTGTGCATTTTTAAAATAAATGACACAAGTTACAATGAAAGCGCAAACAAATCAATGAATTTTGCCATCAATTTCACAAAGACTATCAAAAAAAGGGGAAATTCGGCATGAAAAAAACGCTCGCGATTTTGGCATCAATCAGTGTGCTGGCAGGCCTTGTGGCCGGCTGCGGATCAACAAGCGGCACAACGGAAACGCCCGCTGCTTCAGGCACAGCTTCAAGCGGCTCGTCTTCCACCAAGACGGACAACAAGTCCAAAGAAAAAATCACGCTAACCTATATGGCGAGCCAAGACTGGATCAAGGATTCCGAAATGCAGCTGGCCAAAAAGTTCGAGACGGAAACAGGCATCCATATTGATTACCAGATCGTGCCCGCGGATCAGTATCAAAACCTTTTGAAAACGAAACTGAATGCCAAGGAAGCCCCGGATATTTTCGGCGGGCAGGACGGCCAATTCGACTTGGGCCCGAGTTATGATGTCGAGAAAAATGCGGTGGACTTAAGCGGCGAAGAATGGGTGAACCGGGAAGACAAGTTATTCCTGCAGCAGGCTACTTGGAAAAGCAAGGTGTATGCGCTGACGATTTGGGACCCGAGCTATGATTTTTATGTGGTGTACAACAAGAAAATCTTTGAAAAGCTGGGGCTGAACGTTCCCAAAACCTATGATGAATTCAAAGCGGTCTGCCAAAAAATTAAGGATTCCGGCATAACGCCGATTTATGAACCGGTCGCTGACGGCTGGCATCACGTGCTCTGGTTCCCGGAAATCGGACCGAAGTACGAGGAAGCCAACCCGGGGTTAACGGAAAAATTAAACAGCAACAAAGAGCAATTCGCCAATGTAGCGATCATGGAAAAGGCGCTGACCCAGTTTAACGAACTGGCCCAATCGGGCTATATGGGCGAAAGCTATTTGTCCAATACGTTTACAGATACGGAGAAAAATATGGCCGGCGGAAAGTTCGCTATGACCGTTCACAATCTCGGATTAGCTTCTACGATTGAAAAAGCATTTCCGGATGTAAAAGCGAGCACCTTCGGTTTCTTTCCGATCCCGCTTGTCGACAATCAAATCATGAACGTTGCTCCTGCGGCGCCAAGCAAATTTATTTATTCAGGCTCGAAGCATATCGATGCCGCCAAGCAATACTTCCAATATTTGACGAAGCAGGAAAACTTGCAATTTTTCCTGGACAATGAGCCTCGCTTCCTGGCCATAAACTTTTCGGGCATTAAGGATAGATTTACACCTGAAGAGAAAGAGTTCTTTGACACATACGGCAAAAAGCAAGGAACCGTTTTCCAGACGGCTGTCAAATATGTGAATCCGCAGTGGATGGATATGGGCAAAGATATGAGTGCGATGCTGACGGGAAAAATGACGCCCAACGAAATATTGAAAAATATTGATAAAAGAAGAAGCGCACAAGCCAAAGCGGCGAAAGATTCGGCTTGGGGGCAATAAAAGGGGTACGAAAGAGAGTCGAACGATGAAGAACGGAGTCTGGGTTGCTTCTTTAAAAGAAGAACAAATAAGCGAGTATGAGCGGCTGCACCTGCGGATTCCGGATGCGATTCGCAGGCAGCTCGCGGATAAAGGTTATACCCGTCTGGATATAACCCGCTGCGGTTTGACCTTGGTGATGGTATGGGAAATCGACGAGTCACTGATAATTGCGGAGCGGCAGATCGATGAGCATGCGGAAAGTGATTGGGATTTTGTAACAGGTGCCTGCTTTGCCGAAAGCTGGCAGGCCGCCCCTGTCATCTTTAGTCTCCAGGAGCAGTTTGACAAATGGGGGAGTCCCCGCAAGTGAGGCGAAAGCAATGAACATCCATTTATCTGGAAAAATAGCTGTAATTACCGGATCTACGAGCGGTATCGGCAAAGCGGTGGCCGAGACGTTGGCGCTGCAGGGTGTGAAGGTCGTTGTACACGGAAGGGATGCCGAACGCGGGGAGCGGATGGTTGCCGATATATGCAAGCATGGCGGGGAAGCGATGTTTTTGCAAGCGGATTTGCTTGATCCGCAAGCTCCCGCGCAAATGGTCAGCCGCATTGTCCGTGAATGGGGACGCATCGACTTTGTTATTAATAACGCGGCGCTTGTGTGCAACAAAACGATGGAAGAAATAAGGAACGAAGACTGGAACGATTTGCTTGCCGTTAATTTGAAGGCACCGTTCTTCCTGATTCAGGCTGCGCTTCCATGGCTTAAAGAGAACAAGGGGGCGGTGGTTAATGTAAGTTCCGTGAACGGTATCCGCAACAAGCCGAACAATTTGATTTACGATACGATCAAAGCCGCCTTGAATCATATGACCCAAGGCTTGGCTCTGGATCTCCGGGAAGCGGGAGTCCGTTGTAACGTCCTGATGCCGGGGGGTGTGGCAACGCCACTGATCAATTCATGGTTTCGTCAGTTTACAGAAAATCCCGAGGAAGCGGAAAGACTGGCTGAGCAGGAGAAAACGCGACCGTTCATGGGGACGCCGCAGCAAATTGCAGATGCCGTATTGTACTTGTGCAGCGGGCAGTCGTCCTGGATTAACGGCGCGGTCATCCCGATCGATGGCGGTTTTCATATCGGGTAAAAGGGAGAAGCAAACCATATGAAAATTACAGATGTAAGAGCGTATGCGATCAAAAACAACATAGATATCCCTTTCCGTTGGCGAAAGGGATTGCCTCAAGGGTCTCATTTGAACGAGACCGGCATTCTCCGGATTATAACCGATGAAGGAATCGAAGGCGTTGCGGTAGCGCAGCGCGGACTAATGACCGTAGACTACGCGCAGCGCAGGTTGAAGGATTTGTTAATCGGGCGTGATCCGCTGCTGAAGGAGCAGCTCTGGCACGAGATTTGGGAGCTGGATCGTGCCGAGGAGTTTCAGATTTATTACATGGGCTTGGCCGATGTCGCTCTATGGGACATTACGGCGAAGAAAGCCGGCATGCCGCTGTATCAGCTGCTGGGCGGCTCCCGGGATCGCGTTCAGGCCTACGCCTCCACGGTTACCTATGCAACTACAGACGAATTTCTGCGAGTTGCGGATCATTGTTTGGAGCAGGGCTACAAGGCGATTAAGCTTCATGCCTGGGGGGACGCCAGAGCGGATGCGAAGCTTTGCCAAGCGCTGCGAAAGCATGTTGGCGACGATATCATCCTGATGTATGACGGCTCGGCCGGCTTCGATTTGCAAGAGTCCGTTTATCTAGGTAAGGCGCTGGAGCAGGCGGATTATTATTGGTATGAGGAACCGATGCGCGAGTTCAGCATCTGGAATTATAAAAAGCTATGCGACGAACTGACGATTCCCGTGCTGGCGGCTGAGACTTCGGACGGCTGCCATTACAATGCGGCAGATTTCATCGTTCACGGCGCTTGCGACCGAATTCGCACAGGAACCGTGCTGAAAGGCGGCATTACGGGTTCGCTGAGAATCGCGCATCTGGCGGATAGTTTCAATATGAAAGCGGAGATTCACGGCGGGGACCAGGCGAACGTTCAGCTTGCCTGCGGAATAGCGAACAATACGTTTTTTGAGGTGCTGGTTTGGGGGACCGGACCGATTGGTTTCGGTTATGAAGTAGAGCCGGACGGTTTCATTACTGCGCCGAAGGAACCGGGAATCGGCTACAAATTTGACTGGGAAGAAATTGAGAAGAAAGCTTACGCCAAAGTATAAGCCAAGAGCGGGAGGCACCGATATGAAATCTGCAATCAAATTTACAGGCATTCAAAACCCTTACGAACTCGGGAAATACGGGGTTGCGGAAAACGCGAAGAAGCTGCTTAGATATGCCTATATCCATCAGGAACTGATGTTCGCACAATGCGCGCAGCTGCCCTCTTTGCAGGACTGGGAGCTGAAGCAAGGGATCAGCCGCCATCTTTACGAGGACGCGGAAGCGGCGACGGCGCTCCGCGAGCGGATCGTCGATATGAGAACGTCGGCCGCTTTGTTGGGCAAAGCGCCCGACCCGTTTGTGCAGCTTTTTTTCGAAGAGCTGATCCATGCGAAGTCGGATTTGGAGCTGGCGACGGTGCTGTACGGTTTTGTGAAGCCGAAGTTGCTGGACATGTATCGGAAGCATGTGAAGGAAACTCAGCAGATCGTCGATCAACCGACGATTCGCATGTTCAGACAGATCATTGCGGACCTGGAGGAACAGGTCGTATGGGGAGCAGACATTCTGGAGCATCTGCAGAACAAGGAGACAGCGGGTCGGGACGCGCAGGGTTTTGTCGATTTCCTCAAGCAACTGGAGCAGCTTGGAGGAGGCTTTGACGCGGAAGGCGAGAAATCCAAAGCATACCCGGACAAACATAGATCCGGCAAGCCTTATACGATGGTAACGAACATTGTTCGCGATTCGACCATGGGACCGACTGTGAACCAACGCGCAAGCATGGGTATCGCTTTTGAGAACCCGGACGAACAACTGCTGGTGGATATGATGCGGGTGCGGCAAGAAGAGATGGTTGCCTGCGAATTGATTGCAAGCGTCATTTATTTGCAAAAAAATATGCCGTGGGAATTTTACCGCGATTTAGCGCGCCATCTGTGGGATGAAGCGAGACATTGCATGTTCGGTCAAGCCGCTCTGGAAGCGGAAAATCACGATTGGCGGAGCCGTCCGCAATTTGCCGGCGATTACGATTTGATCGTGCCGAAGATGGTGGAAATGCGCTATGCATGGCTATCCATCGGAATTGAGGATGCGCAAATGAAGCGTCCGGGCAAAGTGGCGGAATTTGAATTCTGCAAAAATACGGCGAAGCACCCGTTGATGGCGCAGTTCCAGGATTACGATTGGGCTGACGAAGTCAATCATGCGGCTTTCGGCCGGAAATGGACACCGGAGATGTTCGATGAGGATTTGGAGACGATTCGCGATATTACGGTGGGCCCCGTTAAGGAATATTTTACGCAAACCGGGTTGTCCTTAAAACAGATCGTGTTCAAGTGAGGATGCGTGCCGAAAGTCTGGGGGTATACAGTGGAACTGAAACTGTATAAATCATTGTGGGGAATGACGGGAAGTGTGGAGCAAATGTTCGAGAAAATCGCGGCAGGGGGATATACGGGAGTGGAATCCCCGTTATTTATGATAAGTAACCCTGCGCGGTTTCAGCAACTGCTGGCCGAATACAAGTTCGATTTTATCGCACAAATTTTTTCTTCGGAACCGCATAGCGATTCGTTTCGCGAGGAAGTAGGGCGGGCCGCTCAATACGGCCCGATTCTTATCAATGCGCAATCGGCTAAAGATTCTATGCCATGGGAACAGCAGCGCCGTTTTTTTGAAAGTGCCCTGGCGGTAGAGCAAGGGGCAGGGATTGCCATTGCGCATGAGACGCATCGCGGCCGCGCCATGTTCACGCCATGGCATACAGCCAAGCTTCTAGAGGCCTATCCGGAGCTGAGAATTACGGCCGACATCAGCCATTGGCTGTGCGTTTGCGAATCCTGGCTGGAGGACCAGCAGGAGGCGCTGCGGCTTGCCGCCGAGCGGACGATCCATCTGCATGGGCGCGTAGGTTATCCGCAAGGGCCGCAGGTTCCTCATCCCGGCGCGCCCGAATATGCCAAGGAGCTGCAAATTCACCGCAGCTTCTGGGAGCAGGTGCACCGCTGTCATCGGCTTCGCGGGAGCAAGTCTTTGACCTGCACGCCGGAATTCGGCCCTCCGGGTTACATGCACACACTGCCGTTTAGCGGACAGCCGGTGACCGATTTATGGGAAGTATGCCAATGGATGGCGGATTGGTTTAGGGAAACCTTTGAAGCGTAACAGACTTTGACTGCTTTGATACGATGAACGAGAAAAGAGGAGTATCGCGATGAAGGCTGTCTATTATGAAGGGAACCGTTCACTGAGCGTCGGTGAATCAGAAGCAGTGCCGCCGAAAGCCGGAGAAGTGCAGATTCGTGTGTCCTACGCGGGCATTTGCGGAACGGACCTGCACATTTATCTTGGACATATGGATCAGCGCGTCGCCTTTCCGCAAATTATGGGGCATGAAATGTCCGGAGTGGTGGAAAAGGTCGGTGAAGGCGTCGAGCATGTAGCTGTCGGAGACAGGGTGACGGTGATGCCGCTGCATCCGTGCGGCGAATGCCCCGCTTGTTTGGCGGGTCACAGCCATATTTGCCACAAGCTGAATTTTTTGGGCATCGAGACTCCGGGAGCGTTCCAGACGTACTGGACCGTGCCGTCCTTTACCGTGCTGCCGCTGCCCTCCGAGCTGCCCTTGGAGCATGCCGCGCTGATCGAGCCGCTTGCAGTGGCTTGTCATGATGTGCGTATCGGCGAGGTCAAGCAGGGCGAATACGCCGTTGTGATTGGAGGCGGGCCTATCGGCGCCTTGATTGCGATGGTAGCGCGGGAAGCAGGAGCGAACGTGCTCGTCTCTGAAATTAATCCGTTCCGGTTGGAACTGCTGGCTAAGCTCGGATTTGAGACGATCAATCCGCTGGAACGGGACATCGCCGAGTATGTGACGGAGCGAACGGGAGGGGCGGGCTGCGATGTTGTCTTTGAAGTGACCTCCTCTCAGGCCGGCGCCGCGGCGATGACGAAGCTTCCGCGTACGAGAGGCCGCATTGTAGTCGTTGGTATTTTCAGCAAACCGCCGCAGGTCGATCTGCACCGTTTCTTCTGGAGAGAACTGAAGCTGAACGGAGCGAGGGTTTATGAGAAGGAAGATTTCGAGCAAGCAATTGGTCTGGCTGCTCAGGGCGTCTTGCCGATCCAGTCCTTGATCACTGAAGTACTGCCGCTGGAAATGCTGGAATCAGGGCTTGCGCTTATGAATAGCGGAGGCTGTGCAATGAAGATTTTGCTGCGCTGTTAAGGGCAGAAGGGAACGACAACATGCGAATTGACGCTCATCAACACTTTTGGACGATCGAGAATCGGTACAGCTGGCTTTCGGAGGATGACGGGCTGTTGTACCGCAACTTCGAGCCGCCGGAATTGAAGCCTCTGCTAGACGAGGCGGGCATCGACAAGACTATACTTGTACAGTCGGGAGATTATGAGTGGGATACCGCATACATGCTGGAACAAGCGGGTGCAGCGGACTGGATCGCCGGTATCGTTGGCTGGGTTCCGCTTGATCAGCCGGATGAAGCGGGCAGGAGGCTGGAAGCATACAAGAAAAACCCTTTATTCAAAGGAGTCCGCCATTTGATTCACAACGAAACGGACCCGGATTGGGTGATTCGGGATCGGGTGATTGAAGGGTTGAAAGTACTGTCATCTTTTGATCTGACCTTCGATGTGGTTGCCGTATTTCCGAATCACTTGAAGCATGTGTCTTCACTGGCGGAGAAAGTCCCGGACTTACGCATCGCGATCGATCATTTGGCGAAGCCGCCCATTCTCTCCGGGGCCATGGAGCCATGGGCTTCCCAGCTCCGGCACGCAGCGCAATACCCGCGAGTGTACGCCAAAATATCGGGCCTGAACACGGCTTGCGACTGGGGGAACTGGAGCTCTGCCGACATTCGGCCTTATGTGGATGCTGCGGTTGCAACTTTTGGCGCAAGCAGGTTGATGTTTGGAAGCGATTGGCCGATCGCCAATCTGGCGGGTGGTTACAAAAAGGTATGGGAGGAAACGCTGCAAACGCTGAAACGATACTCCAAGGCGGAGCAGGATGCCATATTGGGAGGTACGGCTGCACACTTTTACAGCATCTAGCGGTTCGAGGCAAACGAAAAAAAACGGTTCTTTCGCCAATGATGCGAAGAACCGTTTTTTTGCAGGTTTTCTTTGCGCAGAATGCTAAATCTTTTGCTGCGTGCGCCACACCCGGCATGAGCTGCGGACTCGCTTAAAAGGGAGAAAAGATGCGAAAGTGCAGGTTTTTCTTATGGCAATGGAACATTTTGGCATAAAACCTGCGATTGTGCCCGATTGTGCAGGAATTTTCGCCGCAATGGAACCTGAATTCATATTCCCGGCGAAAAACCTGTACAATTGCAGGAATGTTTCGCTGCTGGCATATCAACAGGCAAAAATGCTGTACTTTTGCAGGCTTTCTTAGCGCCACTAAGCTAGACCGGCTCCGTCACGGGGGTTCTGGGCAGCCTGATTTCGCAGTATTTTTTCCAGGCCCTGCCAAGCCGATCCGCCTGATGTTCCTGCCGTGCAGCCTCGCAACTCGCCTGGAGAGTATGCATTAGGGTTAAATCAAGCGCCCAGGCCTATCCGCAGCTGCAGTTCAGCACCGGCTTGCGCGCGGCAAGCGCTTCGTCCAGGCGGCTGACGATCGTCGTGTACGGCGCGTTTTTGACAAGTTCCGGATTTTCCTCCGCTTCCTTGGCGATCGTGATCATCGCGTCGATGAATTGATCGAGCGTTTCTTTGCTTTCCGTCTCCGTCGGCTCGATCATAATGCATTCCTCGACATTAAGCGGAAAATAGATGGTCGGCGGATGGTAGCCAAAATCAAGCAGCCGTTTGGCCATATCGAGCGTGCGGACGCCGAACTTTTTTTGGCGATTGCCGGACAGGACGAACTCATGCTTGCAAAAGCGCGGGTGCGGCACATCGAAGTGCGGAGCAAGTCTGGCCAGCATATAGTTGGCGTTCAGCACGGCGTATTCGGACACTTTGCGCAAGCCCTCGGGACCGAGCGTACGGATGTAGGTATAGGCGCGGACGAGGATGCCGAAGTTGCCGTAGTAGCCTTTTACGCGGCCGATGGATTGCGGGTAATGATGGTCGAAATAAAAGCTGCCGTCTTCGCTCTTCGCGACGAGCGGCGTCGGGAGGAAGGGGATCAGCTTTTCCTTGACGCCGACCGGACCTGCGCCGGGGCCGCCGCCGCCGTGCGGGGTGCTCATCGTTTTGTGCAGGTTGAGGTGCACGACGTCGAAGCCCATATCGCCGGGACGCGTAATGCCCATAATCGCGTTGGCGTTTGCGCCGTCATAGTACAGCAGCCCTCCTGCGGCATGAACGATTTCGGCGATTTCGACGATCTGCTCCTCGAACAGGCCGAGCGTGTTCGGGTTGGTCAGCATCAATGCGGCGGTGTCCGGACCGACTGCACGGCGCAGCTCGTCGAGGTTCACCAGGCCGCGTTCGTTCGATTTGATCGTCACCGTTTCGAAACCCGCTACGGTAGCGCTGGCGGGATTCGTGCCGTGCGCGGAGTCCGGGCAAATGACTTTCGTCCGGCGCTCGCCGCGGGATTCATGATAAGCGCGGATCATCATGAGGCCGGTCCATTCGCCGTGAGCTCCGGCGGCGGGCTGCAGCGTCACCCGGTCCATGCCCGTGACCGCTTCGAGATCGCGCTGCAAGTTGTAGAGCAGCTCCATTGCGCCTTGCAGCGATTCCTCCGGCTGGTAAGGATGGATTTTGGCGAAGCCGGGAAAGCGGGCGACGTCTTCGTTGATTTTCGGGTTATATTTCATCGTGCAGGAACCGAGCGGATAAAAGCCGTTGTCGATGCCGAAATTTCGGCGCGACAGTGCGGTATAGTGGCGGATGACGTCCACTTCGTATACTTCCGGAAGCTCTGCGGGGCTCCGGCGCTGAAATTGCCGCGGAAGCAGGGTGTCGAGGTCGGCTTCCGGCACGTCGCATTCCGGCAAGGCGTAGGCGACGCGGCCCGGGTGGCTCATTTCAAAGATCAGCGATTTCAGATCGTTCATGCAAGCTCCTCCAATACTGCGGCGAAGTTGTCGATATCTTCGCGCGTTCTTTGCTCCGTGACGGCGATCAGCATATGGCCGGCAAGCTCGGGGTAGTCGCGGCCGAGATCGTAGCCGCCGATGATCTGATGCTGCAGGAGCTTGGCGTTCAGCTCCTGCACGTTCGCGCCGTCAGGCAGTTTGACGGCGAATTCGTTGAAAAAGCTGCCGCCGAAGGGCAGCTTTAGCTTGCCTGACGCGGTGAGGCGGTTCGCCGCGTAGTGGGCTTTTTGGACGTTCAGCTTGCCGACATCCCGGATGCCCTGCTTGCCCATCGCGGACAAGTACACGGATGCGCAAAGCGCGAGCAGCGCCTGGTTGGAGCAGATGTTCGACGTCGCTTTTTCGCGCCGGATGTGCTGCTCCCGCGCCTGCAGCGTCAGCACGAACCCGCGCTTGCCGGCGCGGTCTACGGTTTGCCCGACGATGCGCCCGGGCATGCGGCGCATCCAGCTTTCGGCGACGGCGAAGTAGCCGCATGTCGGCCCGCCGAGCGAAGCGGCGATGCCCAGCGGCTGGCAGTCGCCGACGACGATGTCGGCGCCGAGCTTGCCCGGCGCCTCAAGCAGCCCGAGCGTGAGCGGATTCGCGCTCACGACGAGCAGTGCGCCCGCGCCGTGCGCGAGCGGCTCCACTGCCGCGATATCCTCCAAACAGCCGAAAAAATTCGGCGATTGGAGGATGACCGCGGCGGTGTCGCCGCCCAGCCTGGAAGTGAGGTCGTCCAGATCGGTCACGCCTTTGGGCGTGCAGCCGATCTCGACCACTTCCAGGCTCAGCCCGCGGGCGGAGGCGGCAACAATCGCGCGCGCCTCCGGGTGCACCGCGCGCGAGATGAGCAGACGGCTGCGCTTCGTCGCGCCGCTCGCCAGGGCGCCGGCTTCGGCCAGCGCCGTCGCGCCGTCGTACATCGAAGCGTTCGCTACGGCCATGCCGGTCAGCTCGCAGATGTACGACTGAAACTCGAAAATCGCCTGCAGCTCGCCCTGGCTGATTTCCGGCTGATAAGGCGTGTACGCCGTGTAGAACTCCGAGCGCGAAATAACGTGATTGATCACCACCGGAAGATGGTGATCGTAGATGCCTGCGCCAAGGAAGCTGGCGTAGCGGTCGAAGTCCGCGTTGCGGCCCGCCAGGGAGCGCATGTAGCGCAGCAGGCTTTGCTCGTCGAGCGCGGCGGAGACGTTCAGCTCTCCTTTGTAGCGAACCTGCTGCGGAATATCTTGAAACAGCTCGTCGATGGACGAGATGCCGATCGTCTCCAGCATTTCCTTTTGATCCTGCTCGGTAACCGGTAAGTAACGATGCTTCATAACAGCTTGCAGCTCCTCTCTCGATCAGGGATCGGAATTCCGCCCTGGGTCTACGGTTTTCTTTTATAAAACGGCGTTGGGACGACTTTCGCCTTCACCCGGGCGCCTCTGATTTCAACGGCCACTTCGGTGCCCGGTGCGCTGTAGGCGGCTTCGATCAGCGCCAGGCCGACGTTCGTTTTGAAAGTCGGAGATTGCGTGCCTGTCGTTACTTCTCCGATTTGTTTGCCGCCGGCGAAAACGGCATAATGCGAGCGGGGGATGCCCCGTTCGATCATCTCGATGCCGACTAGTTTGCGGGGAGTGCCGGCTGCCTTTTGCGCGGCGAGCGCTTCGCGTCCGATGAACTCCCCTTTATCCAGCTTGACGAACGGGCCAAGTCCGGCTTCAAGCGGGGAAATGTCTTTGGAAAGCTCCTGCCCGTACAAGGGAAGCCGCGCTTCAAAACGCAGCGTATCCCTGGCACCTAATCCGGCCGGAATCAGGCCGGAGTCTTTGCCGGCTTCCAGCAGCTTGCCCCACAGCTCCACGGCATCGGCTGCGCCGACGTAAAGCTCGAAGCCGTCTTCACCGGTATACCCGGTTCGCGAGACGAGCGCTTGGACGCCGCCGATGTTCACGCCCTGCAAAAAGCGGAACGATTTCAACGTCCCGACCGGCGCGTCCGTCAGCTGCGCGAGAATCGGTTCCGCCTGCGGCCCCTGCAAAGCGAGCAGGGCCGTTTTGTCCGAGATGTCGTCCAGCATGACGCTGTCCGGGGCGTTTTGCTTCATCCAGCCGATATCTTTGTCGATGTTGGACGCGTTGATGACCAGCATGTAGCTTTCATGGCCCAGCTTGTAAACGAGCAGATCGTCCACGACGCCGCCGTCTGGATAACACATCAGCGAGTACTGGCACTGCCCGGCTTCGAGCCTGGACACGTCGTTGGTCGTCAGCTTTTGCAAAAAAGCAAGGGAATCCGCTCCGCTGACCAGCACTTCTCCCATGTGCGACACGTCAAACAGGCCGGCTTGCCGCCGGACGGCATCGTGTTCTTTTTGAATGCCTGCAAACTGCACGGGCAGCTCCCAGCCCCCGAAATCGATAACCCGCGCTCCATGCTCCGCGTATACCGGAAAGAGCGGTGTTCGCTTTAACATCGTCGTATCCCTCGCCTTTCATCCGCAATTTTCGTACTGCGGTTATTTTGCCCAAAAAGCAAAAAAGAGCAAAAAGTACGCATGGCAAACACACATACTTTTTGCTCTGTCCTTTGTACCTGAGAGTTACCTTGCCTTGGGCTTGGGCCGTCCGCCTGCTTGGCAAGTTTCCCCTTGGGTGTCCGGCATGCGCGTTCGCTGTGCGCCGGAGCTCTCCAGAGATGCGTCCGATACAGGTCCTTTTGCCTGAGAGATTCACCCGTTCAGGTTTACTCCTTCGGCGCCGCGCCGCGCTTCATGTTTCATGCGCTTCGGCGGTCTCTCCCTGCATCCTCATCCGCTGCTTATTCGATTGGGTATACCGTTATTATGAGCCCAGCATGCTGCGGATTGTCAATTGGAATTTTTCCAAAAATTTCAGCGCGGTGCACAAACCTTTTTGCCGGAAAGAAGTTTTGACCGCCCGCCTTGACTTTGTGGTTTCCGTTGGATTAAGCTAAAAGCAAAATTTGCAGGCAAGCGAGGCGGAAAACGATGAGTCAAGTACAAGCCAATTTGTTTTACACCAAAGAGCACGAATGGGTGGAAAAGCTGTCCGATACTTTGGTTCGCGTCGGCATTACGGATTTTGCCCAGGATCAGCTGGGGGATATCGTGTTCGTGGAGCTGCCGAAAGCGGGAGCTTCCGTGACCGCCGAAGACAGCATCGGCAGCGTCGAGTCCGTCAAAACCGTATCGGATATTTTTTCGCCGGTGACCGGCAAGGTGGCGGCCGTGAACGATGCGCTGGAAGGCTCTCCCGAGCTTGTGAACAGCAGCCCTTTCGGGGAAGGCTGGATGGTCGAGGTGGAAATCTCGGGCGCAGACGCACTCGAAGGTTTGCTTACCGCGGCTGAATACGAAGCATACATAGGCACGGATCATTAAGCTGCCGGAAGGCAGCGGGAGGACGCTTCGGGGTCGGAGGCATGGGCAAAACGCCTCACTAACAAACAACCACTGACAACAAAAAACAACCGCTGACGGCAAAGTCAGCGGTTGCTTTTTGTTGTTTCGTTCTCTCTCAAGTATTCCTCAATCGTCGCTAGGGATTTCTAAATTTTCGGATTCTATTGCACGTGAGGAAACTATAATTGTTGCCCCAATCGGCTATGGTTTACATAAATTTGGAAATAAGCAGCTTGAATTGCTTGTAATCCAAAGGCGATAGGTCCCCCTAAAACCGGAGCAGTAGTTCGCTAAGCGGCCCGGCAGCGCGAAAACCTGCAAAAGTACAGTTATTTTCGATAGCAACGGACGAATTCGGGGAAAAGCCTGCGATTGTGCAGGAATTTCTGCTCGGATGGGGCTAATTCCCGAGTTTTGGCGTTAAAAACTGCACATTTGCAGGAATTTTTCGCGCCAGGAGCATCTAGGAGCAAAAAGATGTATTTTTGCAGGCTTTTGGCGCGCGCAGGGGGTTGGAACACTACTTGGAGGTAGTCAGCGCGTGGATTTCGGCCCGCGAGGCGTTTGATGGCGGTTGAAGCGCCACTTGGAGGAAGTCAGCGCGCAGTTTTTCGGCCCACGAAGCGTTTGGTGGCGGTGAAACGCTTCCTCGAGTTAGTCAGCACAGCCTCTCCACACGCGGGAGCGGTTGAAGCCAGCGGTTTCCGCATTCGCGATGCCAGCGGTGCCGCAGGGCGGCTTTGCGCTGGTTGACCGCCGCACCGCGCGTTGGGAGATGCGTGAAGTACGTGCCCGCCATGCCGCGCTACCACAAGCTTTCCGCGCTCCGGTTGTTTCGATACTGTTTGGGCGTCGTGCCGGTATGCTTTTTAAAAATTTTGTTGAAATACGTCTGGTCGTAGTAGTTTAAGCGAGAGCAAATATCGGCAATCGGGTAGTCGGTCAGCACGAGCAGTTTTTTGGATTCCTCCACTTTTTCCCGCTGGATGTAGTGGCTTAGCGTCATTCCGGTTTCTTTTTTGAACAACTGGGACAAATAATTGGCGTTTAGTCCTGTTAATTGCGAAAGTGTTTTGAGGGTGATTTCTTCGTACAGATGGTTGAAAATGTAGTTTTGACAGGAAGCGATCGGCTTCGACACATTGTGCATCCTGCTCTTGCGGACACGCTCGGCAAAGTCTAAAAACGCGTCCGCATAGGCGTNAAATGTAGTTTTGACAGGAAGCGATCGGCTTCGACACATTGTGCATCCTGCTCTTGCGGACACGCTCGGCAAAGTCTAAAAACGCGTCCGCATAGGCGTTCTCCACATGTCTGACTTCTTTCAGCTCCTCGATATGCTGGATGTGCAGGTCGCTTAAGGTATAAGCGGTCTCCGGGAATAATCCGCCTTCGATCGCCGCGCGCGTAGCCAGGGTAATGCCGCAATAGGCGAGGTTTTTTTGGCTTCGCAGCCGGCTGCGCCGCGATAAGATGCCGACCTCTCCCGGCAAGACTACGCTTAACGCTTTGAGAAGCCCGGCTTTATCCCCGTTTTTTATATGCTGGAACAGCGTTTTTTCGTGAACCGGGTCCATGTGGAAAAGGGAATTTTCCCTCCGCGTCGACAGGCTGAGATCCACGTTGTTTACCGGCACGAACCGCTGCTCGAAATGATGGTTGTACTCGAGTACGTTCGTGATTTCGAGCGGTTCCTTATAAACAAGGTAATGGATGAGCATGCTTGCGTGAAGCAGGCGCATTTTGGGGATTACCGGGAGACTGCGCAGGTACTGGGACCACTGGGGACGGTGTTTGACCGGGACATGGTTGTCGTACATAAGGCTTGCGATCGCCTCGTCGGACAAATCGGAATAGACGGAGGGACCGACAACGAGTGTGCCTGCAAATTGCCCGTCCCGCTCGATGGAAAGCATAACGAAATTTTCCTCGTGATTTGTAGAACGGATGACAGGCATATGCGAGCTTCGTTCCCGTTCGGAGCCGGTCAATGAGCGAATGAGATCGTCGTGGTTGGAAAATAATGGGCTTGTATGAAAAACAGAAGACAGCCGGAAGTCGATTTCATTGCCCGGATTCACGTAAAACACGGGTATTTGAAAGCTTTCAAAAATAAGTTTGCCTATGTATTCAAGTTCTTTTTTAACCTCCAATGGGACCACGAACAATCACCGCCATCTGAAATAAGTACAATTTATCTTAAAATAATACCATAAAATGAAGGTTCCGTGAATTATGATGGTGGTGCGACCGATGGAAAATACCGTTTAGGGGGTAAACAACTATGAAACGCAATATTCAAGAGCTTGTTTCCAAAATGACACTCGAAGAAAAGGCAGGCATGTGCTCCGGACTTGATTTTTGGCATTTAAAAGGAGTGGAGCGCCTCGGCATTCCGTCGATTATGGTGACGGACGGCCCGCACGGACTGCGCAAGCAAAAAGCGGACGCCGACCATTTGGGGCTGTTTGACAGCGTTCCTGCAACTTGTTTCCCTTCGGCCGCGGGGCTGGCATGTTCCTGGGACCGGGAGCTGATCGGCAAGGTCGGCGTCGCTCTGGGCGAGGAGTGCCAGACGGAAGACGTAGCGGTGCTGCTCGGACCGGGCGCGAACATTAAGCGTTCCCCGCTGTGTGGAAGAAACTTCGAATATTTCTCGGAAGATCCGTACCAATCTTCGGAAATGGCGGCAAGCCATATCCAGGGCGTGCAAAGCCAGGGAGTCGGCACGTCGCTGAAGCATTTTGCCGTCAACAACCAGGAGCACCGCCGCATGTCGGTGGATGCGGTCGTGGACGAGCGTACGCTGCGGGAAATTTATTTGGCGAGTTTTGAAGGCGCTGTCAGAAAATCTCAGCCTTGGACGGTAATGAGTTCATATAATCGGGTGAATGGGACGTACGCTTCCGAAAACGAATTTTTGCTGACCGATATTTTGAAAAATGAGTGGGGCCACGAAGGCTTTGTCGTGTCCGATTGGGGTGCCGTTAACGAAAGAGACGACGCTCTTGCGGCCGGTCTGGAGCTGGAAATGCCGGCAAACAGCGGCGTCGGGGAGCAGAAAGTGATCGAAGCCGTGAAGAGCGGGAAGCTGTCCGCGGAAGCGCTGGACAAAGCGGTGGAAAGACTGCTGAACATTATTTTCATGGCGGTCGACCACAAGAAAGAAAACGCTGCCTACGATCAGGAAGCGCATCATTTGCTGGCAAGAGAAGTGGCAAGCGAAAGCATGGTTCTTTTGAAAAACGAGAACGGCATTCTCCCGCTCAAGAAAGAGAGCAAAATCGCGGTCATCGGCGCATTTGCCGATAAACCGAGATATCAAGGCGGGGGCAGCTCCCACATTACGCCGACAAAACTGGACCATCCGGTCGAAGAAATCCGGAAACTGGCCGGCGCTTCGGCAGCGATCGCCTATGCGCAGGGCTACCGGCTGGATAGCGATGCCGATGAAGAAGCGCTGCTTGAGGAAGCGAAGCGGGCGGCAAGCGAGGCGCAGGTTGCGGTCGTCTTCGCAGGGCTTCCGGACCGCTACGAATCCGAAGGATATGACCGGGAGCATTTGAGCATTCCGGGCAATCAAATCAGCCTGATTGAAGCTGTGGCGGGCGTGCAAAGCAATGTCGTTGTCGTACTGCTGAACGGGTCCCCTATCGAGATGCCGTGGATCGGCAAAGTAAAAGGGGTGCTCGAAGGTTACTTGGGCGGGCAAGCGGTTGGCGGCGCTGTTGCCGACCTGCTGTTCGGCGAAGCGAATCCGTGCGGCAAGCTGGCCGAAACGTTCCCTCTCAAGCTGAGCGACAATCCTTCCTACCTGTTCTTCCCGGGAGAAGGCGACCGGGTGGAGTACAGAGAAGGCTTGTACGTAGGCTACCGGTATTATGACGCGAAAAAAGTGCAGCCGCTGTTCCCGTTCGGATACGGATTGAGCTACACTTCGTTCGAATATACGGGCATCGAGCTGGATAAACGGAACATCAAAGATACGGATACGGTTACGGTCCGGGTCAAGGTCAAAAATACAGGCTCGCGCGCGGGCAAGGAAATAGTCCAACTGTACGTCAAGGATGTCGAAAGCAGTGTTATTCGCCCCGCTAAAGAGCTGAAAGGCTTTGCGAAAGTCGAGCTTCAGCCCGGTGAGGAAAAGGCGGTCGAGTTTGTTCTGGACAAACGCTCTTTTGCTTACTACAACGTCGATCTGAAAGATTGGCACGCCGAGACCGGCGACTTCGCGATTCTGATCGGCCAATCGTCACAGGACGTCGTACTGCAGGATACCGTGCATGTTCAATCGACGGTCGCGATCAAGCGGACCTACACCCGCAATACGACGATCGGCGACCTGCTCGGCGATCCGTCCAGTGCGGAACCCGTCCAGCGCCTGATGAGCCGCTTTCAAGAGACAAGCGCATTGACTGCGGAGCCGGGCGACGACCACGCCGACATGATGGCGGCTATGATGAAATATATGCCGCTGCGGGCGCTCGCCGCTTTCAGCCAAGGATCGGTGACCGAGCAAATGCTGAGCGATTTGCTGAACGAGCTGAACCGCGACTAAAATCGGATTCGAGGAAAAACTCGCGCACCCCATAAGCAACCTTATGGGGTACGCATCATTCTCACTAAGATGGCGCAACAAGGTCACAAGCAAAAACACGATCCCTAGGCTTAATAAAATTTTTTTTCTCCAGACTTTCAGAAAGTCTACCGCTTGGCCAAGGCCAATATTTCATCTGCAACGAGATCAGGGCGATATTGATGAATATAATGCTCGGTATCCTTAAGCACTAA
>NZ_JBZYAO010000014.1:0-188382 GCF_059820445.1 Paenibacillus sp. sgz302190
ATGAGGCTGTCAGGTCAATCTGCTTCAGTTCATCCGGCACGAACTTCAAGCCGTTGCGAATGGAGCGCGAGTTTTCGATCACGCTGTCGGAGTGAAAGAGCATTCGAATTACGCCTGTTTTTATGAGCAGCTTATACATAAAGCCGCTTACCGGCGCCTCGGCATCATTGTAGTAATATTCCGGACTTCCGCCATCCAGCATCACGATGCCCTGTACCTCGTCCGGGTATTTCTGTGCAAACCGGAGCGTTTCAAGGGATCCTAGCGAATGTCCCACAAACAGGTAAGGCGGCTTTTGGCCGGATGCCTGCAGCACTTCGTGTATTTCGTTCGTTATTGTATCGATGTCACGCTTCTTGTCCGTCGTATCACTGTACCCATAGCCGAACCGGTCGTAAACTGCGAATTTAACATGTGGCGCGAGCTTCTCATACAGCGGGTAAAAATCAATATACGGATTGGCCGTGCCCCAACCGGAAGCGAATACAACCGTTACATCCCCTTGACCGCCGGTATATAAATGCATATTTTTCCCATTCACTTTGTACAGCTTGCCGCTAGGGGTATAAGTTTTCAAATCATTCCGGACGCTCACCTGTTCATATATCGCGCCTGATCCCAGAAAAACAAGAATAGCCACGAACCCGATAACAAGCGTCTTCCATAATCTTTTACGCCATTTTTTCATCTCTCACACTCTCCTGGATGTCAATACATAGATTCCAATGGCTGATCGGGCGTCGTTATTGAGCGGCGGCAGCGTTAGCGACGGCTTCTCCCTGCCGCATAACCAGACCGTTCTCCCAGCGCACGGGAATCGATTTTCCTGCGAACAAGTCTTTGTTATCGGATACTTGATAATGCAAATGGGGCTCGCTGGAATTGCCGGAATTGCCGCATAGCCCGACCGGGTCCCCCTTGGCGACTTTGTCTCCGATTTTGACTTTGACGGAACCTTCCCGGAGATGCGCGAGAAAGCTGTATTCTCCATCGCCGTGATCGATAACGACCATATTGCCCGCAGGCCGATCGGCATTCATAGTACCGACCGGGACGTTATCCTTGATATCGTTCACGACGTCGACGACCTTTCCGTTCCTGGGCGCGAGGACCTCTTGTCCGAACGCATAATAGCTTTCATTTTTGGCGGCATCCCCCTTATAGGAATATCCGTCCTTGACCTGAATGATATCGTAGGCGTAGCGCTGGCTGGGATACGCGTAGTGATAATTCGAGAGAACGTCCCGGCCTCCCCAAAAAACGAACCATTCCCCTTTGAACGGAGCGCCGTATTCAAGCTTGGTCAATGTATCGTCCGTTGCCGGAAAACTTTCCAACGGCTTAAATTGAAGTCCCGTAATCACGTTCTCCGCATCCATCGTTAAGATGACTCCTTTTTTGCCTTCCTGATCTGTCCACGTGAAATAATTCGTTCCGTTTAACCGTGCTTGCGAATGGGGCTTCCATACTTTTACGCCCTCGCTGACGCTGGTGACAACCTCCCGGAACTGGTCTTTAGCAATTTGCTTTTGAAACTCGGCGCTAGTTTGTTTGTAAATCGCATCGTATTGTCCGTCAAGCAAAGCCTGCCCGATTTGTTCCGCCTTAAATTTCATCGCATCTGGCTCCTTCGATTCGGATGCCGCTGCCGGTTCCGAAGTGGCTGCGGATTGTTTCCCGCTGCCGTTATTGCCGCTTCCACACCCTCCGAGCAGGATAGCGCAAGCTGTCAGCAGTACTAATGTTCTTTTCATTGTCTCCACTCCATTCTCTAATCGGTCTATCTCCATTATGAAAGATCAGTCTTATTTCATTGGAAACGGAATATTACGCCAATCTTAATTCGGATCAGCCATAATTAAGGTTCCGTTAAGTTTGCAGCGGTTCACCGTCAGCGGGAACATGTTAAAATAAGAGGAAACGCAGGGAGCAGAGGAGTGAAATGAACTTGAAAGATGCCGCCATCCTTCTCGTGGACGATGAACAAGCGTTACTCCAGTTATTGGAAACGGTACTTCGCAAAGAAGGGTTCCAGACGATAGATAAAGTAAAATCGGCGGAGGAGGCGCTGATCGCGTGCGAGCGGCGAGGCTATGACGTCATCGTCCTCGATGTAACGCTGCCGAGTATGAGCGGCATTGAGGCCTGCCCTTTCATCCGCAGATTAACGGACGCTCCTATTCTCTTCCTGAGCGCGAGGACGACGGATTTCGATAAGCTGACCGGGTTTGCGGTCGGAGGGGACGATTATGTCACCAAGCCGTTTAATCCGCTGGAAATCGTCGCCAGAATCAAGTCGCTGCTGCGCCGTTCCGGCAAAGCGATTCAGTCCTCAGCCGCTCCGGCTGGCAGAATGATCGATTTCGGCCGTTTTCAGGTCGATGAAGCCGCCGCGGAGCTGCGCGTGAACGGTACGCCGGTTCCCTGCCCTTCGCTTGTTTTTCAACTCCTGATGTTTTTATGCAAAAACCCCAATCGTGTTTTCACGAAAAGCGAGCTATACGAACGGGTGTGGGGCGGAAACAGCTTGAATGACGACAACACCATCATGGTTCATATTCACCGGATCCGCGAGCGAATAGAACCCGATCCCGCCCAGCCGGAGTACCTGGTGAATGTCAGGGGGCTTGGGTACAAGCTGGTGAAGAAGGAGCTTCCGCATGAACATTAAAAGCCGGCTTGCTCTCCGCCTGGTCGCCTGGCTGGCGGCCGTTGGGCTCATTTTGTTGGCGCTGGCCGGAGCCGCGCTTTATTGGATGCTGGACCAGTTGACGAAGATAGACGCGACGCGGCAATTCGAGAGCGCAGGCTTGTACCGGCTGATTACAACGATTCAATCCGAAGGGGACAAGCTGCGATTCGACCCGGAGCTTTTGGAGCAGGTTCGCGAAAGCGGAGGATGGCTCCAGCATCTCGATGAAAAGGGCAGAGTAACGGACGCTTTCTATACGCCGAACGATGTTCCGCTCTCCTACGGTCCGGGACAATTAACCGCTTATTGGCTTGGAAAGAGCCCTTTTCCCTATCAATTGTACTTGTGGATACAGGAAAAGGACGGTACCCTCCATACGCTGGTTTACGGCAAAGAAAAGCGGGACGACTACTTACTCCAACAATTGGTCGATCACGCTGTCATTAACGGCAAAGACATTCGTCTTCCGGACGAATTGCAGAGCAGCCTGAGTAGCGGTGCGGCCTGGCTGCAGCTGTTGGACGAGAACGGCGCAGAGATAGCGTCCTTTAACAAGCCCGCCCAAGCCGTAGCCGATTTCTCCGTTCAAGAATTGGCGCTGCGCTCCGTATACCCTGATCGTTACGGCACGAGCCTGAAGTCGCGTTACATCAAGGAAACCGGACGGACCTGGGTGCTCAGCTCTCCGTTATCCGGCATGAAGCCCGGGGAGAAGCCGCTGTTCAATCCGGAGATTCGCGTGCTCGCTATCGGTATTGGAACGTTCCTGCTGGCGGCAATGCTCGTATTCTTGATCGTCGCCTATTTGTTCGGGCAGCGCTTCGGCTCTCCGATCATGCATGTGCTGAAATGGCTCGGATTTTTGGGAGAAGGCCGGTATGAGGAACCTGCCGATCCGGGCGGCGTTCCCCGCAGCCAGGACGGCCGCGGCAGACGAAAACGCAAGTTTCGCGTCTATCAGGACGTGATCGATTCGATGAATTCGTTATCGCAGACTTTGCACCGCAATGAGAGGCTGCGGGAAGAAACCGAACAAATGAGGGCCGATTGGATCGGGGGCGTTTCGCACGATTTGAAAACCCCTTTGTCCTCCATCAAAGGCTATGCGCATCTTTTGGAGAACGATACGTATGAGTGGACGCCGGAAGAGGTGCGCTCTTTTGCCAGAATCATTTTGGACAAATCTTCCTTTCTGGACGAGTTGGTCAATGATTTGACGCTGACGTACCGGCTGAGAAACGGACAGGGGGCTCCTTCCGACGAGCTTGTGGAAATTAACGAATATGCAGCCGAAGCGGTCGAGGAAGCGGCTAACCATCCGGTATACGCGAGAGGCAGCGTCCGTTTCATCCCTTCGGGCACTCCCTCCTATATTTTCGTATATAAGCCCTGGTTTCAACGTATCGTGGACAATTTGGTCGCCAACGCCCTGCTGCATAACGATGCAGGGACGATTTTAACGGTGTCCGTTCAAGCCGCAGAGCCATCCGGCATTATTTTATCCTTCGCGGACAACGGCAGGGGAATGAACGAAGAGACGGCAACCCGGCTGTTCGAGCGGTATTACCGGGGCACGGACACCGAAAGCAGAGCGGAGGGCTCCGGGCTTGGCATGGCCGTTACCAAGGCGTTGGCGGAAGCGCTTGGCGGGACGATCAAAGTCATAACCGCCGAGGGGCGGGGGACGACGATCCTGCTTCATTGGAAGCTCGAAGGATCGCAGACAAATCCGGCAGACAAGCATGCCGAAGTGCAGAATTGATTTTGAACAGGGTTATCATCTTGACAACAAGGCACGTTTAAAATATAGTAAACACATCGGAATTAAAATTAACTGACTCGTCAGTTAAGTGAGAAGAGGTGGTTAGGATTGCAAACGTACCGGATCAGGAAGATCGCCGTCAGCAGTTGATGGGGGCGGCGCTTGAGCTGTTTGCGAGAAAGGGGTACCACAATACGAAAATTTCGGATGTGGTTAAGTCTGCGGGCGTGTCCCAAGGAACGTTTTATTGGTATTTTCAGAGCAAGGAACAGCTTACGCTGGAATTAATCGATGGCGGCAAAGAGAAGCTGGCCAAAGTGATCGAACAAGGATACCGCAAGCACGCAGGGACTACGGAAGATATGGTGCGGTCGTCGGCGCGGCTGCTCACGGATTTGTTCGAATTCGCCCATGAGAACCGGTATTTGATGGCGCTGCTGCTGATCAAAGGCCAGGGCGCCGACCCGCCGGTCAGGGAAGCCGTATCGCAATCATGGATCGCCTTCGAAGAAGCCTTCAAGAGCAACGTCAAGCGCGCTATAGAGCTCGGCATGCTGCCGCAAAAGATTGATGTGCCCCTGCGGGTAAGCATTCTCGTCGGCCTCATTACAGGGGTGCTCACCAAATGGTTGTTCGGCCCGATGCACGACGTCGATTATGAATCGGCGTACAGCCCTGCGCAAATGGCGGAAGAAACGGCAAGGTTTGAGATTTTGGGATTGTTGGGATAATGAAACATATACGACTAGAGAACAATCGGGAGGAATGGAAGTCACTATGAAAATGAACAGATGGTTTAAATCGATATCGTTGTTAAGCGTAATTACGGTCGCACTCGCAGGATGCGGGACGAAACCGTCGCAGCCTGCGGCGCAAAGCCCAAGCGCCCAGCCAACCGCAGCGGCGGCCTCGTCGAACCTGCTCGAACAAATCAAAAAGTCGGGCAAAATCAAAGTGGGCTTAATGGGAACCTATGCCCCGTATAACTTTTTGAACGACAAGCATGAAGTGGACGGATTTGACGCCGATGTGGCGAAAGAAGTCGCCAAGCGTCTGGGTGTGCAGGTGGAATTCATCACCGGGGAATTTTCCGGATTGATCGAAGGTCTGCAAAAAGACAAGTACGACGCATTGGTCAGCCAGGTGACCATCACCGACGACCGCAAAAAAACGATGGATTTTTCCACGCCTTATATTAAAAATGCCGTCAATGTCATCGTCAAAAGCGACAACACGACGATCAAGTCGATCGACGATTTCAAAGGCAAAAAAGTCGGCGTAGGGCTCGGCACGAACGATGAGAAATATTTGCGCGACGTCGTGCTGCCGAAAGTCGGAACATTTGAAATCGCCACGTACAACGACGTTATCACATCCTTGACCGATTTGAATGTCGGCCGGATCGATGCGACGATCAACAACATATTCGCGATCAAGCCGCTGGTCGAGAAAAATCAATTCAAAATCAAAACCGTAGGCGATCCGATCAAAGAGGACTCCGCCGGCATCGCCATCCGCAAGAACAATCCGGAGCTGCTGGATGCGATCAATAAAGCGTTAAGCGACATGAAAGCCGACGGAACGTTTAAAACGATTTTCCAAAAATGGTTTGGGGTCGACCCTAACATTTAACGGGCACGACTGGAGAGGATGCATGGAATGGATCTTGTTATTCAAAATCTCCATTTTCTATTGACGGGTGCCTACTATACGCTTCTTATCACGCTTGTATCGATGTTTTTCGGCTTCATAATCGCTCTGATCGTAGCGATAGCGCGGTTAAAAGGAAATTGGCTCATTCGTAATGCGGCCAAAGTCTATGTCTCCATTATCCGCGGAACGCCGATCCTTGTTCAGATTTTTATCGTCTATTACGGATTGCCCGATTACGGAATCAATTTTGGGCCGCTCACTGCGGCCTATATTTCCTTAAGCATCAATATCGGCGCTTATTTGTCCGAAACGTTTCGCGGCGCGATTTTGTCCGTGAACAAAGGCCAGACGGAGGCGGCGCTGTCGCTCGGCTTGTCGCCGTGGCAGACGATGCTGAAAGTCGTGCTCCCGCAGGCGGCCAGAGTAGCTATTCCGCCCATGGGCAATACGTTTATCGGCATGCTGAAGGAAACTTCGCTCGTATCCATCGTGACGGTCACCGAGCTGCTCCGTTCGGCTCAACTGCTCATGGCCCAGTATTATATCGCGATGCCTTTTTATATTGCAATTGCCCTCATGTATTGGATCATGAGCATGGCTTTTTCCTATATTTTGAACCGCATTGAAACGAAATTATCCAAGGCTTATTAAGGGCGTGGGTTCGCATGATCGAGGTTAGCAAGCTTAGCAAAAGTTTTCAAGATTTAAAGGTGTTTCAGCATATCGATTTGCATATTCGTCAGCGGGAAATCGTGGTCGTCATCGGCCCGAGCGGTTCGGGCAAAAGCACGCTGCTGCGCTGCCTGAACGGGCTGGAGGAGCCTGATGAGGGAACGATCCGCATAGGCGGCATCAAGTGGGATGCGGCCATGGATGCCCCGGCGAAAAAGCAGGCGATCAAACAGATCCGTTCGTTAACCGGAATGGTTTTTCAATCCTTTAATTTATTTCCGCATATGACCGTTTTGGAAAATGTCACGATGGCTCCTATGCTTTTGAAAAAAATGCCCAAGGCGGAGGCTGTGCAGCTTGGCGAATCGCTGCTGGCCAAAGTCGGCCTGCTGGAAAAGAAGCACGAATATCCGTCCCGGCTTTCCGGAGGCCAACAGCAGCGGGTGGCGATAGCCAGATCGCTCGCCATGGAGCCGCAGATCATGCTGTTTGACGAGCCGACATCCGCCCTGGACCCGGAATTGACGGGGGAGGTGCTCGCGGTGATCAAGCAGCTTGCCGCGGAAGGCAGGACGATGGTCGTCGTGACACATGAAATGAAGTTCGCCAGGGAAGCGGCCGACAGAGTTATTTTTATGAGCGAAGGGAAAATACAGGAGGAGGGCGTTCCCGAGCAGTTTTTTGCCGGGCCGCAGACCGAACGCGCGCGTAAATTTTTACGGCAGCTTGGCGAATAACACGCAGGAGGGTGAGACCGTGCTTTCCAGCAAAGCAGAACATTTGAGCCATATTGCCGCGAGATCGAGGCGGATTATGGAAAGGGACAACCTGGACGCGCTCGTGGCGTCCGGCTGTGAAAATTTTTACTACCTCTCCGGTCACCCGAGCACGTTCATGTATACGCTGCGCATGAGTGAAGTGGCGCTGGCCGTCATGTTTCGCGATCCGAACCGGAAGACGATCGTGATCATGAACGAGTTCGAAGCCGCCGGCGTTCCGGAGGATTTGCCCGGGTGCGAGATCAGAACGTATCCGACGTGGGTCGATGTCGACGATCCTTTGGGTCTGCGGGGAGGCAAATATCAAGGCAAAAGGCCGACCGCGCACCAGGTGCAGGAAATGTTCGGCCTGCTCGTGCAAGTGTTGGACGAGCATGGCGTCTCGCAAGGCCGGGTGGCCGTCGAGCTGGGCTCCATGCGGTATCCTGCGGCGGCGGCCCTGCTTGAGCTCGCGGGAAGCCGGGAGCTGGTCGAGGCAGCTCCCGTTTTTAGCGAGCTGCGCGCGATCAAGACGCCATGGGAGATCGAGCTGCTGCGCCGAAGCTGCGCCTATGCCGAAGCGGGCGTCTCCGAAGCCGTGCGGAGCATTCGGGCGGGGAGCTCCGCCGCCGACATTGCGCACGCTTTTCAGCAGGCGCTGCTGCGCAACCGAGAGGGATCGACGTCGCGATTTCATATGATTTCCGTCGGGGCGAACTTTGCCCCTGCGCATATTTTTGATACCCGTCCGGGCGAGCCCGGGGATTTGGTCAAATTTGACGTAGGCGTCGATGTGCTAGGATACGGGTCCGACATTGCCCGGACTTTCGTCATCGGGGCTCCTGCCGATACGGCGAAGCGGGCTTACGAGGCTTTGAGGATCGGGCACGACCGTCTCCTGGAGCTGATCGAACCGGGGAAAACGATGCAGTCCGTTTTTGACGAAGTCATGGGCCTGATTCGCCGTTCCGGTCTGGACAATTACAACCGAGGCCACCTTGGGCACAGCGCGGGTTTGAGCCTTGCGGCGGAGGAACCTCCGTTCATCAGCCCTGCCGAGAGTGCCGTTTTTCAGCCCGGCATGGTAATTTGTCTGGAGACCCCTTATTACGGTTACGGCGTAGGCTCGATTATGATTGAAGATATGGTGCTGGTAACGGAATCGGGCTGCGAACGGCTCAACAAGCTGTCGCGGGATTTGATTTCGCTTTAAGTTGGCAGTCGAGAGGGAGGCTTTTAGAAGCCTCTCTTTTTTTTGACATATAAGAATTTATAAGTTTTGGGGTGATCGGGGGGGACCCCTTATTTATTCGAGCCGTGCCGAGCGGCCGACCGTCGAAAAGCTGTTGTGGCCAGGACAACGCCGGCCATGCGAAAATACCTGCAAAAGTGCATCCTTTTGCCCCAAAATATGCTTGCAGCGATAAATTCCTGCAAATCTGCAGTTTTTTTCGCTGAATTCGGGGCTCAGTTCTATTTGGAGCGGGAATTGCTGCACTATCGCAGGCTTTTCCTCCACACGAGCCGCTTTTGCCGAAAAAGCCTGCACTTTTGCAGGCTTTGCGGGTTAGCGAGCCGCTTCACAAACGGCCGCCCCGGTTTCTGGGAGGTAAAAGAATAGTTACTCACCCGTCCCGACGCACACGCTACAGCACTTAGCCGTCCGTGTCGGCCGCCCCCCATGCAACTAAGCCGTCCACGTCGTGCCGCCCTGCGCTCGCGCTTAGCGCGTTATGCCGCCAGCTTAAATCCTTGTTCTGAAGAAAACCTCCGGTTCGACGGGGAGTTCATCCCTTTAACTCAATGAAAAGATGGAAGCCGGAGTCTATTCAGCTGCATGTACGGTCATGGGCGGCGGGGATCAGTAGTCGGAGAAAAGAACAATTTGAGCTAATGTGTATTAATTTTCATACAGAATTATCGATTTTAACGAAAGAAGGATAATTCTGTGTGATTTTTCGAGTTGATCCTGCAGATCGTAGATGGCTAATGATGAATGAGCTGATCGACCCGTTTACGGGTGAATAGGTGAAAAAGGGCGTGTAAAATGGACGAAACCTTGATTGACGGCCAAGAACTGCCGCTTTGCGGCGGGATTCGTGTCGTCCTCTTCTTATTGCCGGGGATTCAATGTATAGTCTTAACGGGATTCTCGGGGGAATTCATGTCCAGACTACTCCCGATATGCATGCAGCCCGTCTCTCGTTGAAAAAGTATATGGTGGTTTGTAATCACGGTGGATTAATATTAGGTCTAGCCAGGGATCCCTAAGTTAAAGTTTGCCGCATGTTTTCTGAAGCATTTTCTTGCCCTAGCGGCAGAACTATGTTTCGTGTCTCAATTGGGTCTTGACTATTGCTTCCCAATACTATATCTTAATATTAAGATAATCAATTTAAAGATTTTTCGAATTTGTTCTACATACAGCATACTAGAAAATGGAGAGTGGACACAATGACCGATTTTATTTCTTTAGTCAAAGAGCGCAGATCCGCCAACAAGTTTATTCCCGATATCGAACTGCCGGACCATGAGCTGGAGGAAATTTTTAACCTTGTCAAATTCGCTCCGTCGGCATTCAATTTGCAGCACGCCCACTATGTCGTCGTTAAGGACCCTGCTGTCAAAGATGAAGTGTACCATGCAGCGGCGCAGCAATACAAAGTAAAATCGGCATCGGCGGTTATCGCGGTGCTGGGCAATATGGATGCTTACAAGGATGTAGCGAAAATAAATGAAGGCTTTTTGCATCTGGGCGTTTTTAATAAGCAAGAATATGATATGACAGTCGAATCGGTGACCCGGTTTTATGAAGAGCGCGGCGACACATTCATGCGGGAAGAGGCCATTCGGAACGCAAGCTTGTCGGCCCAGTTATTTATGCTGGCTGCAAAAGAAAGAGGCTGGGATACTTGCCCGATGATCGGATTCGATCCCGAAGCTTTGCGGCAGGTGCTGCAAATTCCGGATCGGTATGCAATCGCTTTGCTGGTGACTATTGGGAAAGAGGACACTTCCAAAAGAAGGCCGCGCGGCTACCGCAAACCGACCGGCGAGTTCGTCAGCTACAACCGGTATTGATGGGTTCAAAACGAAAAAAAAGGAGCTGATCGATTGGCGAGTTCAAGCCCCCCAATTGCCCCGTTTCTCATGTTTGCCGGCAAGGCGAAGACAAATACGGCGTGTCGTGGCAATTGAACCTTGCAAAAAACTAGTACAACGAGGCCGGGGACAGAAGCGAGCGCAATCCTCGGCCTTTCTTTTGCCGATGGGCGCTTTGCGGCGGGCTGCCGAGCCCGCAAAACTACGAATGAGCGGACGAGTTTGTTTAAAATTGGGGGAACTGATTGGATGAAGAGTAAGCTGCAAATATTTATCGCGTTATGGGGGGCCCTATCGTTATCGCTGCTGGTGCCGACCGCCTATTCGAAGGAAACGGTTCCGGCGGCGAAGCAGACGGTCGTCCTGAAAGTAAGCGATCCGGTTGCGACGGTCAACGGCAAACAGGTGGCTTTGCAGACGGCGCCGATCCTGCTGAATAATGTTACGCTTGTACCTCTGCGCTTCATAAGCGAAACGTTTGGCGCAAATGTGAAGTGGGAGGAGAAGAAGCGCGGCATTACGATACAGGACAAGGAACAAACGATCGAGCTTGTGATCGATGACGCATGGTCGCAGGTGAACGGAACGCGCTCCAAATTGGAGCAGCCTGCCGTTATTGTCAACGAAACGGCGATGGTTCCTTTGCGATTCGTAGCCGAAAGCTTGCATCTGACCGTCAGTTACGACGAAACTGTTAAGCAGATTCAAATAACTTCGAACGAGCGGAAAGCGGAAGCCGAACAGGCCGCAGCGCCTGCCAGACAGCGTTTGGAGCATGTGACCGTAGATCATCTAACGGCTGACTGGCGATATCCAAAATCTTTCGACAAGCTGAAATTAGCCCCTCTCTCGACCAAGAGCGTGGCGGCGGCCAAAAATAATCAGGTTTATATCCTTGAAAATGACACGATTACAGGATCAGGACTCGTCATCAAGAAATACGATCCGAATGCTTCAGAGAAGCTTTCTCTGGTAACTGCGATTAACGAGAAGTTCAACTTTGATTATACCGTTAAAAATGACAAAATTCGTTTTATTTACTCGTCGTTCGTTCCCGAGAGATTGATTTACAATGACGCGACCGGCGCTTTGTACGTGCTCGGCGAAAGCACAACGGAGGACCCGCGTTTGCGAACGGTCGTGTATTCCATTTTGCCGGAAGTGAAAATGATTACATATCAGTTTGAAACGCCCGGCTTTTTCAACATCGAGGATAATTTTTTTGCTTCTCTTGACGAGCAAACGTATTATTACGGGGACCCGCACACGCGGTCGGTCTATTCGGCAAAAAAAGGCGAGAAGATGGCTCTGTTCGCCGATTCCGGCAC
Organism: Paenibacillus sp. sgz302190; assembly: GCF_059820445.1. Taxonomy (NCBI): domain Bacteria; kingdom Bacillati; phylum Bacillota; class Bacilli; order Caryophanales; family Paenibacillaceae; genus Paenibacillus; species Paenibacillus sp. sgz302190. The sequence goes on from NZ_JBZYAO010000014.1 coordinate 11,968, forward strand.
CGAGGGCGTAACCCGAATGATCTCCACGGTAAAAGACGGCGTCACGTATGTGTTTGACAAAAACGGAAAAACGATATTCAAACTTACGGACAATGGGCTGAAAAAAGCAGCCGCAGTATCTGTCGACACGGATTCGATAACCAGGCTGTCAGCCTCCAATGGATACTTCTATGTCCTGGATAAAAACTCGCTCATTCATCGAATCGATCCGAATGGCGAAATATCCGTTTACGCCGATCTTCAAGGCGTTACATACAACAGGGGGATCTTCAATATCCCGGAGACGCAGATACAGCAGTCGGACCCGTTGACGTTGGACCGAAACCGTATATTGATGTCTGCGGATAGCAATGGCAATATTTTTCTTATCGACGATGACATTTTAAAACGCATCAACATTTATCCGTGAGAAATACCCCGCCGCGGCACAATCGCTGCTTGGCGGTAAAACCAACCTCTAACGCGGCCGCTCATCATTGAATGGCCGCGTTAGAGGTTTTCTCATTGACATAAAACTTTACTTGAGTTAATTTATAAATATAAGTTCACAAATGGATGACAATAAGTACGCAGAGAAGGTGAAGGATATGAGAGCGGGAAACCGGCAATCGGTACGCCATAGCAAAAGCAAAATGCCGCTGAGGGAGATTAAAAAAGCCCGCGCGAAGCTGGCTGTTTTTCAGGCCAGTCTTGAATTGATCGGCGAAAATACGTTTCGCGCCGTGTACGTCGACGATATTTGCCGGCGGGCGGAAATATCGAAGGTGACGTTTTTTAAGTTTTTCCCGCAAAAAGAAGACGTACTCATTTATTTCATGCTCGTTTGGCTGACGCGGCGGCTTGTGGAGCTTCGGGAAGAGCAGAAGCGGGGGATGGCCGCGATCCGCCATATTTTCGGCAAGGTGGCCGAGGACGCGAAGAAACAGCCGGGACTGATGCTCAGCCTGATCGGGTTTCTTGCGGAGCAGAAAATGCACCCTTGCATGCCCGATTTGAACGAAGCGGAATTGCATCTGCTGTTTCCCGGCAAGGAGGAGCTGGCCGCTTCCGTCGACCCGAATCTTGACAAACGCTTCCGGCAGTTTGTCGAGGAGGCCAAACAAGACGGCGGCATTGACGCCGAGCGGGATACCGAAAACTTGGTAGCGATGCTGGTCACGCTGTTTTACGGCGCTTATTTAACCGCTCATATGTTCAAAGCTTCGGATTACATGGCTTTTTACGACATGCATTTACAATTCATCGGAAAGTAGGGTGTTTTCTATGGCAAAAGTCGTTCCGGGCCGGTATACGGCCCAAATGGGGGATTCATTCGTCGTATTTATTATCGGAATGCGTGTCAACAAGCTCTGGGCCGTCCATAAATGGTGGCCTGTTATGAGCGCGATGCCCAAAATGCTGAAAGAATTGTACAGCCATCCCGAGCTCGGATTTTTACACTCCGAATATTTGTTAAGCTGGCGCGGAGTGACGCTGATCCAGTACTGGAAGTCGTTCGATGATCTGGAAAAATACGCGCGCGGCGGCGTGCACTTGAAAGCGTGGCAGGCATTCAACCGGAGCGTCGGCACGGACGGGACGGTCGGCATTTTTCATGAGACGTATCTCATGAAGGAGGGGCAGTATGAATGCGTGTACGGCAATATGCCGCGCATGGGGCTTGGGGCTGCAGGCGAACATGTGCCGGCTACGGGAAAAAGGGAGACCGCCCGCAGAAGAACGGGCGGAACCAACGATCCCGCCGTACCGACTCCGCCGAATCCCGCGGTATAATCTGAAGCGAACTGCGGGACAATAGTAGCGAATAGCAAAACAACCGTTTCCGGAGGGTTCGGAAACGGTTGTCGTATGAATCAATATTAATTGGCGATAAATTCTTGAACCCATTCGTTGTTGTAAAAGGCTACGCCAATTTTCGTGTAGTTAGGGCTTAAGATGTTTTGGCGATGACCTTCGCTGTTCATCCAGGCAGTCATAACTTCTTGCGGAGTTTGCTGCCCCATGGCAATATTTTCGCCGGCATACGTGTACTGGATTCCGTATTTGGTCATCATATCGAACGGAGATCCGTAAGTTGGCGAAGTGTGATCGAAGTAATGGTTGTTGTACATGTCTTTCGCTTTATCAAGCGCCATAGCAGCCAAACTGGAGTCGCTTGTAAGCGGGCTCAAGCCTGCTTTGGCCCGTTCCTGATTGACCAGGGTGACGACTTGATCGGCATACGCGGAGCTCGAAGTATCCGTAGTCGTGCCTGTTGTCGTTCCTGTATCAGTGCCTGTGGAAGGCTGTGTCGTTGTTCCTGTGTCAGTGCCTGTAGAAGGTTGTGTCGTCGTACCTGTGCCACTGCCTGTGTCAGTACCCGTAGAAGGCGTATCCGTCGGAGTTGTGCCGGTGGAAGGCGTTCCGGTATTCGAGTCTGAGTCATGATGTCTTACGTGATGGTAAGAACCCGATGGCATATTGTAATTGCCGGGAGATTTAAACAGGCCGGCCCAGTTGCTCGGATCAAACAATTGCGGATATTGCTGAAGCAAGCTGTCCAGGGAAGTTCCTTGAGAATTTCCTTGCTGGAGTCCTTGCTGAAGTAATTGCTGAATGTTTTGCTGAAGCCCTTGCGGGAGCCCCTGCAGATTGCCGATGACTTGGCCGTTCACAGTGTAAGTAGCTGCGGATGCCGCTCCGGAACTTACGATCATGCCTAATACCAGCGCACCTGTGATAGCTGTTTTCTTGAAACGCATTAAAACCATCCTCTCCTTTTTTGGCCTACGAGGTTAGCTGACGGATTCGGGTCAAAGAGAAATCACCCTGCCATTTTGCAATGGCTTCACCCCAAATAAAGAGGTTCCCCCGTGCATCTTTCGATGCTTTGGCCGTTTTGTTTGCTCAGCAAGAACAGCAGTTTCCCGCGTCCTTCTGTGGGTTTCATTCTAGCATAGAAAACTAGGGGGGATCACCCCTCAAATGTTTCCATTGATAGAAACAGGCAGCCGCAACAAAAAAGCCCGGCCGTCAGGTTTCCCTGATCTGGCCGCGCTTGGCGTCGTTTCGGTTGGTATGTACGCTGTTCGCTTATCGGCGTCTTGCTGCCGCGAACCGGCTTTTTATCAATTCCAAAGCTTTCGTGCTTTCTTCCTTTTGCTCTCTTAGCAAATCTTGAAAGCTCTTGTTGGGAGAAACAAAAAGCAGCGCGTCTTTGGGCTGCTCGCCTACGGCTACCGACACTTTTCCGTTAATGGATACATATACAGTTGTCATGGCTGCATCCCTCCGATCATTTTCCGGGCAAATTCAAAAACCATAGGGTTCTGGTTCATTATAGCATATAATACGTCATCTCGAAAAGTGACAAACTTCCGCGCATCCCAGCCGGAATCGGCCCGAAAGTGGCAGGTCATGACCCGGTCCTGGCATTTTACCGTTAAGTAGAGCGTTTGCTTGGCTTCATTGAAAAAAAGCTGCTCCGGATTGTCCCTTTTCGCCGTAATCGATACGTACGATTTTTCATTATTCAACAGAAAAAAAGGTTCGCTAGTCGTATTCCCGACTTCCAGCAGCAAATTCATCCGCCCGTTGTCGCGCGTATATATCGTAACGGCCGAGCAATCATGAAAGGCGCCGATGTCCTCGGACATATAGTTTCCGTAATGGCGCTTCACCATTCTGCCTTTGAGCTTGCTCATAAAATCGGTGAAAAAGAGCGCCATCCGATCTTTCGGTAAATGTTGAAAAAGCGGAATATTGCGCTCGATGAATTGAGCGAACTCTTCATGCAGTTGAATTTGTTTCGTATACGTTTCGAACGTAGCTTCAAGCGGAAGCAGCAGAACGCCTCTGCGCATCAAGTCGCTGAAATAGTCTTTCCAGTCGATAGAGACACCCAGTGAGAGCTCTTCCATATAAATCCCTTTTTTGACCAAATCATCGATGAAAAACCACACGTACGGATCGATGTGGGAAGGTACTTGAGTATGGCTTTTTAATGCGGCTGTAATGTCCGCGGCTTTAGGATAAGCCCCGGTTTCTTCGGCGTGCCTGTTCGTAATTTCTTCGATAATGCCTTTCATAGTGCTGAAAAACAGGCGCTTGACGCCGGTTTCTACAAAGACAAGCACGGTCTTATTCAAACGGGTTGCCTGTATGTACTCCAGATGGGTAATCGTCCGGTCGTATTTGGGGTAGAACGTGCCCCCTTTATCTTTAATAAATAAAAGAAAAACTTCCGACTCTTCGACTTTTTTGAGGCATTTGCTAATAGGATCCTGATGCGAGTCCCACGGGCCAAAATTTCGTTCGTACATAAGAGGATCATGCCCGATTTCCGTCAATTGCTCGAAAACGGCGTTTCGAATCGGCCGCAATTCGTCTTGGCCTACGGAGCTAATGAATATTTTCGCTTTAGGCAAAACGTTCACCCCTTACCTTATCTGCAACTATTATACCTTATTTGATGCTTTTTTCGCATATTTTCATTGAGCAAGTGAAGAGAGGGATGGTAATATATTGAAAGAACGACATTACGACAATAATCGACAAACAGAGAGAGGGATTGTACATGCAGCATGTTCATGGTACGTACGATACGGGACTGGTCATATTTTCATATATCGTAGCTGTCGTTGCGTCTTATACGGTTCTTGATTTAACCGCACGGATCAGCACTGCCGCAGGCGGGGCCCGTTGGCTGTGGCTCTCATTCGGCGCCATTGCCATGGGGATGGGCATATGGTCGATGCATTTTGTCGGAATGCTCGCCTTTTCTCTGCCTATACCGATCGGATACGATCTTATGCTCGTGCTGCTGTCCGTGCTCGCAGCTGTCAGCGCGTCTTTCGTCGCTCTGAACGTCGTAGGCCGCAATCAGCTGACATTGCGCCAATTGATCGGCGGCGGGCTGATGCTGGCCGTAGGCATTTCGGCGATGCATTACATCGGCATGGCCGCCATGCAGGTCGATATTTCGTACGACCCGTTCTATTTTGCGCTGTCCATCGTCATTGCGATCGTCGCGTCCATCGCGGCTTTATGGTTATCGTTTTATTTCCGTACGGGCAAAGAAAGCGGCGAAGTGTGGAAAAAGATCGGGAGCGGATTGATTATGGGCGCCGCGATCGTCGGTATGCATTATACGGGAATGATGGCCGCCCAATTTCATTTGGGGGGCAAAGCGGCGCTATCCTCAGGAATGGTGCTGGATCAAAAATGGTCGGCTTATTTCATAGCCGGAGGCACTTTGTTTACGCTCGCACTGTCCCTCTTGGGAATTTATATTTCCAAGCGCCTGTCTCATAAAGATTTGGAGATTGAGGAAAAAACAAACGAAATTTACATCATGAACCAGGAGCTCCGAAAGTTAAACGACCATTTGGAGGAATTGGTGAAGGAACGCACGGCACAGCTTGAGAAAGCCCACGACGAGGCGATCCAGGCGAATATGATCAAAAGCCAGTTTCTGGCCAATATGAGCCATGAACTGCGGACGCCGCTCAATGCTATCATCGGGTACAGCGAAATGCTGATGGAGGAAGCGGAAGAACTGGGCGAGCCGACTTTTGTGGACGATCTTGGCAAAATCGGCAAATCGGGCAGGCATCTGCTGGCGCTTATTAACGATATTTTGGATATTTCGAAAATCGAAGCCGGTAAAATGGAAATTTATTTGGAGCCGTGCCATTTGCCGGAACTGATTCAGGACGTGCTGACGACGGTAAAACCGATGATCGAAGGCAATGGGAACCGGCTGGAATCCAGCGAAATAGAAGGCGAAATCACGACCGATGTGACGAAGATGCGGCAAATATTGTTCAACCTGCTCAGCAATGCGAGCAAATTTACGAAAAACGGCACCATCGGTCTCGAGGTGTACCGCCAAGCGAAAAAGGGCGTCGAGGGCTTCTGCTTCCGGGTCAAGGATACGGGAATCGGCATGACGCCGGAACAAATCGAGAAGCTGTTCCAGCCGTTTACGCAAGCCGACGCTTCAACTACGCGCAAGTACGGAGGCACCGGTCTCGGGCTGGCTATCAGCCAAAACTTCTGCAGCATTTTGGGCGGCGACATTTCGGTCGAAAGCGAACTGGGATCCGGCAGCACATTTACGTGCTGGCTTCCTGCCGTTCCTCCCGGGCGGGACAATAGCCAGGCTCTGTCCGCGGGCGATTCCGGCACAGCGGAGGATAACGGTCCGATGAGCGTTCTGGTGATCGACGACGAGCCTTTTAACCAACAATTGATACGGAAATATTTGGCCAAGGAAGGATGGGACTTGACGTTTGCCGAGAGCGGAGAGGAAGGGCTTTTGCTGACCAAAAAGCTTCGTCCCAAGGTAATCTGTCTGGACATTCTGATGCCGAGCATGGACGGGTGGAGCGTGCTGGCCGCGCTTAAGAACGATCCCGAGCTGCAGGATATTCCCGTTATTATATTGTCGATGACGGACGACAAGCACCTGGGCTACGAGCTTGGCGCTTCCGAATTTCTGACGAAGCCGGTGCAGCGGGAACGGTTGATCGGCGTCATAGACAAGTACATCTCGAAACATAAGGAACACTCCGTTCTGGTGATCGAGGACGACGCGACCACAAGCGCCTTAATGGCCAAGCTGCTGCAAAAGGAAGGGTATGTGGTGACCCAGGCCGGCAACGGCAGATTCGCTTTGGAATTTATGGCAAGGAAAATGCCCGAGCTGATTTTGCTGGATTTGATGATGCCGGAGATGGACGGCTTTCAGTTCGTTGAAGAGCTGCGCAAGCACGACGCTTGGAGCGCTATTCCGATTATCGTCATCACCGCGAAGTCGATCACGTCGGAAGACAGGATGAAATTGAACGGTTTCGTAAAAAGCGTTTATCAAAAAGGCTCGTTCGACCACAAATCGCTGCTGGCCGAAATCAGCCGATTCGTAACATCGCCGTAGGGCCTGGGCGCGCACAATCTGCCTGGTTCTGGTGGCGCGAAGAAAACCTGCAAAAGTACAGTTTTTGCTTGGATGATACGCTGCAAACGAAAAATTCCTGCAAATGTGCAGGCTTTTCGCCGCGAACATGGGCTCAGATACATTTTTATAGAAAATTCCTGCACAATCGCAGGCTTTTCGCCCAAATGAGGTACTTTCAGGGAAAAAGCCTGCACTTTCGCAGGCTTTTTCCCTGCCAAGCCGCCCTGTCCCCACTTCAGCACCCCAACCCGTGCAATAGAGGCCGTAGGTTGTGAAAGAGCGGCCGTCTTTTCTTAGCCATTTGACAAAATAAACTGTAACTATTATTATGATAGTTAAATAGAATAATTATATAACTTCAGATGGGTGGTGCAGAAAGATGAACTTTGAAATCAGCGATTGGGTGCAAGGCAGAACGGATGCTGGGGAATTAGTCCACGGGTACATTGAATCGATACATGAATTGTTGGGAATCGCCAGAGTGAATGTTCTTCAATCCGATAATGAGGAGATCATAGGTACGATTGCCTTGGTGTCCGTGAGCAAGCTGAAAAAATTAGCGATGATTTCCATGGAAGCCGATGAACAAATAAAAGCGTTGATCGATATTGCGCTGTCAACCCGCGATGAAGCGTGGTTCATGGAGCTTTCCGGCAAATTGAAATCCAAGCCGAACGGTGCAGGACAAGATAACGGAAGCCGGCCCGCCGCTTACTCATCTTTTGTTAACCGTTTGGGCCTGTCCGGGAAAAAATAAAAATGCTGATGAACATCTATACGTAAGGCTGCCGGGAAAGTTCCGGCAGCTTTTTTTGGCGTTTTGGCGTGCTGTATCGCTTCCCAGGCGTGGACAACGGAAACCGGGGATCGGGCGGACCGGCGCTAACCGACGCAGAGCGGCGCGGGAAAATGCGGCAGACAAACACACGGGCCGTCAGGGACGCATACAGTGTTCCAAAAGGAGGTAAGCCGTATGCCATGGCTGCAAAAAGCTTTTTTCTTAATCGGCCGCCCGGTAGGCGTATCTTTGACGAATGGACAGAGCGTGTCAGGGGTATTGTGTACGATTCAGAACGGCGAAATTTATTTGCTTGAGTACTTGTACCATACGCAATTCGCGACCAAGCACTATCCTTTCGAGCAAATTCAGGACATCCACGCTTTTCCTCCTTGTTATCCGCCGCTTCAACATTACGCTCAACCGTTATACCAGTGAAACACCCGGAAATGCAGCGGAATGGTTACATGTATGCAGAGGCTATACGGCGAATGGCACCAGGACGGTCCGTTCAAAAGATAGCCGCTTTCGCATGCGCATGTTTTGTTGTATGATATTGATAATGATTATCACTAAAACTTTTCATTCGGTAAAGCAATTCAGGGAGGCATATGGAATGGGTCGATCCGACCGGGCGAGTACTTTTCTGCATGGGACGATGCTGGAAATCAAAGAGGCGGATGCGGTATCGGGCTTTGCGGCGGAGCGGTGTCTGGAACGGCATACGGTTACATCGCATACGCTGCTTTTTTTTGTCAAAATGAGAGGCACGATCCTCGTAAATGATATACCAGCCGGCATAACCGGCAAATCCGCCTGGCTGCTGCTTCCCGGCACGACCGTAGAAGCGAAAGGTTCATCGGGCAAAGATGCGAAAATGTACCGGATTGCGTTCGATTTGTTCCGGGCGACGGAAAACACGGATCAAAGGAAAGTGTACGAGCGGGAAACAAGCTTTCCCGTGCAAGGAAGCGTGCGGAACGATTTGAACCGCATTCAGCGCCTTGTTTTGCAGCTTGCGGAAGAGCGCCCGGCTGCAGATGCGTATGCGCATGCGGATTCCGGCTACCGCTTCCGGCGGCAGCAGCGCATGTACGAATTGCTGGAAGTTTTGCTGCAGAGCGAGCCCGCCTCACCGCCGCCGCCGACCAGCCCCGAGGAGCCGCTCCAACTGACGGTCCGCTACATGCAGGAGGCGTATCATACGGACATCAAGCTGGACAAGCTGGCCGAGCTCGCCGGTATGCATCCGTCGTATTATTCGCAGCTGTTCAAGCAAAAAATGAACAAAAGTCCGATCGAATTTTTGACCCGGCTGCGCATGAACAAAGCGAAGGAGCTGCTTCGCGTCTCCGATAAAAAAGTCCGTGAGGTCGCCGCACATGTCGGCTATCGCGACGAGTTTTATTTCAGCCGCCGGTTTAAAGAGAACTACGGCTACGCGCCTACGCAGTATTTGAAGCAAACGTGTCCGAATATCGTTTCGCTTTCGTTTCCGTATACGGACCATTTGTTCACCCTCGGGGTGGTGCCGTGTGCCGCGCAAATTCACCCGCTGCTGCCCCAGGCGATCAAGTCGCTGACGCTGCCGTTTCACGCTTACGAGACATGGGACATCGACAGGCAGGCTTTTTTCGACGTCAAGCCCGATCTCATTGTATGCAAAGACAATGTGCTGCAAAAAGCGAGGGACCATATCGGCGATATCGCCCCGATTATTTCGATTCCGTGGAAGCCCGGGGACATCTTCGACCATATGCTGGAGATCGCCCGGATTGTCGGGAAGGAGCAGGCGGCCAGGGATTGGATAAGCCATTACGAGCAACGGGCGGAGCGGGCGCGGAAAAGGGTGAAAAGCGTTATCGGCAGCGCGACGGCAGCCATTTGGCGGATTGCGCCGGGCGAATTCAGGGTATACGCGGCACGCAATATCGGCCACGTTTTTTACCGCAGCCTGCAGCTGTCGCCTCCGGAGCGCGTCCGCACGTCGATTCAACGGTATCGTCCCGGCACCCAATTGACCTGGACGGCCGCCGCGATCGAGGAGCTCGGCGACTACGATTCGGACTACCTGTTCCTGGTCGTACAATCGGCGGACGAGGTGCGGCGCGTCATGCATCAGATCGTTACGAACCCCATGTGGCTGCGGCATTCCGCGATTCGCGCGAACCGTTACTATTTTCTGGAGTGGGAAAAGTGGAAGGTCTATGCGCCGTATGCCATCGGGCGTCAATTGGAGGAAGCGGTATCGATGCTGGAAGGCTCGCACAAATCGTCCTACATCTAAAGAAATAACATGGAAACGAATCTTAAAATATGTCATGGACGCCGTGGAAAACGGATTTTATAATACATTTTATTGATAATGATTATCAATACTACTCGAGAAGGAATATGCAATGGAACAGAATCGACTGCAAGAGTGGACATCTGCTGCTGCGGCGCGTACGAACGTCGCGCTTTTTGTGCTCATTTTCGTTTTGGCTATATTCGGATTGCTGCTGTCGATGTTTCTCGCGATCTCATATGGGGCGAAGGAGCTTACCATGAAAACGGTATGGACGGCGGTCGTGCACTATGATCCGTCTGTGACCGCGCATCAAATTATCCATGAACTGCGGCTTCCCCGCGTCATAGGCGCTGCCGTAGTAGGAGCGGGACTGGCCGTGGCCGGCGCGCTGATGCAGGGCGTTACGCGCAACCCGCTTGCCGATGCCGGCATCCTGGGCATTAATGCGGGCGCGATGCTGGTGGTGGCGGTCAGCTTCGCCGTTTTGCCGAATTTGCCGTACTCCGCTTTAATGGCGCTGTCTTTTGGCGGAGCCGTGCTCAGTACGGTCGTGATTTTTGCGCTTGCCTCGGCGGGGCCGGGCGGGCTGACGCCTTTGCGGCTCACCGTAGCCGGTGCCGTAGTCGCCGCGATGCTGCATTCGCTCAGCTCGGGAATCGCGATTTATTTTGATTTGAACCAGGATTTGGCTTTTTGGTATGCGGGCGGGGTGGCCGGGGTCAAATGGTCTCATCTCCAGCTCCTGGTGCCGGTTATCCTGCTGGCAATCCTTTGGGCAATGACGATGGGACGTGCCGTCTCGCTGATGGCGCTTGGGGATGAGGCGGCGGTAAATTTGGGCGTGCGAACGAAGCGGACACGCATGCTCGCGATGACCGCTGCGGTTATTTTGGCGGGCGTCTCCGTGTCGGCGGCCGGCTCCATCGGGTTTATCGGGCTTGTCATCCCGCATATTTCGCGAAAGCTTACCGGCGTGGACTACCGCTTCATCATTCCGCTGTCTGCGATTCTGGGCGCGGTGCTGCTCGTTCTGGCCGATCTGGGCGCCCGGACGGTCAACCCGCCGAAAGAGCTTGCCATCGGCGTGATGGTCGCGCTCGTCGGCGTTCCTTTCTTTTTGTATTTGGCGCGAAAAGAAAGGAGGAGCTTGTAGATGCAACTGCAAACTAAAAGCAGGGGAAAGAAAGCTTTTGCAGTGGGGATCGTCCTGGTCCTGATTTCGCTGGCAGTCATCCTTATAAGTCTGAATACCGGCACGATCCGGCTGTCTCCGCTGCATGTGGTGCAAACCTTTCTCGGCTATGGCAGCGAGGACGACAAGACCGTGCTGTTCGACTACCGCTTGCCGCGTATTGTCGTTGCCATGCTGGCGGGGATCGGCCTTGGAGTATCGGGAGCCATTTTGCAAGGGCTGTCGCGCAATGCGCTCGCCGATCCGGGCATTCTCGGGCTTCATGCAGGCGCGGCATTCGGCCTTATCATTTTTATGTCCTTCTTCCGTTCGATGCAGGGCCCGGTTTCGCTGCTCATTCCGCTGTTCACTTTCGCGGGCGGCGTGGCGGCGGCTTTCCTGATTGTGATTCTGGCTTACGACCGGCACAAAGGGGTGCAGCCGATTCAATTGCTGCTGATCGGAATTGCGGTTGCCGCGGGTTTTAGCGCAATCACGCTGTATTTATCGCTTCGCCTGGACGACAAAACGTATACGTTCGCCGCAAGATGGCTGGCCGGCAACATATGGGGAAGAGACTGGCTTCATGTGTATGCGCTGCTGCCCTGGATTGCGCTGTTGGCGCCTTACACGATGCTCCAGTCCAGAGCGCTGGACGCCTTTGCTTTCGGCGACCAGGTGGCGGCCGGCCTCGGAGCGCCGGTGCGCAGAAACCGGCTGCTTTTGCTGGGAGCGGCCGTCGCTTTATCGAGCGCCAGCGTATCGATGGCCGGCGGCGTCGGTTTCATCGGGCTGGCGGCGCCGCAGCTTGCGCGCCGGTTGGTCGGTCCGATGCACCGGCATCTGCTGCCGATATCCGGGCTCATCGGCCTTGTCATCCTGGTGATCGCGGATACGATCGGACGTTCGGTCTTCCAGCCGAACTCGATTCCGGCCGGGGTCATCGTAGCGGCCGTCGGAGCGCCTTATTTTCTGTATTTGCTAGTGAAAACCAAACATACATAACCAAGGGAGAAAACCATGAAAAAGACATCTTTACTCATCATGAGCATGATCGTAATACTAGTACTGGCCGCCTGCGGCAAGGCGGCGGCTCCGGCTGAGCCAAGCCCGGCCGCGGCCAATGCCGGGACTTCGGCAGCGGCGTCGGCAACGCCCGCAGCCGCCAAAGAGCAGAGAATCGCTTCGCTGTCGATTCATCTGACGAACCACCTGCTCGCGCTCGGCATTACGCCTGTCGGCTCGGCCATCGGCGGCGACCTGAAAGACTTTTTGCCGCACGTCAAAGACCGCCTGCAAAACACGAAAAAGCTGGGCGTAGTTTCAGATCCGGACATGGAAGCTTTGCTTGCCTTAAAGCCTGACGTGATTTTCCTCGACAAGCAGTACGCCGGCAACGATCTTGCCAAATATGAGAAAATCGCTCCGGTTCAAGTGTTCGATCTGGACGAAGGGACATGGAGAGACACGCTGAAACAAGTCGGAAAGGCCGTGAACCGCGAAAAACAGGCAGAAGATTTTATCAAAGAATATGACACCGAAAAAGAGCGCGTTAAAGGGCTCATTGCAAACAAGATCGGCACCGGCAAAGTGATGGCGATCCGGGTTACGAGCAAAGAGCTCCGCGTCTTCGGCATGAAGCGTCCGATGGGCCCGATCCTGTTCGACGATTTGAAATTGCAGCCTGCCAAAGGCGTTGAGAAAATTAACAAAGCTTACGAGGTGATTTCCCAGGAGGTGCTGCCCGATTTTGACGCCGATGCGATTTTCGTCGTTGTCAACCGGGATGAGGAAGCTCAGAAGGTGTTCAAGCAGCTGCAGGGCAACCCGATCTGGCAAGGGCTCAAAGCCGTGAAGCAAAATCACGTTTACCCGATCGCCGACCAGCCGTGGCTGGACTATTCGTCGCTGGGCAGCAAGTTGTCGATGGATGAGGCGGAAAACATATTTTCCAAATAATCGCTGACTAAATGCTGAACATTTTGATTTTCTCTTTCAGGCCTTGAGCCTGCTCGCTGAGAACGTTCGCCGAAAAAGAAATTTCCTGCATGAATGCGGTTTGCTCCTGCGTGGCCGAGGCCGCTTGCATGGCCATATCCGTAATTTGTTTGGAAATGAAAGCTATCTCCTGGCCCCTCGATTCCGAGAGGCCAATTTTTTGCGCCTGCTCGCCCACCGTTCTCGCAATCATGTTTACGGCGTCCGCCGTCTGATGCACGGCGGCGCCGATATGCTCCATGGCCGCGCCGGCTTTTTGCCCTCTTCCGAGCTCTTCGTGAATGTGGCGCACCTGATCGGCTATTTTGTCCTCCATCGTATGCACTTGCGCCTGAATGTCCTTGACCAGCCTGTCGATGTTTTTGACGGCATGGGCGCTCTGTTCGGCCAGCTTTCTGATTTCCAGGGCTACGACCGAGAATCCGATGCCCTCGTCGCCGGCTCTGGCCGCTTCAATGCTGGCGTTTAAAGCGAGCAGGTGCGTCTGATCGGCGATTTCCCCGACCCATCCGGATACTTTGCCGATTTCGGCGGTATGCGCTTGCAGCTTGTTTGCCAGCGCTGTGGAGTCCTCGCTGATCGTGGAAAGATCCGATATCCCGGCCAACAGCGATTGAATGTCGCTGCCGCTTTCCCGGATGGTGACGACCATTTGCCGGGAAAGCTCGTGAACGTCCGCCGCCTTCCCGTTCATCTCCGCCGCGGCTTGCGCGGCCGACTCGATGGCGTTCAGGCACTCTAGAGACTGCTGCTCCTGCCTGTGGGTGCTGTTTGAAATGTCCTCGGTGCTCTGCGAAATTTGCTCGGCCTGCTTCGCCGCAGCCCCGATGGCGCTGTTTAACGAGGCGGAGCTTTGTTCGGCGACCGTGATGTGCTGGGAGATGTCGACGATCATGTCCCGAAGATGGCGGACCATTTTCTGAAAGGAAGCGGTCAGCATGCCGAGTTCATCATCCGATTTGTGATCGGGGATGCTGATGTCGAGGCGGCCCAAAGCCGCATCGTCGGCGAATTTGGCCAATCTCAGCAGTGGCCGGACGATCCAGCGCGCCATCAACCAGCCCAACAAACCGGTCCAGCACACGCCCAGGCTCAAAGTGCCTAAAGTGAACAGCCAGCCGGGAATGCCGCTCGCGGCCGCGTCTTTAATATAAAGAATGAAAAAAGCGCTAGTGCCGTAAGTGATGATGGAAACGGCTACAATTCCGATGACGATTTTTTGGATCAGGCCCAGACGCATACCGAAGCCCCTCTCGTTTTTGATAGTTTCAGTTTACCATGCTTCTTATTCGATAGAATCGTTTTTCAGCATGTTTTTGGCTAAATTTTCGGTCGCCAGATCCCGCGAATGATCTTCGTAATCTTCCAAAATGTCGATGATATATTCTTCGCCCGGTCTGTACGCTCTGAAAATCGCCTTTTCCTTGTTTTCCAAACGCACTTCGTGGCCGCAATCCTTTAGACATTGAGCAAAATCATGAAGGGTAGGCTGCTGGCCTTCTTCCAAAAATATGACGCCTCTCAGAAGCTTCACGCTGTCTTTGCGAATGACTTTAAAGTGAATGATATGTTCTTTTTTCACGGGTACGCACTCCCCTCATTGTTTCCTTCGCACTGCATATTTACATGGTAGCTGAAAATTGGCGGTGCAGGCTGTGATATTTGTTACTGCATCGGCCTTTATTGCGGCCGTTGGCATCTCCCGGCAGTTTCGTTACAATAGAGAAGATGCAAAGCCGGAAGGAGCCGAGTCCAAATGTCTGTCGATCGTCGCAACGGAATTTTCCCCTCGGTATGTTCGCTGGATTGTCCGGATCAGTGCGGACTGCTCGTTCATAAAGAGGACGGAAAAATTGTGAAAATAGAAGGGGACCCCGCGCACCCGGTCACGCAAGGCGCGATTTGCAACAAAGTCCGCCATATGGCGGAACGGTTATACGACCCCGAGCGGCTGCAATTTCCGCTAAAACGCGTCGGAAACAAAGGTGAGAACCGCTTTGAGCGGATCACTTGGGAGGAAGCTTTGGACACGATCGCCGCCAACTGGAAACAGTTGATTGCCGAACATGGGGCGGAGGCGATTCTTCCTTACAGCTTTTACGGGAACATGGGCCGAATCGGCACGGAGGGCATGGACCGCCGTTTTTTCCATCGCCTGGGAGCGAGCCGGCTGCTGTATTCGATCTGCCAGGCCGCCGGAACGGAAGGCTACAATTATACGATGGGCGGGAGCTTCGGGATCGACCCTGAGGATACGGTTCATTCCAAGCTTATTGTGATGTGGGGCATCAATGCGGTCAGTACGAACATGCACCAGGTCGTGCTTGCGGAGAAGGCGCGTAAAAATGGCGCGAAAATTGTCGTGATCGATGTTCATAAAAATCAGACAGGCCGCTGGGCGGATTGGTTCATTCCGGTGCTGCCGGGAACCGATGCGGCGCTTGCCCTGGGGCTGATGCATATTTTGTTCGACGAAGGTTTGACGGACGAAGCTTTCTTGAAAGAGTACACCGTAGGATACGAGGAACTGAGGAAGCACGTCCGGAAGTACGATCCTCTGACGGTGTCCGCTGTGACGGGTGTGCCGGTCGAAGATATATACCGGCTTGCCCGGATGTACGGCCAGGCCTCGCCGTCGTTCATTCGCATCGGCAACGGCCCGCAGCATCACGATAACGGCGGCATGTGCGTGCGCACGATTGCCTGCCTGCCCGCGCTTACGGGCCAGTGGCTCCACAAGGGCGGCGGCGCGATCAAGGGAAACGGCGGCTACCTGGAGCACAACACGGCTGCACTGCAGCGCCCGGATTTGCTGACCGCGGATACGCGGCGCATTAATATGAACTTGCTGGGGAGCGCGCTGCTTGAACTGGACCCTCCGGTCCGTTCGCTCTACGTGTACAATTCGAACCCGGCGCTCGTAGCTCCGCACGCCAACAAAGTCAGAGAAGGTCTCGCCCGGGAGGATTTGTTTACCGTCGTGCACGACTTGTTCCTGACAGAAACGGCGTTGTATGCGGATATCGTGCTGCCTGCTACGTCGTCTTTTGAAAATACCGATTTTTACCGGTCTTACTGGCATCATTACGTGCAAATTCAGCAGCCGGTTGCAGAACCTTACGCGGAAAGCAAATCCAATGCGGAAGTGTTCCGTTTGCTGGCTCAGGCGATGGGTTTTGAGGAGCAGGCGCTGCAGGATTCGGAGGAAGCGATGATCCGCCAGGCGCTGGATCACCCGGACAATCCGTATTTGGACGGGCTCACCTATGAGGCGCTGCTGGAAAAGCAGTTTGTCAAAGCTGCGGTTCGGCCGCTCTTCCCGGGGCGGCTAAGTACCCCAAGCGGGAAAATCGAGCTTTATTCGCAGACGATGGAAAGCCGGGGCTATCCGCCGCTGCCTGTTTATACGCCGCTTCACGAAGACGAGAAGCTGCCGTTTTTGTTCGTTCCGGCGCCGAATCATAACTTTTTGAATTCGACCTTTTCCAATAATGCCAAGCATGTGCGCATGGAAAAAGCGCCAAAGCTGCATATGAATGCAGCGGATGCCGCAGCCCTTGGAGTGGCGACCGGCGACAAGGTGCGGGTCTGGAACGGGCGAGGGGAATGCGAACTGGTCGTCTCGGCCGGAGAGGACGTGCTCCCGGGAGTCGTCGTCAGTCAAGGCCTCTGGGCCGACTCACCGGAAGGCAAAGCGCCGGCGTTGGTCAATGCGCTGACGCCTGACCGTGTGGCCGATATGGGCGGAGGAGCGACCTTTTTCTCCGGGCGGGTACAGGTGGAAAAGAGCGTAGGGCGGTAAAAGCAGGAAGGCTGCCGCACAAGCAGCTTGTGAGATGCTTGTGGGGCTGGCGCCGCGTCCGGCAAAGCTGCAAACGCGCGGCGTTGCCCCGCCGACAGAATTCGCACCGCGCGCAGCTCCCAGCGCGCGGTATTTGCGCTGCATGGCGGTCGGTCCGACCACAGCAAATCTCAGACTGTTGAGAAAAACGTACACGCCAGAGCCGATTGCACAATCGCCTGGCTGCGCGAAGAAAGCCTGCATAAATCAGATTGTTGATAAAGTGGCGGCTTAGAGGAATCAGAGGGGAACAGCCGCTCACTCCCACCCACGTCTCTCTTACACGGGTTACGGAGCTGAAGTAGGGGGCAAAGCGGTTTGGCCCGGGAGAAAACCTGCGAAAGTGCAGTTTTTTTCGCAAAAGTGGCTCGTTTTGGGTGAAAAGCCTGCGATTGTGCAGGAATTTTCCGCGAAAATGAATCTGAGCCCATGTTCGCGGCGAAAAGCCTGCACATTTGCAGGAATTTGTCGTGACCAGCGTATCAACCGGGTAAAAACTGTACTTTTGCAGGTTTTCTTCGCGCAACCAGGCAGATTGTGGGCGACCGCTTCTGCCGCGCGGGTTTCCGGGCAGCCTGCAAATCTGCATTTTTTCCGTTAGGAGTCTGTCGGGCGGAGTTGCTTTTGTGCATAAAGAAGGGGCTGTCCGTTGAGACAACCCTTTCTTTCATAAAAGCTTAAGCTTGTTTCGAAGTCCACATGGATTCGATTTCCTCCAGCGATTTTCCTTTCGTTTCAGGCACGGCGCGCCAGGTGAACAGGAATGTGAACAGCGACATTACGCCGAAAATCCAGAAGGTGATGGCAGGTCCGGCGGATTGAAGCATCGGCGGGAACGATTGGGAGACGATATAGTCCGCCGCCCACAGCGCCATGGATGCGATTGCCGTAGCTCTGCCGCGGATGCGGTTCGGGAAAATTTCTGACAAAATGACCCAGACGACCGGTCCGAGCGACACGGCGAAGGATGCCACGTAGATCAGGATGAAAATAAGCACGAGCGGCCCGCTTGTATAGCCGGTATGAAAAGCGATGCCGATAACGAGCAGGCACAGCGTCATCATTGCGGACCCGACGAGCAGCAGCGCTTTGCGTCCCACTCTATCGATCAGCCATAAAGACAAGATGGTGAACATAAAATTGATGAAGCCGATGAGAATCGTTTGCACCAGCGAAGCGCTTGTGCCCGCGCCCATTTGCTTGAAAATTTCCGGGGCGTAATACATGATCGCGTTGATGCCGGTCACCTGCTGCAGGATAGCCAGCACCACACCCGCAATGAGAGCCCAACGCAGCCCGGGTTTAAACAGCTCCTTAATGGAACCGGCGTTTTCCTCTTTGAACGATTCCTTGATGTCGAGCACTTCTTTACGGGCAAGTTCCTCGCCATGAATTTTCAGCAGAATCGGCAGCGCCTCTGCGGGGCGTTTTTGCTTGATCAGCCATCTTGGGCTTTCAGGCACGAAAAACAGCAGTGCCATGAACAGCAGGCCGGGAATGACGCCGATACCGAACATCAGGCGCCAGCCGGTGGAAATATTCCATGCCTCGTCCCCGGCGCCGGCAATGCTCAAATTGACAAAATATACGAGAAAAATGCCGGTAACCGTAGCAAACTGGTTGAACGCGACAAGTCTGCCGCGGTATTTGGCCGGCGCGATTTCGGCATTGTACAGCGGGCACAGGGTCGAGGTGATGCCGATGCCGACACCGCCGATGATCCGGGCTATAATGTATCCGGAAAAAGTAGCCGGAATCGCGGAGCCGAGCGAGCCGATAATAAACAAGAAGGCCGCGGCGATAAGCACTTTTTTGCGGCCGAACTTGTCGCTGAGCACGCCGGAACCGGCGGCGCCGACGATACAGCCGATGATCAGGCTGGATACGGCCCAGCCGACCTGCACTTCATTCAGGCCGAACCGCTCCTGCATAAATCCGATCGCGCCCGAGACAACGGCTGTATCGAAGCCAAACAGCAAACCGCCCAATGCGGCGATAATCGAAACGAGCGTTACAAACTTGATGCTGATTTTTTCGTTTTCGTTTTCTATGCGAACAGCTGCTTCCATTTTGATCACTCCTCTCAGTATCTCCATACGGAAACGAGTTCATTATAGCATGCCGCAAAGTTCGCAAAAGGAGGGATCGTCTGCACTTATTTGTGGTCTTGCCGCATTTATTTTGCAATTGCCGGCGCATCGCCCCCTACGCGGCCGGACTAGCACATTCTTGCTATCCGAACACAAAAAAGTCCACGTCCGTTCAAGACGTGAACATCGCCCGCTTGGGCCTATTTGGTCTGGCCGCGGTACTCGGTCGGGGTGACTCCCGTTACTTTTTTGAACACCCTGCTAAAATAATTCGGGTCTTTGTATCCGACCTCGAAGCATACTTCCTTAAGGCTGACCGAGCCGGCGGCGATCAGTTCCTTGGCCTTTTCGATCCGCAAGCCGGTTACGAAATCAATGAATGTTTCGCCGACCTGCTGCTTGAATACCTTACTGAAATAGTGGGGATTGAGGTGGACGAAATCGGCGACTTCCTCCAGCGATATGTCTTCGGTATATTGATCCCGAATATAGCTTTTCGCTTTGTCCAGCACCGACAAGGTTTGCTGCTCGCGCTCTTCCCGGATGCGCTCCAGCGCGGACAAGACGTAGGACTGCCTGGCGGGAGACGGCGATGACAGGGGTTCGCCTTTGGCGGAGGACGGCCCGTCCGAATGGCCTTCCTTCAGGTCATCGAAGCTGCATACCCGGCCGCCCTGGTCATAGCAAGTGGAAGCAAATACCGCTTCAAAATATGACTTGCGAAAACCTTCGGACCCGCTGCGCACCGTCCCGATGCCGACCGAAACGGACAGCTCCAGCTGGCGTTCGGTCAAGGAGACTACCTTTTCGCCGAAGCTCAAAACTTCTGCTTTCCATAAGGAGGCGGATAATTCCGGCGGTTTTCTGAGGAAAACGGCCATGTGCAGATCGATCAGCGAACTGACGATGCATGAGCCGTGCGTTTTGGCAAAATTCCGGATGGTATCGTACATCTTTTTCTTCGTGCGGGCATGCAGATGCTCCGGAAAAGCGATTACGATTGCACAGCCGTCGTCGATGGGGAATTCCAGCCACTCGGACAACTGCTCCACGCTCGCATCGAGCACCTGATCGACCATGAAAAGCATAGCCAGCTCGTTTTCGACCAAAGGCTGCAGCTGGGACACTTTGTCCCGCAGCTCCAATTCCTCTGCGCGCTTGCTTTTTTCCGTATCCAGCTCTTCGAGCAGCTGCTGCAGCGTTTTGACGACTTGCTCGCGGCTCGCCGGTTTGACGATGTACTGCTTGACTCCGAGCGACATCGCCTCCTGGGCATAAGCAAAATGGTCGTAAGCCGTCACCATCACGAATTTCGCATCCGGCAGCCGCCGCCGAATTTCCCGCAGAGCCGTAAGCCCCTGGATGCCGGGCATATTGACATCCATGAAAATAATGTGCGGACGGTGCTCATCCGCCTGCTCGATCGCCCGCCGTCCGTTCTCCGCATGAATCACCTGGAACGTATCCGGCATCATACGCTGGATGATCCATTCCAGCCCTTCGCGCTCCAGCGCCTCGTCATCCGCGATCAACATCCGGTACATGCGTCCTGTCACCTTCCTTTCGATACGGAATCCGGACGGATACCGTCGTTCCTTTTCCGGGCTCGCTTTGAATATCCACCCAGTCGCCGCTTCCGTAAAACAGCTGCAGCCGCTTAAACACATTCCTGGTCCCGATGCCCGCGGAATCCTTAGTGCCGGCCCCGGCTTCAAGCTGCAGCATCGACAGGCGGGTTTCCTCGCTCATGCCGCTGCCGTTGTCCGTGACCTCAATCGCTACCGCATCGGCTTCGCCGCGAATGCTCAAGCGAATGACCGCGCCGCGCTCCATCTTTTCAATGCCGTGGACGAACGCATTTTCCACAAGAGGCTGGATCGTCAGCAAAGGGATCGGTTCGTTCAGCACGGCTTCATCGACCTCCGTTTCAAACCTGACCCTGTCGCGAAACCGGGTTTGCTGAATCCGGATGTATTCCCGGACATGCGCCAGCTCGTCCCGCAAAGTCGCCGGCTCGTCCAGCTTGCGCAAATTGTACCGCAGCAGGTTGGACATGGATACGATCAGATCGCTGGTCTGCTCCGCTCCTTCGATGAGGGCAAGTTTGGAAATGCTGTTCAGCGTATTAAACAAAAAATGGGGATTGATCTGGCTCTGCAAAGCTTGCAGCTCCAGTTCCTTCATAAGCCGGTCTTTCTCAAGGCTTTCCTTCTCTTTGGCCATCAGCTCCCGCAAATCGCCGATCATTTGCCGAAACGTATCGGACAATAAGCCGAGCTCATCCCCGCTGGGCAGCCCCGCATCCGTATGCAGGTCTCCCCGGGAGATGTGTCTGGCTGTTTGCACCAGGCGGTTGACCGGCCACGTTATGCTGCGGGATATCCATACCGCAAGGACGACGCTGAGCAGCGTGTTCACGACGAACACCGCCGCGCCCAGCCAGTACATCCGCTGCTGCGCGTCATGAATATCCTGATAGGCGGATTGGTACGAGCTCAGCTCCAAATCGACGAGATGCTGGCTTTCATCGCGGATAAAGCCGGTCGTCTTTTCCGCGTCCTCGTAATGGTTCAGCGCCTCGCGGGATTCGTGGGAATCGGCTTTGGACAGCGACGCCCCCGCCTGTTCCAAAAGGGTGCCGATCAGGTTGGCGTAGCCGGCCAATACGGACGGATTGACCGCGGCGTTTTCCTGACCGGCCAGTGCGGCACGCAGCGCAAGCAGCTCGCTTTGCATCGCGTTCAGCTCCGCATGGCTGTTTTCGTCAGGGCTCAGAAGGTAGTTGTAGAGCGCTTTCAGCATGTTTTCGGCTTTTTGGGAGGACTGTTTGTACAAGAGAAAGCGGTCCATTCTCGTATCGTAACTTTGCTGCACGGCTTTCCCGTTTTCGAACAAAAAGAAAGTGACTGAATTCGTCAGCAGCACCAGCAGAGGAATAAATAAAAGCAGTTTGGTACGGATCGTCATGGTCCGTTTCCTCCGGTTTCGCCGGCGGTTTCACTGCCGACGCTGACGCGGTCCAGCACGGTGGTTGAAGTGAACAGCTGCGGCTGCACCGCTTTGCCATGAAAAAAATCGTTCGCCAGCGAAACGGCCTGATAGCCGATTTCGTGCGGCTGCTGGACGATGGCGGAGGCGATTTGTCCCTGGCGGATGCCGTCCTTCGTCTCCTTCACATCGTCAAAGGCAAAAACGGCAAGGCTGCGCGGCTTCACCCGGCGCGCGGCTTCGGCGATTCCCGGCCCGTCCAGGGCGCTCAAGCCGACCATATAGCCGATTTCCGGGCGCTGCGTCAGAAGGTCGGCCGCTTGTTCGGCCGCTTGGAGGCGGGAAATGTCGGACGAGCGGACTTCGGCTACGGCAAGTCCGGGATAACGCTTAATGACGGATCGAAATCCGTCCAACCGCAGGCGTTGATTATACGCCTGCTCATTGCCGATGATCACGCCGATGGTGCCCTGACCGCCCGCGGCTTGGGCGACAAGCTCGCCCATCTGCTCGCCGGCCGCAGAATTGTCGGTGCCTACGTAAGAGAGCCGCCGGCTGCCGGGCTCGTCCGTATCCACGGCGATGACCGCGATCCCCTGCGAAACGGCTTTATCGATCAGCCGCCGATACTGCGGATCGCCGATTCCTTGCGCCAGCACGGCATCGGCCTTGGCCGCGATCGCTTTTTCCAGCAGCCGGATTTGCTCCGCCGGATTGATGCGGTTCGGCCCGGTATATTCCAGCTCCAGTCCGAACTGCCCGGCAGCTTCTCGGGCCCCCTGCTCGATAGACCTCCAGTATGGATTGTCCATTTCCTGGGAAATCAGCACGACATGCCGAGCCGCTTGGCCGTTCGGCAGACCGGCTTCGGGCGGCTTGACCAAGGCCCGGATGCGGATCGTCGAGAGCAAAAATTGCAGCAGCAAGAAGGCGAACAGTGCAAATAGCAATAGTATGGCAATTTTCCATTTTTGATTCGACATGAAGTCACGGCCCCCGTCGGATAGACTCATACGTCATTATACAAAAAGCCGGAAAAGAAACCAAAGCGGCGTATGTGCAGGAACCACGGGAACGGGACAACCCGAAAAAGTGGGCAAAATGCCCGCCCGCTTTCAGTATGCCGGTTCCCGGCGCTAGCAGAAGCGTAAGACTCCGCTAGATGTTGTATTCCAACCCGGTACACCCGGTCGACCGAGCGAGCTTTTCGCTCCTGTCAGCGCGAAGAAACCTGCAAATCAGACAGACTATCGAGAAACCCGCACACACGCTGGACAATAGCAAATCTGCCTGGGAATGTGGGGAAAAGCTGCAAATCAGACTCTCGAGAAACTCGCACACATGCCGGAAAAAAGCAAATCTACTTGGAAATGCGGAGAAAACCGGAGAAAACCTGCAAAAGTACAGTTTTTTGCTGTCGGCACGCTCGCAGCGAAACAATTCCTGCAAATGTGCAGGTTTTTTCGCGAATACCAGGTCGTAGGCCCATTTTAGTCGAAAATTCCTGCACAATCGCAGGCTTTTCCTCCAAATGAACCTCATGCACAGAAAATTCCTGCACTTTTGCAGGTTTTCCCCCGCGGCTAAGCCATATTACGAACAGCTCCGTCGTCTTTGGCCATGGATGCGTTAGCACAGGCGAAATTTTCGACTATGCCTGCATCAGGCAGAACGCCTGTCCCGCACCCATCTTTACTATGCTCTATTTATCGGTTGTCGACTTTTTCGGGATACAGGTCGTGGTTCATAAGCCGGTGTTCGGCCATCGCCTCGTATTTTGTGCCGGGTTTGCCGTAGTTGCAGTAAGGGTCGATGGAAATGCCCCCTCGGGGAGTGAATTTGCCCCAGACTTCAATGTACCAGGGGTCCATCAGGCCGATCAAATCGTTCATAATGATGTTCACGCAGTCTTCGTGAAAATCGCCGTGATTGCGGAAGCTGAACAAATACAGCTTGAGCGATTTGCTTTCCACCATTTTAATATGGGGAATATAGGAGATGTACAAAGTCGCAAAATCCGGCTGCCCGGTCATCGGGCATAAACTGGTGAATTCGGGGCAGTTGAATTTCACAAAATAGGCTCTGTCCGGATGCTTGTTGTCAAACGCTTCCAGAACGCCCGGATCGTAGTTGAAAACGTACTTGGTCCCTTGATTGCCAAGCAGTGTAATATCCTGCAATTCTTCGCTGCTTCTTCCTGCTGTCATAAGTGGTTTCCACCTTTTTCTTAGTTTTTTTATAGAGGGAGTTTGCGAACCTCTGCGAACTTTGGCCAAGCTCAAGCCGGCTACTTTCGAAATATACCATACACACCGGGGAAAAGCATCCTTGCTTTTAAATGGCTTCGCCGCGCCGCTTGAGCATTCTGTACAAAATGAAGCTCACTACCGCGCACGCAAGCGCGCATGCGGCGATAAATATATAGCCGGCTTGCAGACCTGCGACCAGTCCGGTCTCAGCATCGCCCGTGCCGGCAAAATAAGACTTGAACCCGTCGGTGATCGCGCCGACGAGGAAATTGCCGATCACGCTGGCGATGCCCATCATCGTTACCGTGAACGTGATCGCGGTCTCGCTGCCGCTGCGGTAACGCTTGGCGAGCATGGCCATCACCGTCGGATAGATGGGAGCGATCCCGGCGCCCGCCAGAGCGAATAGGAAAGCTCCCGGCGGTCCTGCAGCAATCGCTGCGAGCGAGCATAAGCCCGAGAAGGCGGAGAACAGGATGAGCGAGAAGACGAAGCCGATTTTGTCCGTAAGCGGTCCGAGGACCAGCCTTGCGAGCGTAAAGCACAGAAAAAAGACGGACAGCATGCCGGAAGCTTCGGCCATTTCCCAGTGGTAAGCTTTTTCCAAAAAGTTGACCAGCCAACTGCCGATAGACAGCTCCGATACGACGCCGAAGGAAAGAATAGCGACGATCAGCCAAGCTACGGGATCACGGACGTAGGCTTTCATCGAAATCTGTTCCGCCGCTTCGCCGCCGCCGTCTCCGGGAAACTTCGAGAGCACCGAAGGAATCATCGGAAGCAGCGCGAGAGCGAGCATGATCATATACATGCCCCGCCATCCCAATTCGCCGCCCCCCAAATGGGCGCCCATCAATATGGAAGCCAGGATCGGCGCGGCAATGGAACTTAATCCGTAGAAGAAATGAGCGAGGTTCATCATCATGCCGGTGTTTTTGGTGAAAATTTTTGCCCCGAGAATAGCCAGCGCGATTTCCAGCATCCCGTTGCCGATGTACATGAAAAAGTAAGAGGAAGAGAACGACAAAAACTGCGGCGAAACCGCAATCAGGACTCCCGATATGACCATGGAGCCAAAAGAGATCAGGCATGTCAGTTTCAGCCCGATTTTATGGCTCAGCAAGCCGGTGAAGCTGCAGGCAAGCAGGTAGCCCAAGGAATTGAGGGAAAGCAGGGTGCCGATTTGTATTTCATTGAGCGCAAAGTCGCTCTGAATACGCGGGATGGCAGGTCCTTTAATATTTTCGGAAAAACCGAAAACGAGAAAGCCGACGAAGGTCACCAGCAGCAAATAATAATAGTTTTTGCGGGATGGCGCGGCTGCAAGCTTGTGCTCGATTTCCATAAAATGAAACCTCCAAAATGATATGTGCAGGATGCAACGGCCCTGACAGTTTCCTTTATTTTACCACATAAGCCCGCGTCGGCGCCTAACAACAATGTTATAGCCAATCTCTGGATATCCATTGTATACTTTTACATAACAAAGTCATGAGCGAGGGTGGAATGTACGGATATGGCGGCAAAAGGAAACCCTTTGGATGAAGCGATGTTTGACTTGTTCGCCTGCATGCCGATCGGTGTTATGCTCGTCGGACCCGACGGCCGATTCATGAGAGCCAACGCCAGTTTCTGCAAATTCGTAGGTTATGCGGAAGAGGAACTGCTGCACCTGAATTTGTACGCGCTTACGCATCCGGAAGATGCCCCGTTAAACCACGAGCGGTTTGCCTTCGTCAAACACCCGTCGGAGCCGTTCAGCATGGAGCTGCGGTACTTTCACAAGCAAGGACATACCGTATGGGGACTCGTACAGGGAGACATGAAAAAAGAAAATTTGTACGGGCTCGAGGCTCCTTTTTACATCTGTTTTGTCCATGACATAACTATAATGAAGAACCAGCAGGAAGAACTGCGCGCGGTGCAAGAAAAATACGAATCGTTCATTAACCACTCTTCCGATGCGATTTTGATTTATGATACGGAAGGACGCGTCCTTCAAGCGAACGACGGACGCGACATGACAATGCTCAAAAAGCTGTGGGAGCGGACCACGCAGCAGGAGAAATCGTTCAAGCAGCTGGTGGAAAACTCGCCCGAGCCGTTCATGATCATAAAAGGCTATGAATGGGCGTACAGCAATCCTGCAGGACTGAGACTGTTCGGGGCGGATCGTCCCGAGCAAATTGTCGGCCGGCCTGTGCTGGAATATACCCATCCCGATTACCGGCAGCAGGTGCAGACCCGAATTCGCAGCGGGTTAAATGGGTTTATGAGCAGTTGGATGCCGCTGAAAGTCATCCGACTGGACGGACAAATCCTCGACGTCGAAGCGACGGGATTTCCCGCCAATGACGATGACGAGCCGGCGATTCATGTGCTTCTTCGGGATGTGACCGAACGCCTGAAGACGGATGAGCTCATGCGGATATCCGATAAGTTGAACGCCGTAGGCCAACTAGCCGCCGGCATCGCCCATGAAATCCGCAACCCGCTGACAGCCATTAAAGGCTTCGTGCAGTTGGCGCAACAAAAATTTCCGGAAAACCTCGACTACTTTTCGATCATTCGCTCCGAGGTGGAACGAATTGAGCTTATAACCGGTGAGCTGCTTTTGCTGGCCAAGCCTGGCGTCAAAGCCGTGCAGGCCATCGATCTTTGTGAAATACTCAATAATGTAAGCGCACTCCTCGAAACGCAGGCGATCATGAGCGGTGTGCAAATTTTTAAGGAATACACCTTTGCCCCTCTTCCTGTCATGTGCGATGCGAACCAGTTGAAGCAGGTGTTCATTAACATTGTGAAAAATGCGATAGAAGCAATGCCAAAAGGCGGCGAAATCACCATTACCGCCGGGCTCGACCTTAACGTGATCACCGTTTCCATTGTCGACCAGGGGCCGGGCATTCCCCAAGAAAAGCTGAAAAACCTCGGCCAGCCGTTTTATACAACGAAACCCCAAGGCACAGGCCTCGGCTTGGTTGTAAGCTACAAAATCATCCAAAATCACGGAGGATCCATCCAAGTAGAAAACGCCGCCGGCGGAGGGGCTGCCTTTACGATCAAGCTCCCTTGCGCAGTGGGCTTGTGACGCTTGTTTGAGCCACTATGGAGCGACGCAAAACTCCGCCCCAGCCGGCATCACGGCGTTCCCGCATACCAATCAGAGACTTAGCTGCCTGCAAAAAAAGTAACATTCCAGCAGCGGCAAGTGGCTTGACCTCAAATGAAACAGTAGCTTACCAATCGAAAAGCCTGCAAAAGTGCAGGCTTTTTCGATGGAGAAGGCCCATTTGGAGGAAAAGCCTGCGATTGTGCAGGAATTTTCGGTCAGGATGGGCTTGGGCCCCCAATTTCAGCGAAAAGCCTGCAGATTTGCAGGAATTTTTCGCGGCGAGCGTAAACAGGTGCAAAAAGATGTACTTTTGCAGGCTTTCTGCGGCATTCCGCGTTCTCGAGTCGCCCGACCGCCGTCATGCAGCGCAACACCACGCGCTGGGGGCTGCTTTTCGCGGCAAGCGTAAACAGGCGCAAAAAGATGTACTTTTGCAGGCTTTCTGCGCATTCCGCGTTCTCAGGTCGAGCGATCGCCACCATGCAGCGCAACACCACGCGCTGGGGGCTACTTTTCGCGGCAAGCGTAAACAGGCGCAAAAAGATGTACTTTTGCAGGCTTTTCTGCGCATTCCGCGTGCTCAGGTCGCCCGACCGCCGTCATGCAGCGCAACACCACGCGCTGGGGAGCTGCACATCGGCGCGATTGCACTCCGCATTCCGCACTGCGTCGCCCCTCGGTCGCGCTTCCGCGCTTCGAACGGCGGAGCATCCTGCAAGCAATCGCCCTGTGTGTGTTGTCCAGCGGCTCCCCCTATTCGGATAAAATCAAAACCCCGAACCCTTCCAACCGGAACTCGCCGCTCAGGCGCTTGCCGGTAATGAGGTCGGCTTTTTCCTGTTTCAGCCGGATCGTGACGGCGTCTTCGCTGTAGTTCAGCAGGAAGGCGAAGCTGCCGGCCGCCCCGCGCCGGATTTGCAGCTCTACCTGCTCGGGCAGCTCCAGCCAATCCGCGGCGGGTGAGGCGATGCCGAGGAGCCGGATCATCCGGCCCGCTGCGTCCTCGTTGAAGACCGCGCCGTAATACCAAGCCTCGCCCTGGCCGAGCTTGTTTCGGGTAACGGCCGGCTTGCCGGCATAATAATCGGAGGCGTACACGGCTGCGATCTCTACGGCGCTATCCTCGTCCGCCTGCAAAACATCATTAAAAGCAGCCGCTTCCGTCAAGGCGGAAGGGTCGTCTGCCCAGCGCATCGCTGTCGGCCGGCGCGTGCCTTTGATCATGGTAAACTCTTCGACCGTTATACCGCACAGTTCTGCGGCTGCGCCGGGAAAAGGACGCATATAGCATTGGCCGCGCTCGTCCTTATAGCCGGTTCTGCAGCCGAAGATCACTTTGCCGCCCTGAAGCACGTACGCTTTCAGCAAAGCGGCCGTTTCGTCGCGCATGATGGTCGGGTGCGGGTAAATGAGCGCCTCGTACCGCGTCAGCTCTTCCAAGGTCGTGCCGCTTCGCAAATACAGCACATCGCTGGGGATATGCCTGCGCTGGAGCGCTTTGAACCAGGCTTTATTGCTAAGCCAGGTAAAAGGGCCGTGCCACACATCGTACTCGCCGTCCCACTCGTTGTCATAGTCGCGGACGATCGCAACGCTTGCCACGTTGCGGGTTCCGACGATGCTTTGGCCGATGGCCGCAAGCTCGCTCCCGATCTGGCCGGCTTCCCGCACTCTGCGGTTCGGCCGGTTATGGTAATCATTGATGCCGTGCCAATAAATTTCATTGCCGAAGGTCGCGGTGCGCCAGCGGAAATAGAGCACCATATCGGCGCCATGGGCGATGGACTGGTACGTCCATAAGCGCATTTGTCCCGGTTTGGGGGAAGGCATATCCATCCGGTTGACCCAGCCCCCGGGCCCCGACTGCTGCTCCATCACGCAGAAATTCGGCGAAATGGAGCGGGTTGTGGACAGCGACAGGCTCCAGCTTCTGTCCAGCAGCGGGTTCGGGTCGTCCTGATCGCCGCGGATGGTCGAAAACTGAGGGTAAGAGTCATAGCTGAAAAAATCCAGCAGCTCGTCCGTCAGGCGATGATTGTCCAAATGCCCGAACAGCCCGTTGGTCGTAATCCAGTGATTCGGCGCCGCTGCGCGAATCATATCGGCCTGCACCTTGGCGAACGAGATCGTGTTGTCGGAAATGAATCTCTTCTCGTCGAGAGCCTGATGCGGGTTCGGCTGCCGGGGACTCGGCGTCGGCCTGGGCAAATGAACCTGCGACCAGTCCGAGTACGTCTGGTTCCAGAACACGGTTCCCCACGCTTCATTGAGCCGCTCCAGTGTCGTATATTTGACCTGCAGCCATTCGCGGAATGCAGTATGATCCGCCGGCGAATAAAACTCGCCGATCTCGCAGTTCAGCTCATTGTCGATCTGCCAGCCGACGACGGCCGGATGGCCGGCGTAATGCTCCGCCAGCTTCGCCGTAATCCGCGCGCACAGCTCGCGGTATTTCGGGCTGCTGTAATTGTAATGGCGCCGCATGCCGTGATGCAGGGTGACGCCTTCGTACGTAACGTTCAGCACTTCAGGATATTTATGCGTCAGCCAAGCCGGAGGCGTAGCCGTCGGCGTGCCCAAAATAACTTTAAGTCCGTGGCGGTGAGCCAGATCGAGAGTCCGGTCGAACAGCTCGAAGGAGAACCGTCCTTCCTCGGGTTCGAAGATCGACCAGGCGAATTCCGCCACCCGGATGATCGTGAAGCCCAGTTCGCGCATCCGGCGGTAATCGTCGTCCCACATCGATTCCGGCCAATGTTCGGGATAATAGCAGACGCCCAGTTCGAACTTTTCAAAAGCAGCAGCGCTTTTCATGTCCAACCTCCAAATATGAAAAATATGCTTTCATGTTCTTTCTATTTCATTGTAAAATCAAGAATATTGCCAGTATATAATAAAATCCTGCTTTTATAAGACGATGTTGCTCTCTTGCCCGCGAAAGGAGACGCCCATGAAACAGCAATATTATGTACCGCCTCCCGCGTACCCTCACTACGTTTGCTATCCGGACATGACAGGCCGGTATTACGATTTCCCGCAGCATATGGAGCGCAGGAGCGAAGGATCTCTGTCCAGCTACAATCTGCATTTGATTTTTGGCGGAAAAGGCTACGTTTTTCACGATGGCAAACGGATTCCTTTAAGCGCCGGGACGGGTTTTCTTTATCCTAGACGGGCCTTTCAGCAATACGGGACCGACGCGGCCGACCCTTGGGACATCAGATGGGTCCATTTTGACGTCGGGACGCCGCTGCCTTTGCTGCAGGAGGTGGATCAGTCGCGGGGCTGGTTTTTTTCGTTCGAGCCGAAAGTGCGGTTTGAGGATTTGTTCGAAGATATGTACGGCATGTGCGCCGCCTTCGAAACCCGGCACGAGCCGCATCTCTCGGCGCTGCTTTATGAAATTTTGGTCAAATTGCTGCAAAATTCCGCGCGGCTGGACGGGACGATTCCTTTGGAAAAGCGGCATTCGATCCGGGCTGTAGCGGATACGATCCACAGGCTGTGCGAGCAGCACTGGACTTTGGACACGATGGCCCGCCTGTCAGGATACAGCTCGTACCATTTTTTGCGTTTATTTCGCGCCGTAATGGGGAAGACGCCCAATCAATATTTGGCCGAATGCCGCATCGTCAGGGCGAAACTGCTCTTGGTTTCCACACGCCTTCCGATCTCCGAGGTTTCCGTGCAGGCGGGCTTTTCGCAAGCGAGCTATTTCATCAAAGTGTTCAGACAGCTCGAAGGCATGTCCCCCAAAGAATACCGGATGCTGTTCGGCTGACGCACCTGTCTTTGATAATTATGCCCAGGGACTACTGTCGGTTTCGGAAGTCCTTTGCTATAATTGTAGTAATTGTCTCGGAGAACGGGCAAAATTCGTAGCATAACAGTTTAATCGAGGTGGCTGATGAAAGCTTATTTGGAACTGCTTCAAGATATATTGGACACCGGGGTTCAAAAAGAGGACCGCACCGGTACCGGCACCATTTCGGTATTCGGCCGGCAATTGAGATTCGATTTGCAGCAAGGATTTCCGCTGCTGACAACGAAGAAATTGCACATCAGATCGATCGTTCACGAGCTGCTGTGGTTTTTGAGCGGAAGCACCAATATTCAATATTTGCATGACAACGGGGTTACGATCTGGGACGAATGGGCCGACGAGGAGGGGAACCTTGGGCGCGTGTACGGCGCGCAGTGGCGCACCTGGCTAGGTCCGGACGGACAAGCTGTCGATCAGATCGCGGGTGTGATCCGGCAAATCAGGAACAACCCGGATTCGCGACGCCATCTGGTCAGCGCCTGGAACCCGGCGGAAGTGGACGGCATGGCGCTGCCGCCCTGCCACTACGCATTTCAATTTTATGTAGCGAACGGCCGGTTGTCCTGCATGTTTCAGATGCGGTCGGTCGATACTTTTCTGGGGCTTCCGTTCAATATCGCGTCATACGCTCTTTTGACGCATATGGTCGCCCAGCAGTCCGGGCTGGAGGTCGGCGAGTTGATCTGGACCGGCGGCGACGTGCACATTTATTTCAACCATCTGGAGCAGGTCAAGCTGCAATTGACAAGGGAGCCGTACGGTCTTCCGACGCTGCAAATCAACCGCAAGCCGGATTCGATTTTCGACTACCGGTTTGAAGATTTCGAGATCGCCGGATATCAATCGCATCCCGGCATCAAAGCGCCGATTGCGGTCTAACGCCGCTGCTAATCAGGATTGGAGGGACTTGCTCTTGAGCATTTCATTTATTTTTGCGATGGACCGGAACCGGGCTATCGGCAGCAACAACAAGCTTCCGTGGCGTTTGCCGGCGGATTTGCAGTATTTTAAAAGAGTGACGTTGGGGCATCCGGTTTTGATGGGCCGCAAGACGTACGATTCCATCGGCAAGCCGCTGCCCGGACGGAGAAACGTCATCCTGACGCAAAACAGCGATTTTCGCGCCGAAGGCTGCGAGATCGTACATTCGGCCGAGGAAGCCGTAAGCGGGTTTGCGGATGAAGAGCTGTTCGTAATCGGAGGAGCGGAAATATTCCGGCTGCTGCTTCCGCAGGCGGACCGCATGTACATCACCTTTATAGACCATGAGTTTGAAGCCGACGCCTATTTCAAAGAGTTCGATTTGTCGGAATGGGAGCTTGTTTCCTGCGAGCAAGGGGAGCAAAACGAAAAAAATCCATACGTGTACGAATTTCGCGTCTACGACAGAAAGAGGGAATAGTCTATGAAATACTTTGCCGCATTTTTGCCTATGAAAGACGAAGAGCTTAGCAAGCAGTATCGCCCCGATCATCTGGCTTATTTGGAAAAATGCCGGGGCGAAGGGAAAATATTCGCCAACGGGCGCTTTGCCGACGGTACCGGAGGCCTTGTCATTTACAAGGCCGAGACGCTGGAAGAAGCCGCCGCTTTGGCGGGTGAAGACCCATTCGTCAAAACCGGCGCCAGAGAGTGCCGTCTTCACGAATGGGAAGTCGTCATCAGCTAAACAAACAAGCCCCGGCCGCTCTGCATATCAGAGCCGGTCAGGGCTTGTTTTTTCGTTAAGCGCGCTTTTTGAACAAGGAGACGATCAGTGACAAAGCGCCGAGCACAACAGCCGCGATGGATACATACAGCGCCGTATTCGAGGAGGAAGCGCCTCCGTCATGGGCCGCCTCTGCAGCAGCGGCCGTATGGCCGTGGCTGTCGGCCGCCGCTCCGGCCGGTTTGGGCTTCACTGTCGTCACGGAAGCGGGCTTGTCGGATCCGTTTGCTCCGACCCATTCAACGACGCTGCCATCCTGATACGTTTGGTAAGCTTTCCAAACGATCTGCGTAGCGGCATCCGCTACTTTTCCCTGCATGCTGAATTCGCCGAACTCGTTTTTCGCCAAGCCTTCGCCGGTAGCGGTCCAGGTGACCCCTGTAATTTTGCCGGAATCATCCTTGGCGATATCGTATTTCCAGCCTGGCTTCGGCTCAAAGCGGGAGATGGCGACCGAATCTACCGCGAATTTGACTTCCACTTTTGTCGTCGCCACATCTTTCTCTACCGGCACCCGAACGGTAAACTTTTCGTACGAACCTTGCGTAGTCTCGCTAGGGAGCACTGTCACATGGGCGCTAGCGATTCCAGCGAAAAGCATCGAGCAAACGAGCAAAACAACTGCATGAACCATGATCTTTCTAAACACTATACGGGATCCCCTTTCGAATCAACTCTTTCACCATGATGTCCATCTTACGCGAATATCAAGCAAAACAGTATGACTCAACTGGGCTATTTTTGCAGCTAGTTTTGTCCTTTTCGTGTCAAGCCGAATTTGACGGCGAACGCCGTAAGCTGGACACGGTTTTCGAGCTGCAGCTTTTCCAAAATATTTTTCATATGGTTTTTGACCGTATGTTCGGATATGAGCAGCTTTTCGGCGATCTGCCGGTTGTTGTCCCCGGCCGCCACGTAGGCGGCAATCTCCTGCTCCCGGGAGGTCAGCATGCCGGGATGAGGACCGTCCGGCTGCGTTCCCGACGGGGCGCGGAAGCGGTGAAACAGCTTGTCCGCCATTTGCCGGGCGACATCGGAATTATCGTCAAGCAGCGCGTGCAAGTAGGTGAGCCATTCGTCAGGGTCCATGTTTTTCAGCAAATAGCCCTGCGCGCCGAACTGGAGCGCCGTGAACAGATCGGCAACGTCATCGGAGACGGTCAGCATGACGATGCGGATATGTCCGTACAGCTGCTTGATGCGCCGCGTCGCTTCCAGACCGTTGACCGGAGTCATGTGAATATCCATGAGCACGACATCCGGTTGAACTTCCCCGCACAGCGTGACGGCTTCCTCGCCGTTAGCCGCTTCGCCTACGATGAAGAACTCGGGTTCTCCTTCCAGCATGCTGCGGACGGCTTTCCGTGCGAGCGGATGGTCGTCTGCGATGAGGACGCGGTAAGCTTGCTTCGATATCACTGGCTTTTCCTCCTTTGTGCGGCGGCGATAAGCTCCGTGCCCGGCCGGCCTTCGGCAGAGCGGATTTCGAACGCCGCGTTCAATTCGGCGGCCCGCTTGCGCATCAGCTCGATGCCGTATTTTTTGCCGTCCGGCTCTTGCTGCTGCAAACCGCATCCGTCGTCAACGATGTGCAGGCGCCATTCCGCCGGTGAAGCGGTCAGCGAGATGGCGGCTTCCGACGCTTTGGAATGCTTGCGTATGTTCGTAAACGCCTCCTGAATGATGCCGAAGAGCTGCACCTCTTCCCCGGAGCCGAAGCTTTGCTCGGCGATGGCGATATGCTCCTCCAGCCTGATGCCGGTGACGGCCTGCCAGTCCTGCAGCCATTTGCGGATGCGCACAATGAAGGCGGTGCCTTCTTCGGGCGGAGTCCGCAGGTTGAAAATCGCCTGCCGCAGCGAATTATCGATCTCGGAGACGGCGGCTTTGGCGTCTTCCAGTTTGCCCTGCTTCAGCTTTACGTTCAGGAAAAAGAGCGTTTGCGCCAAATCGTCGTGCAGCTCGCGCGCCAGCCTTTCGCGTTCTTCGTACACGGCTCTCCGGGCCTCCCCGGCGGCAAGTTTTTCGTTAATGCGCGTAATGCTCCGGAACATCCAGGAGGCAAAAAGGTAGGAGAGCAGCAGCGTAATGAGCGTAATCGCAAAATTGCCGGCTTCCATGGACAAATAGTTCAATAAAAATTCATGGCGGATATACTCAAAGCCGCCGATGATCAATACCGGCAGAAAAATCGTAAACAGCTTGAGAATATTTAGGGACATAGGGCCAACTCCTTATGGCTGACAAATATTTGGCATGAATTCTATTATAGCAGGAGAAATGTTGGTTTTCTTCACAAAATCCCGGAAACAAGCTTCTCATTCGCCTACTCTTGTGCTACATTATTAATGATTTGTAACACGATTGGAAAAGGATGGGGGAGCCGCGATGCCGAATGGCATATTTCAACAAAAAAGAAATTGGGCAGGGTACGCCGTCAGTGTTGTCCTGCTGCATATTATAGGATTGTTCGGGCTGTACAGCGTAGCCAAGGATCATCCTTCCTTTTGGGCGATCGGGCTGCTCGCTTACACGCTCGGCATGCGCCATGCTTTTGACGTCGACCATATTGCCGCTATCGATAACACCGTCCGCAAACTTCTCGAGCAAAAGAGCAATCCGCTGGGAGTCGGATTTTACTTCTCTCTCGGGCATTCCTCCGTCGTATTTTTGATGGCGATCGCGACTGCCTGGTCCGTTCAATGGGCGGCGCGCGAGCTGCCCTGGCTGCAGCGGGTCGGAGGCGTCATCGGGGCCTCGGTGTCCGGGGGCTTTTTGGTCATCATCGGTCTGCTGAATTTGATCATTCTGGTCAATTTGTTCCAGTTGTTCCGAAAATACCGCAAGGGCGAGCACAACGAGGACGAATTTGAAAAGCTGCTCGAATCGCGGGGACTCATCACCAGGCTGATCAAACCTTTCTTTTCCTTCATTAAAAGAAGCTGGCACGTTTACCCGCTGGGATTTCTCTTCGGGTTGGGTTTCGATACGGCCAGCGAAATTGCTCTGCTGGCGATTTCCGCGAGCGCGGCCAAAGAGGCGATGCCGTTCTTCGGCGTCATCTCGCTGCCGCTGCTCTTTGCGGCGGGGATGAGCCTTTTCGATACGGCGGACGGCATGTTCATGACCAAAGCGTACAGATGGGCTTTCACGACGCCGCTGCGCAAGCTGTATTACAACTTGACGGTCACGGCGGTAGCGGTTTTGGCCGCGCTGGTGATCGGGGCTGTCGAGCTGGGTCAGGTGCTGTCGGAGGAAGCGGGACTGGAGGGCGGCTTCTGGACATGGCTGCAGGAACTGGACTTCGGGATGCTCGGTTATATCCTCGTAGGCCTGTTCGTACTGGCTTGGGCGGTTTCCGTCACCATTTGGAAAGGACTGCGCATTGAGGAGCGCTGGGGCGCCAAGGTGTAATAAAAGTCGGCGGTATGCGGCGGAGCTGCAAAGCCCGCCGTTTTTTTGTGCCGGTGAACAATGGAATATGAATTTTTTATAAAGGAGATACAGAAAAAAGGATTTTGGCGAATTTCGTGGAATTTACAGATGGATTATTTCAGACACCACTCAAAAGAAAGTAGGACTTGTATGATTCAGTTTCAACGCATTTCCAAAGTGTATCCGAATGGGACCGTAGGTCTTAAGGATATCAATCTTACCATTCATCCCGGAGAATTCGTTGTCATTGTAGGTCTATCGGGCGCCGGCAAGTCAACGCTGCTCCGATCCATTAATCGTTTGCACGAAATTACGGACGGACAAATTTTAATTGACGGCAAATCCATCACCAAAGCTTCCGGCGCTGAACTTCGCCGCATGCGCAGAGATATCGGGATGATTTTCCAAACCTTTAACCTGGTCAAACGGTCTTCGGTGCTGCGCAACGTATTGTCGGGCCGTGTGGGCTACCATTCCACGCTCCGCACCGTACTTGGCCTGTTTCCGAAAGAAGATATAGAGCTTGCGCTCAAAGCGTTGGAACGGGTAAATATCCGGGAAAAAGCTTACTCGCGCGCCGATGAATTGTCCGGCGGTCAGCAGCAGCGCGTTTCCATTGCCCGGGCGCTCGCCCAGGAAGCCAAAATCATTCTCGCGGACGAGCCTGTCGCATCGCTGGACCCGCTCACAACGAGACAGGTGATGGACGACCTGAAGCGGATTAATCAGGAGCTCGGCATTACGACCGTTGTCAACTTGCACTTTATCGATTTAGCCCGGGAGTATGCGACCCGGATTATCGGCCTCAGAGCGGGGCAAGTCGTGTTTGACGGTCCTGTAGCCGAGGCGACGGATGCCAAATTCTCCGAAATTTACGGACGTGCGATCGAAAGAGACGAGCTGTTGGGGGGGCAGGGAGGATGAGCACCGGAACTATCGCAAAACCTTCCCGCATGAAGCTCTATCTGACTTTGGTCATCATGGTCGGGCTGCTGATTGCCAGTGCATACGGAACCGACGCTACGCTGACCAAGCTGATCACAGGTACGCCGCAAATTACTTCGTTTATAGGGGAAATGTTCCCGCCCGATTGGGCATTTTTTGCCGATATTTGGAAGCCGATGAGGGAAACGATCCAAATGTCCGTGCTCGGCACGCTGATCGGGGCATTGTTCGCTTTTCCGATGGCGCTGCTCGCCGCGCGCAACATAACCACGGTACCGTGGCTGTTTTACCCGGCCCGTCTCATTATGAATCTGATTCGTACGATTCCCGATTTGCTTTTCGCTTCGCTGTTTGCCGTTCTCGTCGGCTTCGGCCCTACGGCAGGTACGCTGGCGCTTATTTTTTTCACCTTCGGCATTTTGTCGAAGCTGGCGTATGAATCGACCGAGTCGATCGATCCGGGTCCGCTGGAGGCGATGACAGCCGTCGGCGCCAACAAGCTCAAGTTGATCCGCTTCGGTGTTCTCCCGCAGGTTGCGCCCACCTATTTGGCCCACCTGCTGTATACGTTTGAAGTCAGCATCCGGGCTTCAGCCATTCTCGGGCTGGTCGGAGCGGGCGGAATCGGCTTGCTGCTGAAAAACGTGCTCGATCTGTTCCGCTACGATCAAGCCTGCTCCATCGTCATTTATACGTTGATTATCGTCGTGCTGATCGACACCGTGAGCACGCGCATCCGCACTTACTTGCTGAAGGGCGGTAAAGGGCCGGTTTCGCCTTCCCGCTCACGTTGGAATACGGCGATAGGCTGGCTCGTTGTGTTCGGCCTGTTCATCTGGGCGCTGACCGGTCTGGAGTTGACCGGATTCCAGCCGACAACGTGGACTTTGACGAAATCGATGCTGAGCGGCTTGTTTCATCCCGACTGGTCGTACGTTTATATCCCCGAGGGAGAAGACTTGATCCGCACCTTGCTTGAGACGCTGGCCATTTCGTATCTGGGCAACTTCGTGTCGGCCGTCGTATGTCTTCCATTCGCCTTCTGGGCGGCGTCGAACATGGTCAAAAACCGCTTTCTTTCAGGCAGCGGCAAGCTGTTCCTGAGCGTCGTCAGAACGATTCCGGAAGTGATCATGGCGCTGATCTTTATTAAAGCCGTGGGCCCGAACGCGTTCGCCGGGGTTATGGCGCTGGGGCTTCACTCGGTAGGGATGCTCGGCAAGCTGTATGCCGAGGGCATCGAGAACATGGACATGGGCCCTGTGGAAGCGATGACGGCCGCAGGAGCGAACCGCTGGCAGACGATGGCGTTCGCCGTCATCCCGCAGGTCATACCCGAGTTCATCTCATACTCGCTGTACCGGTTCGAAATCAACGTCAGATCCGCGACGCTGCTCGGTATTATCGGTGCAGGGGGGATCGGTACGCCGCTCATCTTTGCGATCAATGCCCGCGGCTGGCCGCGCGTAGGTATCATTTTGATCGGGATTGTCGTCACCGTCTCGATTATCGATTATATATCCGGAGCGCTGCGCAAACGAATTGTGTGACCCGCCCCGAACGTTATGAAAAAGACGCCTCCATCACCACTTGCGAGTGGAATGGGGCGTCTTTTTTTGCAGAAACATTTATGTTTGCTGTTTGGCTTGGCAGTTGCGGCACATTCCCTGAAAATCAAGCCGGTGATCCAGCACCTTGAAGCGGAACTCCTGCGCCAGCCGCTCTTCAAGCGGCAGCAGCCAGTCGTCTTTGATTTCCTCGACGCTGCCGCATTTGACGCAAATCAAATGATGGTGATGGTGGGCCTGGCTTTCATTGCGCAGGTCAAAGCGGGCTACGCCGTCGCCGAAATTGATTTTTTCCACAATGTGCAGCTCGCTGAGCAGCTCCAGTGTCCGGTAAACGGTGGCGAGCCCGATTTCGGGAAATTTGCTCTTCACCAAAATATAGACGTCCTCCGCGCTCAAATGGTCGTCTTCGTTTTCGAGCAGCACCTGAACAGTCGCTTCGCGCTGAGGCGTCAATTTGAAGCCTTTGACGGTCAGCAGTTTTTTAATTTTATCAATCGCTGCGTTCATGGTTTGTTGTTCCATAAGGTTGGTTCCTTTCAGCTACTGAAAAGGATTTACTTTATAATAATTCTAAAACTATTATAAAGTTAAATAAGAAATGCTGTCAAAGCATTTTACTGCCAGCCTATCCTTATTCTACTTGATAAAAAGGATTTGCGCGAACATGGATTAAAAATTTTCCCGGAATCCGTAACGAATACCGTCATGAACTTGTCATATATTAGTAGAGAGGTGAAAAGTTGATGTTCGAATGGCTCATAATAGGTAAAGAAGAGGTCAAAATTACGTGCGGGAATAACACCCTCGTAGGCACTATCTCGAATTATTACAAAGCCTTCCAACTCATCAAAATCGACAATGTGCTAATTCCCGTCGAATGTATTCGGGAAATCGAGGTGCTGGATACGTCCGGTCCCGTTACGAATACGGCGGCAAGCCGCAGAAATACGCCAATCGATTTCTTCACCAAGAAGCTGGCACGGACTTAAGAAGCAGCAAAATGCCTCCACCAGACCTTTAGGTCCGGTAGGAGGCATTTTTGCTTGAACTGCGAATCCGGCTTATTTCAAGCCCATTTCTTTGTTAACATCGCGAACGATGTTGAATTTGGCATCGTCGGAAGCTACGTAGCCTTTGTGAGAGTATACGTCAAAAATAACTTTTTGGCCTTCAGGGTCGTTGCCGATCGCGATGAACGCGTCCTGAATTTTCTTTTTCCATGCTGCATCCATATCCGTACGAACGGCGATAGTGTCATTCGGGATTTTGTCGGAGTAGCCAAGCACGCGGGTTTGTTTGAAAATGTCCGGATAATCTTTAGTCATGTTGGCGCGGATATCCTGGAATACGCCTACAGCGTCAACTTGACCGTTGAGCAGAGCGATAACCGCTTTGTCGTGTCCTTGGAACTGAACGCCGGTTACATCTTTCACAGGATCTACGCCGGCTTTTTTCAACATATAGCCAGGATAGATGTAGCCTGCTGCGGAAGTAACGCCCTGCCAGCCCATTTTTTTGCCTTTCAAATCTTTCACTTCTTTGATCGGGGAATCCGCTTTTACAACGATCATAGCTTTGTAAAAATCTACGAGATCTTTCGTAGGCTGGCCTGTAGCATCGTCAACGCCAAGGCGGGTTGCTTGCGCAAGCAGGTCGGCCGCTTTGCGGGTGTCATGAGCAACGACGTAGTTGGACGGAGGAAGGAATCCGACATCTACTTGCTTGGAAGCCATTGCTTCGATAACCGTGTTATAATCTGTGGATACGGAAACTTTTACAGGGATGCCGAGTTTATCTGCGAGCAATTTTTCAAGTGGTCTTGCTTTTGCCTCAAGCGTTTCGGCGTTTTGGGACGGCACGAATTGCACTCTCAGCTCTTTAGGTACGAATCCTGCTGCTGCAGCTGCCGGCGAGGAAGAGGCTGCCGGTGAGGTTGATGCGGCAGTTGTGTTCTCTTTTTGTCCGCAACCTGCGATAGCCGCTGCCATTACCAGGGATAAACTAATTGCAGAAAACTTTTTTAACATTTGTTGACCTCCGATTAATTAATTTACAACTACTCTTGTAGTACTATAACATTAACACATCTGATATGGAAGATAGTGTGAAGTATTTGTTAAAGTGACAAAATTTCTGTAAAGGCACACAAAAACTAGAGATGCAGGAGTGGAAAAATGGAGAAGTTTGCTGACCGCAGGAGCTGTACGATTACGATTTTGGAGACTAGCGATTTGCATGGAAGTCTGCTGCCGATTCATTATGCCAATAATGGGCCCAACGAAGTAGGATTGGCGAAAATTGCGAGCTTGATTGCGGCCGAGCGCGGCAAAGAACAGCATGTGATCGTCATTGACAACGGCGATTTGATCCAAGGCACGCCGCTTGCCTATCATCATGCAAGGCTGGACAATACGCCGGTCAATCCGATGGTTCTCGGTCTGAACTATTTGAAGTATGATGCCGCCGTTCCGGGGAATCACGAATTTAACTACGGGCTTGACGTGCTGGACAAAGCGGTGAAGGAATCGGAATTCCCCTGGCTTTGCGCGACGATCGCCGATGAGGCGACAGGGCGGCCTTATTTTGGACAACCTTATATTGTCAAAGAAACACCGGAGGGTGTCCGCGTCGGAATTGTCGGATTAACGACACCGTATATCCCGAACTGGGAAAATCCCGACCATATTCGCGGTCTGGTGTTCGAAGATGCCGTCGCCAGCGCGGCCAAATGGGTAAAAACGCTTAGGGAAGAAGAGCGTGCCGATGTCGTCGTCGCTGCGTATCACGGCGGTTTCGAGCGCGATCTTGCGACCGGAGAGCCTACGGAGCCTCTGACGGGAGAAAATCAGGGATACCGGCTTTGTACGGAGGTCGAAGGCATCGACGTGCTTCTGACGGGGCACCAGCACCGCAGCCTTGCCGCAGTCGAGGTGGGCGGAGTCGTCATCGTTCAGCCCGGAAGTCTCGGCGCCGCGCTCGGCAAAGTGGAGCTGAAGCTGGAACAAAACGATAGCGGCACATGGAGCATTTTGTCCAAAAAGTCGGAATTGCTGTCCGTGCAAGGCGTCGACGCAGATGCGGGCGTTGTCGGATTGGCGGGCGAGTACGAGGCGAAGACGCAGAAATGGCTGGATCAGCCGATCGGCAAGCTGAAGGGCGATATGCTGGTCAAAGATCCGATGCAAATCAGGCTCCGGGACAGCGCGCTGATCGAATTCATCAACCGCGTGCAAATGGAGCTGTCAGGAGCGAAAATTTCCAATACGGCATTGTTTGACAATAGTTCGCCGGGGTTCCCTTCGGATATAACGATGAGAGATATCGTGTCGAACTATATTTATCCGAATACGCTGAAGGTCATTCGCATATCCGGTCAAGACATCAAGGATGCACTTGAACAATCCGCGGAATACTTCGAGCTCGCGCCGGACGGCCGGATCGGGATAAGCGCCAAATTCAGCGAGCCGAAGCCGCAGCATTACAACTATGACATGTGGGAAGGAATCGAGTACAAACTGAATATTTCCCGCCCGCCCGGCCAAAGAGTCGTCAAGCTTGACTATGAGGGCCGTCCGCTTGATATGGAGGCATCCTATAATGTAGTGATGAACAATTACCGGGCCGGCGGCGGGGGAAATTATACGATGTTCCAAAATAAACCCGTTGTGAAAGATATACCGACAGACGTTGCCGAACTGCTGGCTATTTATATTATGGAAAAAGGAACGATAGAGGCCTCATTAAATCATAACTGGGAAGTCGTTACCGAATAATTTACTTCTCTCGGACATATTCTCTGTCGCCGGTTCGCGGGTTGTAATAAACCCGGTAAGTAAAGCCGTCCTTCGGATCGATAAAAACTTCAGCCGTCCATACGAAACCGTTGGACGGCTGAGAATCGTCCGCGTTCGTCCTGCTTTTATAACGTTTGTCGTAGTAAGCCCAGCCCAGAAGGAAAAGAACGATAAATCCGATCAGCCAGATTCCGTAAAAGAATATGACGGGATACATCCCATTCATAACCTGCGCGTCCGGACCGCAGTGCCGTAAGCGACGATTTCGCTCATGTTCTGGCCGATGTCACCGCTGTCGAAACGCATCATCACGATCGCGTCCGCGCCCATCGCGGCGGCATTTTTCACCATGCGATCCATGGCTTGGCGCCGTCCGTCCTCAACCATCTGGGTGTACTGCGTCACTTCGCCGCCGACCAGCCCCTTGAGCGAAGCGAGGATGTCGCCGCCGATCCCTCTCGCCCGAACGACGACGCCGAACGTGCTTCCGAGCACCTCGGTAATTTCATGACCTGCAATGTTTTCT
The DNA here is from genome assembly GCF_059820445.1 of Paenibacillus sp. sgz302190. Lineage (NCBI taxonomy): Bacteria > Bacillati > Bacillota > Bacilli > Caryophanales > Paenibacillaceae > Paenibacillus > Paenibacillus sp. sgz302190. The sequence continues at coordinate 55,227 of NZ_JBZYAO010000014.1, forward strand.
GTTGTAGCTACAATCATGCTTATCATCTCCTTGAGTGAAATATAGCTTGCTCTATCATTTTGTTGCGATATTATTAGCTTAGTACGTATTTTAACCGATGGGGGTTCCAAAATGAAAACAGTGGATTTATGGCCTGGCGTATCTTTTGAAGCCAGCGGAGAAATCAATGACGGGTGTCCGAGCTTGTCGCTCTACCCGGTCTCAGGGGAAGGCGCAAGCCCTGCAGTTATCGTCTGTCCCGGGGGCGGATACCGCAACCGCGCGTCCCACGAAGGCGAGCCGATCGCGCAGTGGTTGAACGGACTCGGGATTTCCGCATTTGTGCTGAATTACCGGGTCGCTCCCAATTACCATCCCGTGCCTATGCAGGAAGTGCTGCGGGCTATTCGCACAGTCCGGCATTATGCCGCCGAGTGGGGAATCGATCCCGGGCGCGTCGGTATTTTGGGCTTTTCCGCAGGAGGCCACCTGGCGTCTACGGCAGGAACGCATTACGACCTGGGCGATGCGCAGTCGGCCGATCCGATCGAAAGGCAGAGCAGCCGTCCTGATCTCATGGTACTGTGCTATCCGGTTATTACTTTTGGCGAATACACGCATCAAGGGTCGAAAACAAGCCTTCTGGGCGAGTCTCCCGATGAAGCGCTTGTCGAGCTGATGTCGGGCGAACGGCAAATTACCGAGGATACGCCACCGACCTTTTTGTGGCATACCGCCGATGATGCGGCCGTAGCCGTCGAGAACAGCATGCTGTTTGCCGCAGGTCTCAGCCGCAACAAAGTGCCTTTCGAGCTGCACGTGTTTGAAAGCGGTTCGCACGGGCTCGGTCTGGCGCAATCGCACCCCGAAGCCAAAGCCTGGCCGGAGCTTTGCGGCACGTGGCTGAAGAAGCAGGGCTTTTAACGGCGGGCGGGCCAGCCGCGGAGCGATAAACAGTGACCGTATGTGCATTATACGGTCACTCAGACTGTTGAAAAGCTCGCACGCGCCAGGGGGCAGCACACCTATTTGACAGCGCGGGGAAAACCTGCAAAAGTGCAGCTTTTGCTCGACGGATACACTGTCCGCGAAATATTCCTGCAAATGTGCAGGCTTTTCACCGCGAACACGGGCTCAGGTTCATTTTCATCAAAAATTCCTGCACAATCGCAGGCTTTTCGCCAAAATGAACCATTTTTGCGGAAAAAACCTGCACTTTCGCAGGTTTTATGGGTTGCCCCCAGGTCCTCTTCGGCGGACCTAATTCTCAACACTCTGAGTGACCATCGGGTCACTGTTTATTATGACCCATGGGACGCGTATAAAAACAGCGCGTCCCAATTACGCATGATTCGGATTCTCGCCAAGCTCGACCTTCGTCCCCCTGGCTAACTAACTCCCACCATCCCGACTAACTCCCACCACCCTCTGGCGATTTTGCAGATACGACAGAACGGCGCCCACCGAGAAGCACAGACCCACCGAGTCCCCCGCCACACGTACTAGCTTCCACCACCCTTTGGTGATTTTGCAGATACAACAGAACGGCGTTCACCGAGAAGCGCAGAACCCTCGATTCTCTAGCGTTTATGGAAATTCCCATCACCTTTGGCAAGCTAAATCCTACTCCCCCCTGGCTGACTAACTCCCACTACCCCTTGGCGATTTTGCAGATACGACAGAACGGCGTTCGCCGAGAAACAGCGTGCCCTCCACCGGGCCTTCCAATAAAGATTCGTTATAATGATTCTTTCGCTTGAGGAAAGTTTTGGTTTGTGAGTTAATGGAAGAGTAGCCGGCCGGCTGATTCCTCAGGAAAGGAGTGATCAAAGTGATTACAACAGCAGAGGTGGTCTCTGCGTAAGCAGAGGCAATCATTCACGGAGGCCGAAAGGCCTCCGCTATAATAAAGATTCGATCGCAAGTAGACAGAGTGAAGCTTTTAACATATAATAAAAATGTTACATTTTACTAATTCCAAGGTGAAAGGAGTGCAGTATACACATGAATACAGCAAACACAATGGTAGCAATGATGAATGCAGCGGCAGCCGCAGAGGTGCTCGTCTCTTAAACTGAATATCATTCGTGGAATAACCATTCACCTGATTATTGTATAATTGAATATACAAACAACAGGCACGATACGTTATCGTGTTTTTTTAATTCCTTTTTACAGAATGATAGGAGGTGCAGGGGCGATGAAAACTACCGCGGCAAATAAGGCGAATTCTTTTAAGATCGACATATTTGAGGAGGTTTTCATCCATGAGTTACAAGAACGGCAAGGACGTTCTTCCCCCTAGCCTATTAAAACAATTACAGGAGTACATCCAAGGTGAGATCATATACATTCCCAAAAAGGAGCAGAAACGCGCCGGATGGGGTGAAAATAACGGAACCCGGATTATTATCGAACGAAGAAACCGCGAGATTTTCCGGATGTACCAGAACGGATCGACAGTCATGGAGCTGATCAAAGTTTTCCATCTTTCGGAAGACAGCATCCGCAAAATTATTGTCAAAACCCGTGAATTGACTACAAATCAAGCGTAAAACAGCGACTAATGAGTTGCTGTTTTTTTTATTGACACTTTTTCGTGCAGTGCACGTACATGTATAGTAAATTTCATACCCTAGTTCGGCAAGGAGGGGTGTCTTATAGTTTCGGTTTTTGTTTACGGCACGCTTTTGGCAGGGGAGAGCAATCACCATGTAGCGGCACCGCATGTTTTGTCCGTTCAGCCGGGGGCAGTCCGGGGGCGTTTGTACGACGTTGGCGCTTATCCGGCTCTTGCGCTCTATGACGAACGGGAGGCTTTTTCAGAAGGGACGGTCGTCGGTGAGTGGCTGGAAGTGACCGAGGAGGGACTGAAGGCGATGGACATTTTGGAGGACTACTACGGACTTGGCGGGCAAAATGAATACGAACGCGTGTGGGTGACGGATATCAGCGGCCTTCGGGAAGGCTGGGTCTATGTTTGGAAAGATGTCACAGGACTTAAGGAAATTGCCGGCGGTTCGTGGAAAAAGTACAGGATAAAATGATATAATTGGCACGAATACATGTTATAAGGAGAGCATTCATGTCTGCGCATAAGATTTTGCTGGCTGACGATGAGGTGGCGCTGCGGTTTTTGCTCACGGAAACATTATCGGATGACGGCTACGAAATTACGGAGGTCGAAGATGGCCTGCAAGCGATCGACCGGCTGCAAAAGGAATCTTACGATTTAATTATTTTGGATTACATGATGCCCGAGCGAACCGGCGTCGAGGTATGTGAATGGCTGCGGAAAAGCGACAATGCCAACCGGAGCATTCCCGTGATTTTGCTTACCGCCAAGGCGCTCGACAAAGATAAGGAAAAGGCGAAGGCGGCCGGCGTCACAGCCTACATTGTGAAACCGTTCAGTCCGCTTCAATTGCTGGAGACGGTTGGACATTTGCTGAAAAACTGACACAGTATACGGGAGGACTTCATTCCTCAAAGATAAAGGGTGGTCGAACACGATGAACAACATCAATGAGGAACATGCGTCGGACAAAGATGCGAGAATTTTGCGGCAGGGCAGGAAGCTGTTCGTTCAAGAGCTCCATAAACAGTTGGACCAGATGGAGAAGCTGCTGCGTTTAATCCAAGTGCAGCCTGAATTTGATCCCGTGGCCAGGTTTTACCGGATTGCGCATACGCTTAAGGGCAGCGCGCCGATTTTTGGCTACCACCGGATCGGCAAGCTGGCGGAAGAGCTGGTGCACTGCTGGGAATGGAGCCAATCGATGACGAGCGAGAATGCGTCGTCCGTGATCATGCTGTCCCCCGTAGACGATAACATTGCATTTAGCCGGCGATCCCTGCTGCAGTTGAGCATGGAGCTTGATATTTGCGAGACGGAGCTTCAACTGGACGAACAGAAAAAGCCGGGAGGCGGCACGCTGCTCGGAACGTTAAAGAGCCGTCTTCTGCTCGTCGACGACGATGAAGTGCTGCGTTCTTATTTGACCCGCCGTTTGCAGCTTGACGAATGTATCGTCGATGAAGCGTCGGACGTTGAATCGGCCAAGAGGCTGCTGCGCGAGCATAACTATGATTTGGTGACGCTGGATTTGCTCATGTACCCGCAATCCGGATATGAGCTGTTTGAATATTTGAAAGAAGATCCGACGTTGAAGTGGCTCCCGCTCATTGTTCTTTCCGGGCGCGACGACTTGAATGACAAAGTCCGCTGCTTTCATCTCGGGGCCGACGATTACGTAACAAAGCCTTTTCAGTATGAGGAGTTGGCGGCGCGGATCTACAGTATTTTGAAAAGGACGAAAAATTTCGAGCAGCTCGCATTTCGCGATCCTTTGACAGGCGCGTTCAACCGCCGTTATTTCGATCTGCAGATCGGTTTGGAGCTGCAACGACTTGAGCGGTATCCGGCGCCGATTTCGCTTGCTTTTATCGATATCGACCGCTTCAAATCGATTAACGATACGTACGGGCACCATGTCGGAGATCTGGTGCTTCAGGGATTGGCGCATTTGCTGCAGGTGAATCTGCGGTCAACCGACTTGCTCGCGCGTTTCGGCGGCGAGGAGTTTGTCATCGCTATGCCGGGTGCTTCAGCCGGGCAAGCGGTACAAGCTTTGGAGCACGTTTTGGACAAAGTGCGGCAAAATCCCGTCGCCCAAAATGAAGGGCAGACGTTCTCCATTACTTTTTCCGCAGGCATAGCGGAATGGCAGCCAGGCATGGCCATGGAGGAGTGGATCGACCGGGCGGACAATGCGATGTACCAGGCGAAGCAGCAGGGCAGGAATCGCGTTGTCGCCGCCCGGGATGCGGAAGCAACGGACCGCGAATCCAAGCCCGCGCCCGACGCTCCAGCCAGAAAGAAGCTGCTTATCGTTGACGACGATCACATTTTGCGCTCGATTTTGACGTCTCACTTGGAGCATTTGCCTATAGATATTACGCTTGCTTCGGATGGCGAAGCTGCTTACCGGATGCTGCTGGAGAAATCGTTCGATGCTTGCATTTTGGATGGAATGATGCCCAAAATAGACGGTTTCAACTTGCTGGAGCAGCTTAAAACGAATCCCGTTCTGTCGCAGCGACACATGAAAGTGCTGATGCTTTCCGGGAAAAAGCGGGAAGACGATTTGCTCAAAGGCTACCATATGGGCGCCGATGACTATATGACCAAGCCGTTCTCTTTGGTGGAATTGGAAATACGGGTTCGCCGCTTAATGAAGCTGCCGTAAATAAGGGGATGGGAGCCGAGCCCGTTCCTTTTTTGCTGCAATAAAAGTTTGCCTGGAGAGGAGGCTTCACTCTATGTCCGATAAAGATGCGTTAGTCCGCTTCGGGATTTCGATGCCGCAGTCGTTGATCGAACAATACGATCAATTGATCGCCTTGCAGGGCTACGACAATCGTTCGGAAGCGATACGGGACCTCGTGCGCAAAGCTTTGCTCGTAAACAGCTCCATGCAGGAGGAGGAAACGGTGGCGGGCACGATTGTAATGGTCTACGATCATCACGTGAGCGACCTGCCGATTACGCTGACAGAGCTTCAACACGATTATCATCATGAGATTATTTCCACCATGCATATTCATTTGAATCATCAGCAGTGTCTTGAAATTCTTGTCGTTCGGGGAAAAGTACGTCTGCTCCGGACGCTTCAACAGCGCATTCAGGTTCTTAAAGGAGTCAGTTATGCGGAATTGTCGGTCACGCATGTAGACGAGGCGCATGGACACGGTTCGTAGTCATGCCGGTTTTTTGATAGAATCGAGAGTAGGAGGTGCCGGAAGTGTCGGGAAAATATTTTACTTTGCAGCAGGCGAATGAGCTGTTGCCTGCAATCGACAAGGAACTGCGGGCCGTACAAGCGTTGAAACGGCAATTCGAGGATAAATACCGGGCGCTTCGCCAAAGCAAGGAGGAGTACTCGGGAGAGCAGCTTGGGGATGGAGAAGATCCGTTCTTTTTTATGGAAGCGGAACTGGAATTCATTCAGATCGAGGCGCGGGGACATATTCAAGGGTTTCAGCTCAAGGGAGTGGAACTGAAGGACATCGATATGGGACTCGTTGATTTCCCGGCTTTGATCGACGGCGAAGAAGTGCTTTTGTGCTGGCGGCAGGGAGAAGAAAGCATCCGCTATTATCATAGTAGGCAAGATGGATTCGCCGGCCGCAAGCCCATTTCGGAATAGAGGTTGAATGATGATAAGAAATCGTTATAACCGGCTTGCCAAGCTTCGGCTGGCGGTCGTTTTGCTGGCATTCGCAGCGGTTATTCTGGGGATGATTTCCACCCCTCAGAAGGCACTGGCCCATGCCTCGCTGGTACAAGCCGTACCGGAAGCAAACAGTACGCTGAAGGATTCGCCCGCCCAAATATCCGTTACGTTCAATGAACGACTGGATGAGGGGCTCTTTTACATCAAGGTGCTCAACAGCAAAGGCAGCGAAGTTACCAAAAGCAAGGCGGTCATGAACCCGGAGCACACCGGTATGGTCCTTGCGCTGCCGAAGCTTTCCGAAGGCGTCTATTTGGTCAGTTATCATGTGATTTCGGAGGACGGCCACCCGGTTGGGGGCAGCTATCCGATCACGGTCGGCAATCCGCCGCAAGAGGAAAAGCTTCAGCTTCCGGCGGGTCAGGTCAACCATCAGCATGAGTTTACCGGTTCGTGGAGCAACAAGATTATGATTCAATACGCGGTTCGCGGGCTGTGGTATTTGGCCGTGCTGGCGCTGGCAGGTTGGGTCGTTTGGTTAAGGATCGACCGCAGAGGGGGAGCCGAAGCGCGGAAATCTTTATCCGCCTGGACATTGAATTTGCAGCGGGCCCAAGTGCTTGCGCTGCTGCTGCTAATTTTTACGCATATCGAGGATCTGTTGGGCGGCGGAGGAGCGGAGGAGCTGTGGCAGCTGTTCAGCGCGACGAGTATCGGGATCAGCTGGCTGCTGCTGCTGGTGCTCTCATGTTTAGGTTTTGCGATCGTGGGCAGGCTGGCCTGGCTTGATATATTGTGGGCGCTCGCCCTGCTGGCCGCCAAAAGCTTCAGCGGCCATGCCGCGTCCTTTTCACCGGTCAGCGCAACGGTTACGCTGGATTTTATTCATTTGGCGGCCGCGGCGCTTTGGGCCGGCGGGCTGCTGCTCCTGCTCGTCAAGTGGCGCAAACGCAGCGAAGAGACGCCTGATTTTGTGAAAGCATTCTCGAAAATGGCTTTCGTGTCGATCATCGTTCTTACATTGACAGGCGCGGCATCGATTCTATTGTTTTTGCCCGGTTTGCACTACTTGCTTTACACGACATGGGGAATTTTGATGCTCGTGAAAATCGGGGCGGTCCTGCTGGTCATTGTCGCCGGAATCTTAATCCGCATGTATGTGCGCAAGCGGAAGGCCCCGCAGGCTTACTTGTGGGTGAAAATCGATTTCGCCTTGATGGCGGTTATCGTGATTTTGGTCGGGCTGATTACCTACATGGCTCCCATCCCTTCCAATCAGCCTTTGGTGTGGCACGTTATGGGGGACAAGGTGCACATGTCCGCCGGCATTAGCCCGAAGGCGCAGGGAGCGAACGCTTTTGAAACGAAGGTGTTTCTTCCGGAGAAGGCGGGCAAGCCAAAGCAGGTGCAAATGATTCTGCATTATACGGACGATACGGATATCGCTCCGATTCAAATTCCTTTGCAGCCTTTTGCCGATGAGAAGCAGGAGGAGTCTTACGGTTTTGTCAAATATAGCTACACAGCTTCGGGCGCATACTTGCCTTTCCGTGGCAACTGGGATTTGGAAGTCAGAGTAATGGACATGGAAGATAACGAAACCGTGTACCATAAGGATTTTATCGTGTACTAGAAAAAACGGCCCTTTTGCCAGAGGGCCGTTTTCGTTTTGGGCGGCTGCAGCGATTGCTTTACAGCCTTATTGTTTCCACGCTTGCGGGTGATTGTCGCTGATCAGCTCGACGGCGCTTGCATTGGCGGCAACCTGCTCAGGGTTTTTGCAGCCCGGGATGACGGCGGTCACGGCCGGGTGCTTGAGGCACCATGCAAGCGCCCATTTGGCCATATCCATGCCCGCGGGAACCTCTTCCTGCCGGATGCGCTGCACTTCTTCCAGCTTCAACCGCGTGCTCTCCTGATCGTGGCGGTGCCGAACGTCCGTCGTATCGAAAACGGCGCCGGGCTTGTATTTGCCGCTAAGATATCCGCTGGCGAGCGGCACCCGGGCCAAAACGCCCAAATCCTGGCGCTCGCAGGATGGGAATACTTGCTCTTCCGGCACGCGGTCGAGCCGGTTGTAAACGACCTGGATCGCCTGCGAGTTGACCTTGGTCGACGCGTCCGTTTGGTGGATGTTGGCATTGCTGCCGATCGAGGTGCCCAAATGGCGTATTTTGCCGGCTTGAATTTGCTTGTCCAGCGTCGTCCACAGCTCGTCGTTGTCGAATGCGGCGTCCGGACCGGAATGGAATTGGTATAAATCTATGTAGTCGGTCCGCAGCGCTTTGAGCGAAGCGTCCAACTGCTTCACAACATCTCCGGCGGAGTAATCGTCGGTTCTGGTGAACCGTTCGTGGAAGTGATGTCCGAACTTGGTCGCTACGACCCAATCCTCACGCTTGCGCCGTGACAAATAGTCGCCTATGAACGATTCGGACAAGTGATCGCCGTAACACTCCGCCGTATCGATCAAGTTGATGCCGAGTTCGGCCGCCTTATCCAGAATAGCGTCGGCTTCCGCCTGCGTGAACTCCAGTCCCCATTCTCCACCGAACTGCCAGGTGCCTACGCCTATGATGGAAACCTTTAAATCCGTTTTTCCGAGTCTGCGGTATTTCATTTCGACCACTCTCCTTATAAGGGTATCCAAATTCATTAAACGACAAAGCGAATGCCGTGTCAAAAACAACGCTTTCTTTAACATTTTTATGTCAGATTAATGTTTGCCGGGCTGCTATCGTTTACAGTAAGACTTATCATGTTCACAAAGGAGAGAGCCATGAAGAAAAAGCTACTGTCCCTCGTCAAAGAGTGGGTGCCCAGCATCGCTTTTGCGGTGGTCCTCGCGCTGTTCGTCAATACGTACGTGGCCCAGGCGATGAGCGTCCCTACCGGGTCGATGCTGCCGACCATACAGCTGCAGGACGAGCTGGTTGTCGAGAAAATGAAGCCGCTCACCCATTTTGAATTCGGCGACATCGTCGTGTTCTGGCCTCCTCTGCCGGACAATAAGGACCGTTATGTGAAACGGCTTATCGGCTTGCCGGGTGATACGATCGAAGTGAAGGGCGGCGCTTTGTACCGCAACGGGGCAAAGGTGGACGAGCCGTATGTGAAAGAAGCGATGAATTATACGTTTGACAAAGTGACCGTACCTGCGGGCGAATATTTTTTCCTCGGCGATAACCGGAACGACAGCTACGATTCGCATTTGTGGCCGACGCCTTTTGTGCCGGAAAAAGACATTATCGGCAAAGCCGTATTCCGGCTTCTTCCGCTTAATCATATGGGCAAAATCGAATAAAACCCAAAAAGCTCCCTTCCGGCGGAATCCGGTTGGGAGCTTTTTTTATTAGGCGGGCTCGGGAGCCGCCGCCTCCGTTTTTTTGGATTTTGGGTTGGAAATTTTGATCGGGCCGATAAAGAAAGTAACGACGGCGCCCAGCAGCACGAAAACCAATCCGTAAAAAAATACTTGGTGAAGCGAAGCGACAAGCGCATTTTTGATAATCGGCAGCAAATTGTCCACGAATTCTTTAGGCATCTTGGCCAGCGTCTCGGGGCTGAGCAGCGAAGAATACAGCCCTTGCGGATTCGTATGGATCATCGAGGTCAACTGGCCGGCCATTTGGCCGGATTGCGCAGGCAGCTGTTTGATGACGGGAATTAAGTTGTCTTCAAGCAGCACTGTCGATTTATGATTCATAATTGCGCCGAGAATCGTCATCCCGAACGTACCGCCGATTTGCCGGAAAAACTGGCTCGAAGACGTTACGACCCCAAGCTCGGATTTGGGGAAGCTTTCTTGCAGCGCGAGTGTAAGAATCGGCATAACAAGCCCCATGCCAAGACCCAGAATAAGCATGTAGCCGGAAGCGGTCAGTTTGGTCGTATCCATGCCCATCGTGCCGAGCAGCAGGAAACCGGCCGCCATAATGATCATTCCGATCAGCATCTGTCTGCGCACGCCGACTTTGTGAATGAACTGCCCGGAAACCATGCTCGCGATAATCATGGTGATCATCATCGGCGTCATCACGGTGCCGGAAGCGGAGGCGCTGATGCCGACGATGCCCTGCATGAACAAAGGGACGAACATGATCGCGCCGAACATGCCGACGTACATCAGAAACCCGACGCCGTTGATCGTTGTGAACGTCCTGTTCTTGAACAGGCGGACGGGAAGGATCGGCTCTTCGGCCCTGTTTTCGATAAAGGCGAAGGCGGTTAGCGATACGACGGCAATGGCGAACAGGCCGATAATTTGCCAGGAAGCCCAGGCGTAATCTTTGCCGCCGAAAGTTAAAGCGAGCAGCAGGCTGACGACGCCGATAATCATGGTGACGATGCCGGGCACGTCGAATTTTACATTGCCGGCAGCTTTGTGCTTAGGCAAAGCGATCGCGATCAAAACAGTAGCGAGAATACCTACGGGAAGGTTGATGTAAAAGACCCAGCGCCAGCTCAGGGAGTCTACGATCCAGCCGCCGACCTGCGGGCCGATTACGGTCGCCAGTCCGAAGATCGCACCGAAGACGCCCTGCCATTTGGCCCGCTGCTTGCCGCTGAACAAATCCCCAATAATAATCATCGCCATCGGCATCATAATGCCGCCGCCGATTCCTTGCAAGCCGCGGAACCAGATCAGTTCCGTCATATTTTGAGCCATTCCGCACAGGGCGGAGGCGCCGATAAAAATAATCAGCCCGGTCACATAGACGACGCGGCGGCCGATCAGGTCAGCCAGCTTGCCCGCGATCGGCACGACGACCGTCGAGGTCAGCATATACGCAGTCGTCAGCCAGGCCATCAGGCCGAGACCGCCGAACTCCCCGACGATGCGCGGCATCGCGGTGCCCACGATCGTTCCGTCCAACGCCCCGAAAAGCATGGCGATGATCAAGCCTGTCAACAAAAGGCCGCGGTTTTTCACGGCCGGCGATGCGGATTCTTCAAGCGGACCGGATGTCTTCGTATGATTGTTTTCCACTCTACTCACTCCTTGTTTTCTATGCCTCAGACTGTTACGGCGAAGTATGAAGCGATTTTTTCAAATGACTTGACGAAAATGTCAAGCTCTTCAGACGAGAGCTGCGATAAAGCTTGCGCCGAGACTTCCTTGTGAACTTCCATCGCTTTTTGCACGATTTGGTCGCCCGACTCGGTCAGTTCGACAAGCACAATACGGCGGTCCGTTTCGTGATGTTTTCGAATGACGTAACCGTTTTGAACCAGCCGGTCGATCATCACTGTAATCGCGCTGGGCTTGACGCCTAATTTGTCCGAAAGCTGGGTTTGCTTGATGAGGCCTTCTTTTTTAATGATAAAAAGCATGAAATACTGAGGCCCCGTAATATCAAAATCCAGCTTCGAAAGTACGGCATGGCCCAATTTGCGGTGAGTCATTTCGAAAGCGGTCCGAAACCGGTCCGTATATGCGTGAATGGACTCGTCCATAGCAGTCCTCCTTTATTATAATGCTTAAATTTTAGATGATATAATATTTAAATTATTTAAATAAACTATAAGCCGCTTCGCAGCATATGTCAAACCTTTTAACTCGATTATGAAGAATGCCCACTTGCATATAAGGCGTATCTTGCATATAATTACTCATAAATATACGAGTAAATGCTTTGACGGAGAAGAGTACGCAGTGCTTCTTGACAGGGAGGGAAAGCCGAAGATTGAGAGCTTGCCCCGGGAATCAGGCTGCCGAAGTTCGCTCCCGAGCAGTCTTTTGAACAGGTTGGGGCTTATGGAGCCACGGCCTCAGTAGAGAGAACCGGACGGTTCGTCCGTTATCCGCAATGAAGTGAGATTCGGCTTGTGCATAGCAAGTCCGGGTCTAATTAGGGTGGTACCACGGCTTTTTCGTCCCTTGTCCGGGGATGGAAAGCCTTTTTGTGTTTTTATTAAAGGTTCTGCGTTTGAGGGACTAATTTCAGGAGGGATTTCGATGAAAGAGCGGTTAGAGGCTTTAAAGCAGGAAGCGCTGCAAGAGCTCGGAAGCGTTCAGAGCCAGCAGGAACTGAACGACCTGCGAATCAAATATTTGGGCAAAAAAGGACCGTTAACGGAAATTTTGCGCGGTATGGGCGCATTGAGCGCTGAAGAGCGCCCTGTCATCGGACAGGTTGCCAACGATGTCCGCGCGGCCATTGAAAGCGTAATTGAACAAAAACAAGCGGCCTACCTGCAGCAGGAAACCGACAACCGTCTCCGCGCCGAGACGATCGACGTCACATTGCCGGGCCGTCCGTCGCAGCAAGGTGCCGTTCATCCTTTGAACAAAGTTATTCAGGATATTGAGGACATCTTCATCGGGATGGGCTATACCGTGGCGGAAGGTCCGGAAGTGGAACAGGATTACTACAACTTTGAAGCGCTGAATTTGCCGAAAGATCATCCGGCCCGGGATATGCAGGATTCCTTCTATATTACGGAAGAAATTCTTATGCGCACTCAGACCTCCCCCGTGCAAGTCCGCACCATGGAAAAACGAAAGGGCGAAGTGCCGATCAAAATTATTTGCCCGGGCAAAGTGTACCGCCGCGACGATGACGATGCGACCCATTCGCACATGTTTACGCAAATTGAGGGTCTTGTGATCGACCGGAATATCCGGATGAGCGACTTGAAAGGAACGCTGCTGCAGTTCGTTCAGGAAATGTACGGCAAGCAGACCAAAATCCGTCTGCGTCCGAGCTTTTTCCCGTTCACGGAGCCGAGCGTCGAGGTGGACGTAAGCTGTGCCATGTGCGGCGGCGCAGGATGCAGAACGTGCAAGCAAACCGGCTGGCTTGAAATTCTTGGCGCCGGCATGGTGCACCCGAGAGTACTTGAAATGGGCGGATACGATCCGAAGGAGTACAGCGGATTTGCCTTTGGCATGGGCGTTGAACGGATCGCCATGCTGAAATACGGCATCGAGGACATTCGCCATTTTTATACGAACGACTTGCGTTTCTTGAAGCAATTCTTGCACGTGTAGGCATAAAGTGAAACTTATGCTTGCCATGCAAATTTTGCGGCGGCAAAACTTTAAGGAGGAATGAGACCATGAAGGTATCCTATCAATGGTTATCGGAATATGTAGACGTATCCGGCTATACGGCGGAGGATTTGGCGGAAAAACTGACCCGCAGCGGGATTGAAGTTGATATCGTAGAGGATCGCAACAAAGGTGTGACGAACGTAGTCGTAGGTTATGTAAAATCGCGCGAAAAGCATCCGGACGCAGATAAGCTCAGCGTTTGTATCCTCGACGCGGGGCAAGGCGAAGACTTGCAAATCGTCTGCGGCGCAAAAAACGTAGCCGCAGGGCAAAAAGTGCCCGTAGCTCTCGTAGGGGCCGAACTGCCGGGCGGCTTGCAAATCAAACGCGCCAAGCTGCGCGGCGTGGAGTCGCAAGGCATGATCTGTTCAGCCAAAGAACTGGGGCTGAACGATAAATTGCTGCCTAAAGAAATCCAGGAAGGCATTCTGGTCCTTCCTGAGGATACCGTTGTAGGCAGCTCTATCCTTGAAGTGCTGGCGATCAGCGACAAGGTGCTGGAGCTTGATCTGACCCCGAACCGCTCCGATGCGCTAAGCATGATCGGAGTGGCGCACGAGATCGCTGCGATCCTCGACCGCAGCGTCAAGCTGCCGGATGCGGAGGCCGCGCTGCAAGCTGCGGAAGCAGCTGCAGTTAGAGCCGCGGACCGCATCAGCGTGAACATCACAGCGAAGGAGCAGTGCACCCACTATGCGGCGCGCCTCATCGAGGGCGTCCGCATCGGCACTTCCCCGCTGTGGATGCAAAACCGGTTGATGGCCGCGGGCATCCGCCCCATCAACAACATCGTCGACATCACGAACTTCGTGATGTTAGAGTACGGACAGCCGCTGCATGCATTTGACGCGGATCAGCTGAACAACGGCCACATCGATGTACGGCTTGCCGAGCCGGGCGAGAAGCTGGTCACGCTGGACGATGTGGAGCGCAATCTTGAGCCGCACATGCTGCTTATCACTGACGGCACGAAGCCTGTCGCGCTTGCGGGCGTAATGGGCGGCGCCAACTCCGAAGTGACCGAGAGCACGACGCGGATTTTGCTGGAATCCGCGAGATTCGCGGGCAGCTCCGTCCGCCGCACGTCCCGCCAGCTTGGCTTGCGCTCCGAAGCAAGCCTTCGCTTCGAAAAAGAAGTCAACCCGGAGGCCGTGCTTCCGGCTTTGAACCGCGCTGCGGCCCTGATGGCTCAGTATGCAGCGGGCCAAGTTGCCGACGGCATCGTCGAAGCCGTCGCCGGATCGCACCAGCCGGTCCGTATCGAGCTTGCGGTGGACCGCGTCAACAACTATCTCGGCACCGCGCTGACGCTGGCCGAGATCGAGAAAATCATGGAGCGTCTCAGTTTCACCTTCGTTAAGACGGACGACGGACAGCTGCTCGTTCACGTTCCGAGCCGCCGCGGAGACATTACCCGGGATGTCGATCTGATCGAAGAAGTTGCACGCCTCTTCGGCTACGACAACATCCCGACGACACTCATGAGCGGCGTAACGACTCCCGGCTCATTGACCAAAGAGCAGTCGATCCGCCGCATCGCGCGGAATCTCCTGACACAAAGCGGGCTGCATGAAGTTATTACCTATTCCTTCACGCACCCCGATCAAAATTCGCTGCTTGCAGGCCTCTATCCTGCAGCAAAACCAATTCCTCTCGCCATGCCGATGAGCGAGGAGCGCAGCCAATTGCGCACAAGCCTGCTGCCTCATTTGCTTGAGGTTGTCAGCTACAACCGCAACCGGAGCAACGACGACGTGGCTGTGTTCGAGATGGCCAGAGTTTTTGTCAGCGAAGAGTCCGTCCTGACCGCTTTGCCGCAAGAAAAGCTGCTTCTTTCAATCGCCATGACAGGCAAACGCCGCCAGCCGCATTGGGGGCAAAAATCGGAGTCCGTCGACTTTTTTGATCTAAAAGGGATCTTCGATCGTCTAATTCATTATTTGGGAATTGAAAACCTGGATTACGTTTCTGCAGCTCCTGAGGGCTTCCATCCGGGCCGCACGGCCGAGCTCTACTTGCATGGCGCAGGGGGAAGACAACTTATTGGAAGAGCGGGCCAGCTTCATCCCGCGCTTCAGCAGCAGCGCGATCTTGACGATACCTACGTTCTCGAAGTCGAGATGGGGCCGTTAATGGCCGCGGCAACCCATTCGATTGCCTACAAGCTTCTTCCGCGTTACCCAGCAATCGGCAGAGATATAGCTGTCGTTGTGAACGCAAACGTTCCGGTCGGTCATATGGAAAACACGATCCGCGAAGTGGCAGGCGAACTGCTGGAATCCATCCAGGTGTTTGACATTTATACGGGCGAAAGACTGGGAGCCGACAAAAAGAGCGTAGCGTTCGCATTGATTTATCGCCATGCCGACAGGACATTGCTTGATGAAGAAGTAACGGACCTCCATGCAAAGGTCGTTCAAGCCCTTGAACAGCAATTTGAAGCAGAGCTAAGAAAATAGTGTGACTTATAGCGTTGAGGCAGGAAATCAGGCTGGTCTTATCGAATTGTTGTCGATAGGACCAGCCTTTCATCTAAGGGAGGATATAAAGAGTGAGCGCTGAAGAAAAGACTAAAATAACCGTTGAAATATACGGCAACCAATACAAACTAATGGCAAGTACGAGCACCAACTATATGAAGCGCGTCGCCGAGCACGTGAACGACCAAATGTTTCGTATCGCCAAAGGATACCCGCGCCTGGATTCGCAAAGAATTGCCGTGCTGGCTGCCGTTAACATGGCCGATGAACATCTTCGGATAAACACGGAACTCGAATTGCTTCGCCAAGAACAAGCAAAGCATGAAGAAGCACAGAAAGGGTATGACCAGCTGCTCCAGAATTTCAATGAGCTAAAACTGGAGCACGAAGCCAAACTTCTACTCATCAACGAGCAAAATAACCAGCTTAAGCAGCTTCAAGACCGTCAGGAGGCCGCACAAGAGCAATTGATCCGCCAACACCAGGAAGAAAAAGAAGCCATCATCAAACAAAGCCAGGAAGAAAAAGAAGCCATCATCAAACGAAGCCAAGAAGAAAAAGAAGTCATCATCAAACAAAGCCAAGAAGAAAAAGAAGTCATCATTAAACAAAGCCAAGAAGAAAAAGAGGCAATAGTCCGACAAAACCATGAAGAGAAAGAAGCTATCGTCAAACAAAACGAGGAAGAAAAAGAAACGGCAGTCCGACAGCTGCAGGCGGAAAAAGAATCCGCGGCCCATGAATTCCGCTCCGAGAGAGAAGCCTTGCTGCAAAGACACGGCGCAGAAATGGAATCCATAATCAAGCAATATCAAGCCCAACTGAATGATCTGAATATGCGGCATAAAGAGCATCATGAAGAGGTGGGGCAAATGTATGAGAATGAAAGAAGGCAGCTTATGGAGCAAGTGCAAGCGGAAAGAAAAGAGCTCGCGCAGCGAACTCTGCAGGACGAATCGCTTCAAAGAGAACTGAACAAAGTACGGGTTGAATACCGTGAACTGCGGGAGGAATACACGAAACTGCAGAACGAATACAATGAATGGATCGAACTGGCCGAAACAGATGGTCCCGGCAGGTAATCTCCGTGCACATGAATAACTTGGATTACATCATTTTGGCAGTAGTAGCCCTCGGATTGCTTTTCGGTTACTTCAGAGGATTTATTGCGCAAATCGTATCGCTTTCCGGTTTTTTGCTTGCTTACCTGGTTGCGTTCTTCTTTTATAAAAACGTGGCCCCGATCCTGCGCCTTGCAGTTCCGGTCCCTGCATACGAGAACTATCAACGGTATGAATTTATCGTTAAAGGTCTGAATCTGGATACTTATATCTTCAATGCGCTGGCCTTCGCCATTCTGTTTTTCGGAACTAGGCTTGCAATAAGCATCATAGGCAAAACATTGAACGTTATCGCCAAAACGCCGGGACTTAACCTCATCAATCGCTGGAGCGGAGCTCTACTTGGTTTGGCGGAAGCGCTTCTGATCGTCGTTATTGCCGTCAACGTCTTAACGATAGCCCCGTCAGACGGATTGCAAAAGCTTTTGTCCGGCTCAACTATAGCCCCCTACTTCATTAACGAACTCCCTAGCATTGCCGGAAAACTCCAAGAATTATGGAAGCAAGGAATCTCCGTATAAAAGCTGCCTCTTTCCTACCCGAGGGACAGGGGGCAGCTTATCAACAAAACGCATTTTCTGTGTCATCTACAAAAACAGAGTGTCGGCACCTCTTCACGACCTCACCCCCAAAAGCCGCCGATGCAACGACCAAAACAAAGCATCGGTCCTGCCTGCCTTAAGCAACCCAAGCAAACGCAGCAAATCCAAATCACCAAAACATACTAATCCACACAAAAACCCGAAATCACTTGACGGGCTACACTCCTCTTTCGCTAGCCGAGAGCTTATTTGGAGACACATCTCTTTCGCTAGCCGAGACCTTATTTGGGAACACATCTCTTTAAATTGATGGGACCTAACCCCATCACTTGCCAGAACCTTATTTGAAATACTTCCCTTCACATAAGAGGCGATCCAGTTCCCAATCTGGCCCAAAGATCAGATCTATTCAAGATTACATTGAATGTGGGATTTTCTGGTATCCGGCATGTCAAGCGACTCACTTCCAAAGTATTTGATATTTAAGCACAATGTGTGGTCGACCGACCACCGTCAAGCAGCGCAACACCGCGCGCTGGGAGCTGCACACGTACCCGGAATCGGGCGCAGGGGTATTTTTGGTTTCTCAGCAGCTTTACCTGACCGACAAGAGGCTTTGTAGATATTACAGAATTGTGGTGTATGTGGTGGACCGGCCACCGTCATGCAGAGCAACAACGCGCACTGGGAGCTGCACACGTGCGATTTATCGTCATGGTGGTTTTCGCCTGCTTTAAAAGTGGTTGACCACCGTCAGGTGACGCCAAGCACTGCGCGCGGTGCGGAGTTTTTGCAGATACTACAGAATTTTTTTTAGAACGATGTAGCTCGATGAGATAGGGGACAATTTATTCTTTACATACGAACATATATTCTGTATAATGGAATAAAAGGGAATGTTTGTTCCTGTTTGGGGAGGGCGGAGAATGGACTTTTCGGTGGAATCTTTGGATCGGATGTTTACCAGTGAGGAAGATTGTGTAGAGTACTTAATGAACAAGCGGTGGAGGAATGGATTCTGCTGCCCTCGCTGTGATCATACGGAATTTTTCAGGATTCGTACGAGGAACTTGTTGGAATGCAAAGAATGCAGAACGCAAGTTTCGTTAACCGCAGGCACGGTTATGCATAAATCGAAACTTCCGCTGTTAACATGGTTCAAAGCGATATACTTGCTTATTCGGACTGAACAAACCTATACCGCTTCTGCATTAGCACAACAAATTGATGTGAATTATCGAACTGCAAGGCTTATGTTGAATAAAATTCAATGCGCTTTGCATAAACGATATGATCGAATAGATTCTCCCAAAGCTAATGAATCGGCAGCTTCTAAACGACAAATGACCGCCGCGACTTCCCATAATCAAGCGGAGTTAATTCAAAAGCTTGCTGCTCGACAGCTCGCGGCGAAGTTTCCGTTGAAGGGAGCAGTTAACTTGACCTCATTTATTTTTAAAAGTTCCGGGCTTGTACTCCATAATACGGATGTTTTGCTTTCCAAATGGGTCGATGCCTGTATTTCGGTTTTTCAATATCCGCGATTTTTGCGGTATCATCAAGTCCATTAAATAAGTGAATATCAAAAACAGCCCAATCGCAGTAAAAGCGATAAGGCTGTATGGGAAAAAGAATAATTATTCAACAATAAGGGTTGCTTTCATTTCAGCGTGTCCGGATCCGCACATGATAGAACAGATGATGGGGAATGAGCCGGCTTTATCGGGCGTAAAAGTTAACGTTTTTTTGTTGTTGTCCAAGTTCACTTTGAAGTCTTTGATTTGGATACCATGAGCGCCTTGCGTGTTATCAAGGGTGATTTTTACTGGCTCTCCCTTTTTAACTCGGTACTCGGCTTGATCAAATTTGAAGTTGCTTGCTTTAACTACGACTTCTTGTGCTGTGCCTTGTGCAGAATCTGCTCCATTTGTCGACTCGGCTGTTTTTTGATCTTTGCTGCCGCAAGCCGCAAGTGCGAGGATTAGGCAAACTCCCATTGCGAGAACGAGTAATTTTTTCATCGTGTAAACCCCTCCATAAAACTGGATTAAGTACAAAACCCATTTTACACGACCTTTTGCAAAAAAGCAGTGACAAACTCGTGAAAAGGAAAAGATCGACCCGGCGAATGGATACGCTGCAGGCCGATCTTTTTTGGACTTTAGCATTCGCAATTACCGATTTTCTCTGCCTGCCGCACCTTGTTCGAAAGGGGTTTTGACAGGAATGAACAAGTCGATAATCCCGATGACTAAAGCTGCTAAAATCGCACCTATCATGCTTATGGAAACATTGCTTACGATGAATTGCGCTATCCAGATTACAAGAGCGCTCACCAAAAAGCCAACGATTCCTCTGCCAAAAGGAGTAATTTTTTTGCCGAAGATTCCTTCAATAATCCAAGCGGCAAGGGCAATGACCAGAGCCAGGAAAAAAGCGCTCCAGAAACCGCCGACTCGAAAACCCGGCACCAACCAGCTGACAAACATCAAAACCACAGCGGATACAACGAACCTGACCAAATGACCAAGGAAATGCATCCACATCCCTCCTTCATGTAAATATGAAACGAAGCTGTTGCGAGAAAGGTTTTGCCTAACAGTCATGGTGCCGATTGGGTGCTTGAAGGTTGTACTTCTTTTGGCAACAGGTGCACAGCTTAGTATGCACGAAATCAGAAAAAATATAGGCAGCGGAATTATTTATAACGATTGTCTGCATAGCTAATCATTATCGCTTTGGTTTATAATAAAGGATAGTGAAAAGGGGATGGAGATCAATTGAACAAGAAGATTATTAAAACATTGGAATATGAAAAGATTTTACATAAATTGAGTCATCATGCATCGACTTCTCTCGGCAAGGAGGCTGCCGAACATTTGGAGCCTATCGGAGATTTTGAACTAGTGAAGCTCAGATTGCAAGCGACGGATGAAGCGGTGAACATCGAACGGCTGAAGGGCAATGCGCCGTTTGGCGGAATTCGTGACATTCGCGCGGCTTTGCATCGCGCCAGAATCGGCGGGACGCTCAATCCGGCGGAGCTTCTTGACATTTCCACGACGATGTTCGGAACAAGAAGGCTAAAAAGGTTCGTCATGGCCGTCGACGAGGAGTATTCAGTTCCGATGCTGAAGGAACAGGTTGATTTGCTGTCTGAAAACAAGCCTGTTGAAGACAAAATCAACAGCTGTATCGATGAAAATGCGGCAGTACTCGACAGCGCAAGTCCGGAGCTGGGCCGGATTCGAAGCGAACTTCGCACGGGGGAATCGAGAGTACGGGAAAAACTGGAGCAAATGATCCGCACGCCATCCATTCAAAAAATGCTGCAGGACGTGCTCGTAACGATCCGAAACGACCGGTATGTCATTCCGGTGAAACAGGAGTACCGTTCCAATTTTGGCGGTATGATTCATGACCAATCCGCTTCCGGTGCAACGTTGTTCATTGAACCTGAATCGGTCGTTCAGCTGAATAATAAAATCCGAGAGCTCAAGCTAAAAGAAGAAGCCGAGATTGAGAAAATTTTACGTGCCCTGACAGCTTTGGTGGCGGAAAATGTGGAATTGCTCGTTTCCGACGTGGAGCTGCTTGCGCAGCTTGATTTTATTTTTGCCAAAGCGGGGCTGGCAAGAGAGTTGAAGGCTACGATGCCGAGGCTTAATGACCGCGGGTTTATTAAAATCAAGCGGGGACGGCATCCTTTGATTGCTGCAAATGCGGTTGTCCCCCTTGATTTGGAGCTGGGGAACAACTATCAGACGATCATCGTCACCGGACCGAACACGGGCGGTAAAACGGTGTCCTTAAAAACTGTCGGCTTGCTTAGTCTGATGGCGATGTCCGGGCTTTTTGTGCCGGCTGAGGAAGGCAGCCAGTTATGCGTGTTCGATGCGATTTATGCCGATATCGGCGACGAGCAAAGCATTGAGCAAAATTTAAGTACGTTCTCCAGCCATATGACGAACATTATTAGCATTTTGCGGGATATGACGCCGAAGAGCCTCGTTCTTCTGGATGAACTTGGGGCGGGAACGGATCCTGCCGAAGGTTCTGCACTGGCGATTGCCATTTTAGAATACATCCATCAAATGGGCTGCCGAATCATCGCTACGACTCACTATACGGAGCTGAAAGCTTACGCTTTCCAACGGCAGGGGACTATCAATGCAAGTATGGAATTTGACGTCCAGACGCTGAGTCCGACCTATCGTTTGCTTGTCGGCGTCCCGGGGCGAAGCAACGCTTTTGCTATCGCACAGCGACTGGGTTTGTCGAGCCGGATTATCGAGCATGCGCAGGGTCAGGTGGACGAAGAGGACAAGCGCGTCGAATCGATGATCGCATCGCTTGAGGAAAACCGCCTTACGGCGGAGGCCGAGCGCCAAAGCGCGGAGCAGCTGCGGCGAGAGGCCGACGAGCTGCGCCGGGAGCTGGAGGCGCAGAAGGCGAAGTTCGACGAGCAGCGCGACAAGCTGCTCGAAAAAGCCGAGCGCGAAGCGCGCGAGGCCGTCGCCAAGGCGCGGCGCGAGGCGGACGAAGTCATCGCCGAGCTGCGGCGCATGGCGCAGGAAGAAGCCGGTGCCATCAAGGATCACCGGCTCGTGGAGGCGCGCCGCCGGTTGGACCAGGCGGCGCCGGAGCTGCGCGAGAAGCGCGAAGCTCGCGCGGCAAAGAAGCGGCCTGAGCAGATCGAGGCCGGCGATGAAGTGCGGGTCGTGAACCTTGGCCAGAAGGGTCACGTCGTGGAAATTGCCAGCAGCACGGAAGCGATCGTGCAGCTCGGCATTATGAAAATGAAGGTCAACTTGGCCGACCTTGAAAAAACGGGTTCCCCTGCACCGAAAAAAGCGGTGCAGCAAACCGTCGCGACTGTCAAAAGGTCGCGCGACGATCATGTGCGCACCGAGCTCGATATGCGCGGCCTCAATTTGGAGGAGGCGCTCATCGAGGCCGATCGGTTCCTGGACGAATCGTTCCTTTCCAACCTCGGCCAAGTTTATTTGATACACGGCAAAGGCACAGGCGTGCTTCGTACCGGGATGCAGGATTATTTGCGACGTCATAAACATGTGAAAAACTATCGGATCGGCAACTACAACGAAGGCGGAACGGGCGTCACTGTAGTTGAGTTGAAATAACTCATAAAAAAATAAAAACT
Source organism: Paenibacillus sp. sgz302190 (assembly GCF_059820445.1). Classification (NCBI taxonomy): domain Bacteria; kingdom Bacillati; phylum Bacillota; class Bacilli; order Caryophanales; family Paenibacillaceae; genus Paenibacillus; species Paenibacillus sp. sgz302190. Next base: position 77,806 of record NZ_JBZYAO010000014.1, read on the forward strand.
TTTTGAAACTCCGCCTTTAGCATTTGCGTATGTAATGAGTGTAAGCACCGGTGACCAAAAGAGAATTTGCAATACCCAATCATAGACGATTTTCAAAACTAGGAGGAATTTACAAATGGGAATTTTTAAAAGACTGCGCGACATGACTATGGCTTCAATCAACGACCTGCTTGACAAAGCGGAAGATCCGGTGAAAATGCTGAACCAATTCCTGCGCGATATGGAAGAAGATATTTTGGAAGCCGAATCCGCAGTTGCCAAGCAAATTGCGATCGAGAAGAAATTCAAGCAGCAGTACGAAGAAGCCGAAGAAATGGTTACCAAACGCACTGAGCAGGCGATGAAAGCTCTGGAGCAAGGCAACGAGGATCTTGCCCGCCGCGCTCTTCAGGATAAGAAAGAGCATCAAGAGCGTTTTGACGAGTTGAAACGTCAATACGATATCGCCAAAACTAACGCGGATCAGCTGCGCAACCAGTTGACTGAAATGAAAGACGAGTTCAGCAAAATGAAAAACAAGAAAGACCTGCTGATCGCTCGCGCCGAGTCTGCAAAAGCACAAAAGCAAATCAATCAGGCGATGTCCGGCTTCGGTACGGATAATGCGGCAAAAGGCTTTGACCGGATGACGGAAAAAGTGCTGCAAATGGAAGCCGAAGCGCAAGCAAGCGGCGAAATTCGCGCGAAAAACCGCAGCCTCGACGATGAGCTCGATCAACTCGGCAAATCGGACGGCGTAGACGATGAATTGGCTGCTCTGAAAGCAAAGATTGCTGAAAAAAAACAATCTTAATGATATAATGTGGAAGCACCTGCGAGAGACTGAGTACTGCTCAGTCTCTTCGACCTTTTGTAAGGAAGGCAGGAGTCGATATGAACGAAGAGGTGGATGTATTGCTCAGTAACCCGTATTTGGGCACTCTGGCGTTTTTCGCCGTGGCCGTCATTGCACTTGTGGTGTTTCTTACTGTGTTTGAACTCGTTACGAAGTATGATGATTGGGCTGAAATCAAGGCGGGCAATTTATCCGTCGCGATGGCGACCGGAGGTAAAATTTTCGGCATTTGCAATCTGTTTCGCTTTTCGATCCTGAACAACGACACGATGATTCACTCATTGATTTGGGCGGGGTACGGGTTTTTGCTGCTGCTTGTCGCGTACTTTATTTTTGAATTTTTAACGCCGTATTTTAAAATTGACGAAGAAATTAAAAAAGATAATCGTGCCGTCGGCTTCCTTTCCTTGACGATTTCCGTATCGATCTCTTACGTGGTCGGAGCATGCGTAACCTAGGGAGGGGCTAAGCAATGAAATACTTATGGGGCAGCTTGTTTGCCCTTGCATTTGTTTTTGTGGCGCTAGGAGTATATTATTTAATGAAATAGGTTTGTGAATGATGTGGAGGATTACGAAATGAGCGCCAATGAAGAAGTCGTGTGCCCCTGGTGTCAGACGGAAATTGTATGGGACCCGGAAATCGGCCCTGAGGACGAATGTCCGCACTGCTTTAACGAACTGAAAGATTACCGCAGCATCCAGCTGACGGTGAAACAGACAGGTCAGCCTTTGCGCTTTGAAGAAGAGCCGGATGAGGGAGAAGAAGATTTCACCGCAGCCTGGGAAGGCTTCGATGAGCCTCTTGACCGTTATGGGGAAGCGGTGCAGAGCGTTACGGATGAGCAGGAAGAAGCGCCTGAATGTTCGGGCTGCCACGAATTTATGCTGCTGGCCGGCAAAGAGACCGTGTCAGGGGAAAGTTTTGATCCCCATATTTCCAAAACGATAGGCAGAGCATTCATACAAGCTCCTTTTTCGTTAGATGTGTACGTATGCCCGTCCTGCTTTAAAGTGGAGAAGCTGCTTTCCGATACCGATCGGATGCTGATGGTGCAAGCCATCAAAGAAAGTAAATAACAAGCCGAATCCGTTATGGATTCGGTTTTTCGTTTCTTTTTGCCGGCTCATATTTTCACTCGATTGGGGAAGCTTAACTAAAGCTAATTCAATCCAGGGGAAAGGTGAGGAACAGCCTTGCAGCACAATGATAGCGGACATCGGATTCATCCCGGATGGAGTCGGGGTCCGGCAAGCGGCAATTACTTTGCAGATCGCGGAAATGCCGAGGTTAACAGAGCCGGAAAGGGCCGGAAGAAAAAAGGGCGGCTAAATGCCCAAGCTGTTTTGTTATTGGCTGTGAATGCGCTGTTCGGGGTTGCCAATGCATTATCCGGCACGTTCGTAGGCGTGTACTTATGGAAAGCCAAAAATGACTACGCGCTCATCGGCTGGTTCACGCTGGTAACGCATTTGACGATGTCGCTGACGTTCTGGGTTGCGGGCAAATGGGTCAAAGAGCATAATAAAATGAATTGTTTGCGCGCAGGAGTGGCTGTTTCCGCCTGTTTTTATATGCTGGTACTGTGGCTCGGGCGTGGCAGCATTCATTACATCGTAGTTTTGGGGATCGTTCAGGGGATTTCATCGGGGCTGTTTTGGCTCGCTTTTAACGTCGTTTACTTTGAAGTGACCAACCCGGACAGCCGGGACCGTTTCAACGGTTGGGCAGGGCTGCTGGGTTCCGGGGCCGGCATTGTTGCGCCGTGGATATCCGGGATGCTGATTGTGTCCATGGGCGACAAGATCGGGTATCGCCTTATTTTTTCAATTTCTCTGGGCATTTTTGTGCTCGGAGTCATTGTCAGCTTTTTTTTGAAAAAAAGAAAAGTTCAGGGAACTTATGAATGGTTTCTTCCCGTTCGCTGCCTCAAACAAGCGGAGACGCCATGGAAGCGTGTCAGTCTGGCGCTTGTCGCCCAAGGCTTCAGGGAGGGCGTATTCGGGTTTATGATCGGTCTGCTCGTGTATATTTCGACTTCCAGCGAAGCGAGTCTGGGCAATTTTGTGCTGATCAATTCCGCGGTTTCGCTGATCAGTTTTTGGGTGGCCGGGCGCTATATTAAGCCGCGTTTCAGAAAGTGGGCAATGCTTGCGGGAGCGGCGATGATCGTGGCCGTCATATTGCCCTTTTTTTGGAAGATGAGCTTTGCCACGCTGTTGATTTTTGGGGTTGGCGTTTCGCTTTTTCTTCCGCTGTACACCATTCCGATGGTTTCCGAAGTATTTGATTTGATCGGTTCCGAGGACAGCAGCGCGAGACAGCGGGAAGAGTATGTCGTATTGAGAGAGCTATCCCTCAATGCCGGGCGGGTGCTGGGCGTTCTTCTGTTCATTGCGGTCGTATCCTGGAGCAGAGCCCCAATGGTGCTGAATGTGCTGCTGTTGATTATTGGGAGTTCCCCGTTGGTCAGCTGGTTTTTTATGCGCAGGCAGCTTTCGCTAAATAAAGCTTGACTTCCGCGGTAATCCCGATAAAAATGGTTGGTAAAGGTTTATTGGGTTGGGGGAAGGGAGGCCGAACTTTGGCGCATCGTAAAATGGTAAACAACATTACAGAACTGATCGGCGATACGCCTGTCGTGCGCATCCGGCGGCTTGTCGATGGCGATGACGCGGAGCTGTACGTGAAGCTCGAATATTTCAATCCGAGCGGAAGCGTGAAAGACCGTGCAGCCTACAACCTGATCGCGCAAGCGGAGAAGGACGGGCGGCTGTTGCCCGGCGCTACGATCATTGAGCCGACGAGCGGCAATACGGGCATCGGCCTGGCCATGAACGCGGCGGCCAAAGGGTACAAAGCCATTCTCGTCATGCCGGACAACATGACCAAAGAGCGCATCAATCTGCTCAAGGCTTACGGAGCAGAGGTCGTTCTGACGCCCGCGGCGCAGCGGATGCCGGGCGCGATCAGCAAGGCCATCGAGCTGAGCGAGCGGATGCCCGGCAGTTTTATCCCGCAGCAGTTTGAGAATCCGGCGAATCCGAATATTCACCGGACGACGACGGCTGTGGAAATTTTGCAGCAGATGGACGGTCGGCTGGACGCTTTTGTAGCTACCTCAGGAACAGGCGGAACGATAACCGGAACCGGGGAAGTGCTGAGGGAGAAACTGCCGGGGATCGGGATTTATGTCGTCGAGCCGAAAGGTTCGCCGGTGTTGTCGGGAGGCAGTCCGGGCCCGCATAAGCTCGTTGGGACAAGTCCCGGCTTTGTGCCCAAAAACTTGAATACCGGCGTTTACGACGAGATTATTCAAGTTTCCGACGAGGACGCGATTCAGACGGCTAAAGATTTGGCCGCCAAGGAAGGCATTTTGGTGGGACCTTCTGCCGGCGCTTCGGTGTGGACTGGATTGCAAATCGCCCGCAAGCTGGGCGCCGGCAAGAGAGTGTTGTGCATCGCGCCGGACACGGGCGAGCGATATTTGAGCATGGACATTTATTGAAAAAAAATGGTTCCTTGGGCTGCGTGCGTACGGCTGCTTTCAGGGAATCATTTTTTTTGAAGGTGTTGAATATTTATACATCATAGTGTATAATTATATAGAGAAGAGAAAGTTGTTCGGAAGGTGGAGTTAACAGTGAAAATCGCTTATGTCAATGAATTACCCGGGCAGGAACAGCTTGCGGCATTCATACAAGCATATACAAAAGAATGCATGATGCTCGGGGAAGCTCCGGCGGACAAGGTGAGCGTCAACGGCTCCGCCTGTGTGATATCTGTTTATGATAACCAAGACCTGATCGGAATCGGCTGCTTGCATGACAGCCTTGAAGTCCATGTGCTGCCTACTTACCGTCACCGGGAGGTCGAAGGGAATATAAATAAGCTGCTGAAGGCGGAAAGCAAATATTGCTACAGCGTCTAGAGCTTATAGAGAGCCATGAGGGATTAGTGTCCCTCGTGGTTCTTTTTGTGTTGTTCGTCCGGCCGCATAAAGGTAGCGGAACGAGCGCTTGAGGTGGCACCGGCGGCAGTTTTATGAATCGGCTGGGCTTGGTAACCGGAAAAACCTGCGAAAGTGCAGGCTTTTTCTATGAAAGCGGTTCGTTTTGGCGAAAAGCCTGCGAAAGTGCAGGAATTTCCGGTGAAAATACGTCTGAACCCGGATGTTCGATGAAAAACCTGCACATTTGCAGGAATGTTCCGTTGCTTGGCGTAGCAACGAGCAAAAAGCTGCACTTTTGCAGGTTTTTTGCGCGAATGCTGGCCGGAAGTCTGCGGGTGCCCGCGAAAGCCTGCGCGAATGCTGGCCGGAAGTCTGCGGGAGCCTGCGCGAATGCTCGCGGAAGTCTGCGGATGTCCGCAAAAGTCTGCGCCATGCCCGCGTGGCTCTTAACGCTCGTCGGCCAGCAGCCGGAGCGAGACTTTGTCATTCAGTTGGAACTGCATGGGGGAGCTTATCTCCCATTGCCCGTCTTCCGACTGAATATGATAGTGATATTCCCTGCCCTGAAACTGGATGTTCGCGATTTCGCCGCGAATGCCGGGCTGTTCAGGGGCGCACAGCTCAAATTGATCCGGCCTGACGGGGTACAGGCCGCATGATTTGAAATGGCCGGCCACATGGCGGCCGAGCCACTGCACGGTGCCGTCCGAGCTTGCCGGCACGAACGTATCTCGGTTCCAGCGTCCGCGAACCAGGTTCGCTTTGGCCACGAATTTGGCGACGAATTCGGTTTCGGGGCGCAAATAAATGTCCTGCGGCGTTCCGACCTGCTCGATGCGCCCGTCTTTCATCACGACAATCCGGTCCGCCATAGCCAGGGCCTCTCCTTGGTCGTGCGTGACGTACACGATGGCGGTGCCGGTCTGTCTATGAACCGCCTGGATTTCCCTGCGCATATCCATGCGCAGCATCGCATCCAGACTGCTGAGCGGCTCGTCCATCAGCAGGAGGGAAGGCTCGGCGGCGATGGCTCTGGCAATCGCCACCCGCTGCTTTTGCCCGCCGGACAGTTCGTGGGGCATACGGCTGCCGTGCTCGGACAAGCCGACCATTTGCAGCACGCCGGCGATGCGGTCCTGCTCACTGCTGCGAATGGAAGCAGGGGTTCCTTTATGGTGACGGATCGGAAAGCGCACATGCTCCGTCACATTCATGTGAGGCCAAAGGGCAAAAGCTTGAAACACCATGCCGATTTTGCGTTTTTCCGGAGGCAGGCTGAAGCCGGGCTTCGCTACCTGCGTTTGATTCATATAAATTTCTCCGGTTGTCGGCTGCTCGAATCCGGCAAGCAGTCTGAGCAGCGTCGTTTTGCCGCAGCCGGACGGACCGAGTATGGCGACGAACTCCCCTTCGGCTATAGCGAGATTCAAAGATTTGAGCGCCTGAAAGCTCCCAAATGATTTGCTGACTTCGATTAACTGAATGCTCATGGCTGCTGGACTCCTCTTTTGGTTTGAAGCTTTTGCAGGATTTGCAGAACGATCACTCCGAGCAGGATCAGAACGACGATCAAGCTGGACAGAGCGGTCGAGTACAAGGTGCTGCCAGCCTGTTCGAAGCTGAATATCGTCACCCCGATCGTTTGCGAGCCTGTGGACCCCAGCAGAGCGGATACCGTAAGCTCGGTGAATGCGGTCAAAAAGACAAGAAACGCCCCGCTAAGCAGCCCTGGCAGCAGCAGCGGCAAAAGCACGAAAACCCACTTGCGCCAAAAACCGGCGCCGAAAACATGGGCCGCTTCCTCCAGCGAAACGTCGATCTGAGTGAAAGCCGTTATGCCCGCTCTTACTTGCAAAATGAGAAAACGGCATACGTAAGCGATGAACAAAATCCGGATCGAGCCGTAGATGCCGGGATTCCAGCCGGGAATCGGCTCCATCCAGGTGAAAATCATGCATAAGCCGAATACGATTCCCGGCAGCGTGTAAGGCAGGGCGACGGCGAGCTCCGCCGATTTGGTCACCCAGGAAGGGTTGCGCACCCTGGCGTAAGCGAGCAGGGACCCGAGCGCGAGGCAGATGCCGAATGTAGTGACGGACAGCAACAGGCTGGTTTGGATCGATTGCCACACTTTCGGATTGTCCAACAGGATGTACCGATAGTTGGACAAAGTTAAATTCGCCGCCTTGAACGGGACTCCATACGCTTTCTTCAAAGAAATGGCGACCATGGATACAAGGGGAACGGCGGTGATCAGAGCCAAAGCGGCCCAGACGGCCGACGTCGCCGATCCCCGGTACTTGCCAAGCGAATAGCGAGGACTGCTGTCGATGACGATCGAGTCTGCGGCTTTAATTTTTCGGACGGCAAGCCATTGCAAAAGTGTCCCGAAAATGGCGATAATGCCAAGCATGATGGACAAAGCCGCCCCTCTGGCAAATGCGGAAGGGCCGAATCCGATAATTTCCTCATAAATGAGTGTGCTCAAAACCGAAATGTTTTTAGGAATGCCGAGAAAAGCCGGGATTCCGAAATTGTCCAAAGAAGCGAGAAAAACGAGCAGCCCTCCGGCTGTCAGGCCAGGCAAAGCGAGGGGGAACGTGATGAGGCAAAACGTTTTCCATTTGCCCGCACCGCTTGCTCGTGTCGCCCATTCCAGATCGCGGGGAATTTTTTTCAGCACTTCCACCGTCAAGAGATACACGAGCGGAAAATGATGAATGCCCATAACGAAAATAATGCCGCCGTAGCTGTACATGCTCCACGGTTTCATATCGGGGCTAAACCCGTGCAGCACCTGGGCGATTACCCCTTGATTGCCCATAAACGAAGACCAGGACAACGTCAAGACGTAGGACGGCAGTATTAAAGGGAGCAGCATCGCCATATGCAGCGGCTTTTTGTGCTTAATGTCCGTATAGGCTATCAACCAGGCGGCTACGACGCCTAATATGCAGGATACGACGGTAGAGCCTGCGACGATAACGAACGTATCTTTCAGCGTTTTCCATAAACGGGCCTGTCGCAGCATTTCGGCGTAATGCTCGAACGTCGGTCCGGCATTCCCCTGCGCGCTTAAATAGACAAGCTTGGCGACCGGGACGACAAACAGCACTGCAAGAACTAGCAGGAGCAGCGCTGCGGCAATGCGTTTTGCGATTCGGGAAAAGCTTCCGGGGAGGGCAGGGCCGACCCTGCCGTTCTCCCTCGCAAGCTGAGTTGGTTCTGAATCCGACATGTATGATGCGCTCCGCTTCCTATTGTCCGAACACTTGGCTGAATTGTTTTTTATCCGCGTCGCGGGCTTCCGCCAGCTTGGTAATATCCGAGGAAATCACTTTGAATTCGGAAATGCTCTTCAGCCCTTTCGGCGCAGCGACGCCTTCGCGGATCGGCGTATACCCGATATCGGAGGACACTTTTTGGCCGTCTTCGGACAGTACGAAATCGACGAATGCTTTGGCCGCTTTTTCGTTGGCGGCATTTTTCATGATGCCGATAGGCTCCGTAATGACGGGCACGCCTTCCGTCGGGTAGATCAGATCGACCGGCGAGCCTTTGGCTTTTTCGCGGGCTACCAAATAATCGACCACCATGCCGTACGACTTCTCGCCGCCGGCTACAGCGTTCAGCACAGCTCCGTTGCCTTTTACGACAGACGTATTGTTCGCCTTGAGGTTTTTGAAGAAGTCCCAGCCGAAGCCGTCGGTACGCGTCAATACGCCCACGTTGTATGCTGCGGCGCCGGAGTACTGCGGACTCGGCATGATGCCGGCATCTTTGCTCTCAGCGGACGCCAGCGCCTTCCAGGAGGTCGGCGGCGTTTTTACTTTTTGCGTATTAATGGCCAGTACGGTCGCCATCACTTTCGTGCCCGTGTACATGCCGTCCGGGTCTGCGAGATCCTTCGGAATTTTGGATAACTCCGGCGATTTATAGGAGCCTAGCAAATTTTGCTTCTTGAGCCCTTCGAAAGTTACCGCATCGGCCAGCAGAAGCACATCCGCCTGGACTTTGCCGGCCTGGTTTTCCGCCTGAATTTTGGCGGTTACTTCCTCGGTGCCGGAACGGAAGCTTTCGACCTTCACATCGGGATACTTCTTATTGAATGCCGCCACTAGTTTGGTCACATCTTCCTCCGGTTGGGATGTATAGAAGGAAAGCTTGCCGGAAACCGGGCTTGCGGATTCTTGTTTCGGAGACGATTGGGGTGTCGATTGCGCGCCTTGCGTTGCTGCAGGTTGTCCGTTAGTTCCGCAGCCGCTGAAAATCAACAGAGCCGCTGCGCTCATCATCAAAGATCCTTTTTTTAACAAAATGGTTTCTCTCCCTACGTTTTTGTCTATGTTCTCTTCGAAATTCATTATATAAAGCGAATGTTAGACGACTGTAAATTGGGAAGGCTCGGTTTGTAAAATGCTTTTGCTCCGCCAGGATTGAATTCGGACAGCAGTTCATTGTAAGATTGAAAGATGAACATATTTCCACCAACGAAAGGTAGGGTTAACCATGGATGCTTTGAAGCTTAAAATTCTCGAAATATTGAAGGAAGACGCCCGCCGCAGCGCGGAACTGATTGCCACCATGCTGGGAACGCCGGAGGCTGAGGTAGCGCAGGCGATACGCGAGATGGAAGCGGATAAGGTCATCGTCAAATACGCCACGGTTGTCAATTGGAGCAAGGTGGATGATGAGAAGGTTACGGCCCTGATTGAAGTGCAAATTACGCCGGAACGCGGCCGCGGCTTCGATGCGATTGCGGAACGGATTTATTTATATCCGGAAGTAAGATCCGTTTATTTGATGTCCGGCGCCTACGACCTGCTCGTCGAGATCGAGGGCAGATCGCTTAAGGAAGTCGCTTCGTTCGTTTCCAACAAGCTTTCGCCAATCGACCGCGTGCTGTCGACGAAAACTCATTTTATTTTGAAAAAATATAAACAGGACGGCATTATTTTCGAGGATCAAGAGGACGATCACCGAATGCTCGTCTCGCCGTAAGGGAGAATTTCGCCATGATTAAAGATGAACCGACGGTCCGCAAGCCAAAGTCGATGACGGATTATTTGGCTCCTATGGTAAAAGCGATCCCGCCATCGGGCATTCGCAAATTTTTCGATCTGGTCAGCAACAGCAAGGAAGATATTATTTCGCTGGGGGTCGGGGAACCGGATTTTTCCACGCCCTGGCACGTTCGCGAAGCCGCCGTATATTCGCTGGAGCGGGGCCGGACCAAATATTCGCCGAATTCGGGAATACCGGAACTGCGGGAGGCGATTGCCGAATACTTGCACAATTCGTTCCAGGTAAGCTACGAGCCCGGCGACGAGGTGCTGGTGACCGTAGGAGGAAGCGAAGCGATCGACCTCGCGCTGCGGGCGCTGATTACGCCGGGGGATGAAATTTTGATCCCCGAGCCGTGCTACATCTCTTACTCGCCCATCACGACCATCAGCGGGGGGAAAGCGGTAGGCATCGAGACATTTGCCAAAGACCAGTTCAAACTGACCGAGCAATCGCTGAGAGCGGCGATAACGCCCCGATCCAAAATTTTGATTTTGTGCTATCCGAGCAATCCGACCGGCGGCATTATGACTTATGAAGACTGGCTGCCGATCGCCAAAGTCGTCGAGGAGAACGACCTGATCGTCATTTCGGATGAAATCTATGCGGAACTCACGTACGGACAAAAGCATGTGAGCTTCGCGGCCATGCCGGGAATGAAGGACCGGACCATCCTTGTGAGCGGTTTTTCCAAAGCGTTCGCCATGACGGGCTGGCGCATGGGATATGCGTGCGGGCACTCCGACCTGATTTCCGCGATGACCAAAATTCACCAATACACGGTGATGTGCGCGCCGATTATGGGGCAGGTGGCCGCCCACGAAGCTCTCAAGAACGGGCTGGAAGAGAAAGACCGCATGATGGAATCGTACAATCAGCGCCGGCGCCTGATCGTCAAAGGATTTCGCGAGATCGGGCTCGAATGCCACGAGCCGCAGGGCGCGTTTTACGCGTTTCCGAGCATTGCGGCGACGGGGATGACTTCGGAGAAATTTGCCGAAAGATTGCTGTTCGAAGCGAAGGTGGCGGCAGTTCCCGGACACGTATTCGGGCTTGGCGGAGAAGGCTTCCTGCGCTGTTCTTATGCGTATAGCGTTTCCCAGCTAAATGAAGCATTAGAACGAATAGGAAAATTCATCAAAAAAATGTAAAACATTTTAAAAAGATATTTTCAATAGGGACAAAAACTGGTATCCTTGAGGTAAGGAGGGAAGAGCATGGCTTTTATGGAATATCAACTTGCTTCATATAACAAACATTTCCAAATTCGGGAAGATGATTCCGATCGTAGCTGGTTGATCAAGCATGCTAAGAAATCCGCCTCCTTGAGTCCGCTCGAAGAAGAGATTCATTCTTTGAGACGGATGCTCGAACAGATGGTTGTCGAAGGCAAGGAAATGACTTCCGAAGCCGTCGTCGAGCTCAGCACAGTCCTCGATCAAAAAATAAACGAATATATGAATAGAGGCAAAAAAAGTCGGTGATGAGCCGGCTTTTCTTATGACCGTACAAAACTTCGGAAGGATTGAAACTGCATGAGAATCAAGCTGCTTTTAGTGAGCATCGCCATGCTGGCGGTGCTGTTGGCCGGGTGCGGAGGCCCGAAGCCTGATGTGCCTATTTTCGCCATGGGAGCGAACGGATTTCCTTCGGAAATCGGCGACAAGCTGGAAGCTTCCCTTGCGGCCAAGGTAGGCGAGAAGCCGACCGTAAAGTTCGTCTCAACGCCGATTTTTTCGATGGAAAAAATGATTGTCGAGCTTGCCGCCGGCGGCAACGGCATTCTTATTTTGCCGGACGAACAGTTTAAAGCGCTGTCCAAGCAGGCCGGGTTCGTAGCTCTTGACGACGTGATCAAGCCGGAGGATTATCCGGATGGGGTTATGGAACTAGCCGAGGACGGAAAGCCGGCGGAAAAGCATCTTTACGGCATTCCGATGGCAGGCAACAAATGGCTGAAAGAGCAGGGGCTGGAGGGCAAAGGGCTAACCGCCTTTATTCCACAAAACTTTAAACAAATCGATGAGGCCAAGCAGGTGCTGAAGGTCATCGCCGCGAAGTAATTCGCCTTCGGCTTGTACATGCCGGGAAACTCATCTATAATCGACAAAGAGATACTGAATGTTGTAGCTATGCAGCCACAGGTGCCGGCAGCTGTGCCCGATCGATCGGGCGCTGCCGCTTAAAAGGGAAGCCGGTGCAAATCCGGCGCGGTCCCGCCACTGTAACCGGGAATGTTCCTCATGATGCCACTGTTCCGATTTAGGGGATGGGAAGGCGGGGAAGCTCGATACCCGAAAGTCAGGAGACCTGCCTATGGTGCCGTACACGACTTCCTTCGAGGAAAAGGATGGCGTTAAATCAGGGAGCAGCCGGCGGCTGTCAGCTGCCTGGATTTATCGTCCCCTGCTGTTCCTTCGGGAAACGGCAGGGGATTTTTTGGCAGGATGGAAGTCCTGGAAGTCCTGACGGACGAGGAAAAGGAGAAAAGCGAGATGAAAGTGAGCTTGTGGAAAAAGACCGCGCTGCTGGCTCTTGCCGCAGCTGCGGCAATCAGTCTTGCAGGCTGCGGCAAGACAGTGGAGAAGCAGCCGGAGCTGACGGACCCGGCCAAGCTGGGAGCGGGCGAAACGAAAGCCCCGTCCGCGACGGCGACGGCTGCGTCAACCGCCAAAGCGTCCAAAAAGACGCAGTACCCGCTCAAAATCAAGGATGCGACGGGAAAAGAATTTACGTTTGACAAGGCGCCGCAGCGGATCGTATCCGTATCGCCCGCCGAGACGGAAGCGCTTTTTGCTATAGGGCTCGACAATCAGATTGTCGGCGTATCGGACCTGGACGATTATCCGGGGGCGGCGAAATCGAAGCCGAAGATGGGCGGCATTACGAAGCCGAATCAAGAGGCGGTCATCGCTGCTAATGCGGACATCGTTTTCACGGGCGTTTCGATGAAGGCCGACACTGTGGAAAAGCTTCGCGCGATGAATATCAATATGTTTAAAGTGGAGCCCAAGACGCTCGACGACGCCATTGCCGACGTGCTTACGTTCGGGGTCATTACGGATCATCAGGAACAGGCGGAGCAGGTGGCGGACAAAATGAAAGCGGACCGCCAGAAAGTGGTCAGCGCCGTGAAAGACGTGAAGCAGGCCAATAAGAAAAAGGTCTACGTCGAATTCAGCGCAGGCTGGACGGTCGGCAGCGGCGAATTTATGGACGAGCTGATTCAACTGGCCGGAGGCGTCAATGTTGCAGGGGACAAGAAGGGCTGGTACCAAATTAGCGAAGAGAAGATCATTCAGCAAAACCCCGACGTCATTCTTTTCGCGGCCGGCGTGACCGATGACAAGAGCAAAAAAACGCTCGACGCGATCATTCGCGAACGCAGCGGATGGGATCAGATTGAAGCCGTGAAAACGAACCGGGTTGTCGGCATCGATCAAAATCTGCTCAGCCGCCCGGGCCCAAGAATAACGGACGGCCTGCTTGCCATGGCCAAGGCGATTTACCCCGAACTGGTGAAGTAGATGAAAAGAAAACTGATGCTGTGGGGAGGAGTAGGAGTCTTACTCCTTCTTCTTTCTATTCTGATCAGCTTGTCTTTGGGCACGGCCCATGTCCATGTGCTGCAAATAGCCGGTATTATCGGCAAGCACATTCCGTGGCTGGGAGAGCGAATCGAAGCGGATTGGCCGCAATCTTCCGAGCAGATCATCATGAAAGTCCGGCTTCCCCGCGTCATGCTCGGCATCCTTGTGGGCGCCTCGCTGTCGGTAGCGGGGGCGGCTTTTCAAGGAGTGCTGCGCAACCCGCTGGCCGATCCTTACACGCTGGGCGTATCTTCGGGCGCTTCGGTGGGCGCAGCTTTTCTGATTTATTTCGGGCTGCAGTATTCTTGGCTTGGGCAATGGTCGATTCCGGCCGTGGCGTTCGGTACCGGGCTTATTTCGCTGCTGCTCGTGCTGAAGCTGGCGCAAATCGACGGCAAGCTCAAGCTGGAGACGCTCATTCTCTCAGGCGTGGTCATGCAGGCGTTCCTGGGCTCGATCGTTGCGTTCATGGTATCTTTATCCAACCAAGTCATTAACGAAATCGTATTTTGGCTGATGGGCAGCCTAGCATTGCGGGGCTGGTCCTACGCGGCGTTGGTAACGCCTTATTTGCTTATCGGCTTTGCGGTATTGATCGGCTTGGCCAGATCGCTGAACCTGCTCGCGCTCGGCGAGCGCCAAGCCGCCCATCTCGGGGTCAATGTCGAACGGACGAAATTGACCGCACTGATCGTTGCGACATTCGTTACGGCGGCGGCCGTATCCGTGGCCGGAGTTATCGGCTTTGTAGGACTTATTATCCCGCATCTGGTGCGCCTGTTGGTCGGCCCCGATTACCGCCTGATTATGCCCTTATCCGTTCTCGGCGGCGGAATTTATGTGCTATGGGCGGATACGTTGGCCCGCACGCTGCTGAGCCCGACGGAAATACCGCTCGGCGTCATTACCGCCTTTTTGGGGGCGCCGTTCTTCGCTTACTTGTTGAACAAAGATAAGAAAGCGCAGAGAGGTTGATCTTGATGATACAAGTCGAAAGCGTTTCGAAAAGCTTCCACGGGAAGCAGGTGCTGCAACATATGAGTTTCGAGGTCGAAGCGGGCGAATTTTTCGGCATTATCGGGCCTAACGGAAGCGGCAAATCGACGCTGCTGCGGATCATGTCGGGCATCGACCCGGCCTCCGCAGGCGATGTGCGATTGGCCGGCAGGCCGGTGGCTTCCTACAGCCGCAAGGAGCTGGCCCGCCGGCTCGCCGTGCTGCAGCAGGACGCCCTGCCGCCTGTCGGCTTCACCGTGCGGGAGGTCGTGGAGATGGGCCGGTACCCGTTTCAAAACTGGCTTGGCGAAGATTCGCAGAATGCCGGGCATTTGATTGCAAGCATCGTGGAGAAGCTCCATCTGGAACCGCTCATCGGCCGCACGGTAGACCGCCTCAGCGGGGGCGAGCGGCAGCGCGTAGCGCTAGGCAAAGTAATGGCCCAGCAGCCCAGGCTGCTGATGCTCGACGAGCCGACGACCTTTTTGGACATCGGATATCAAATCCAGATGATGGATTATGTCAGGGCATGGCAGCGGGAAGAGGGTTTGACCGTCGTAGCCGTGCTGCATGACTTGAACCTGGCTGCGCAGTATTGCAGCAGGCTGCTCGTCGTCCATGACGGCAAGCCGGCGGCCATAGGGACGCCGCAGGAAATTATAACGAGCAGGCTGATCGCAGAGGTGTACGGAACCGAACCGATCGTGCTGGAGCATCCGTTGAACCGGGCGCCGCAAATATTGCTGCAGCCCGGCAAATAACTGAAAATGCGAGGGATGAAATGATGTCTAGATTAGATCAAGAAATCAGCGCTATTCAACCGATCGATCAGGAGTTCGCCGAACTGGCCGGGCGGCATTTGGATCAGCTTACGAAACCGCCGGGAAGCTTGGGCAAGCTGGAGGCGATCGCGTGCCAGACAGCCGGCATTACCGGTGAAGTAAAGCCTGTATTCGAGAAAAAAGCCGTCATCGTGATGGCCGGCGACCATGGCGTCTGCGAGGAAGGCGTCAGCGCGTTTCCGGCGGAAGTGACGCCGCAGATGGTACTGAACTTCGTGCACGGCGGCGCGGCCGTCAACGTGCTGGCGCGGCATGCCGGGGCGGAAGTCGTCTGCGTCGATATCGGTGTAAACGCGGATCTGGAGCATCCGCAGCTTGTATCGAAAAAAGTGCGCAAAGGCACGCGCAATATGGCCCGCGAAGCGGCGATGACGCGTGAGGAAGCGCAGCAGGCGATTATGGCCGGGATCGAAGTGGTGGACGAGCTTGCCGGCAAAGGTTTCCGGCTTTTTGCTACAGGGGATATGGGAATCGGCAATACGACGGCGAGCGCGGCGATTCTTTGCGCGATGACCGGACTTGATGCCGGGATGGCGGTTGGGCGAGGCACCGGCATTGACGATGCCAGATGGCTGCACAAGCAATCCGTCGTCAAACAAGCGCTGGAAGTGAACGCCCCCGATGCCGACGATGCGCTCGACGTGCTGGCCAAAGTCGGCGGCCTGGAGATCGCCGGTCTCGTCGGCGTCATCCTCGGAGCGGCGAAGAACCGCTGCCCGGTCGTCATCGACGGCTTCATCTCTTCGGCGGCTGCGCTGGTGGCCAGCCGCTTGGCGCCGGTGTGCGCGCCGTACATGCTCGCTTCGCATTTGTCGCACGAACAGGGTCATGCCCGGCTGCTCCAGGCGATCGGCCTCGAAGCGATGCTGCAAATGGATATGCGGCTTGGCGAGGGGACAGGCGCGGTGCTTGCCTTTAACCTGATCGATGCCGCAAGCAAAATTATGCGGGAGATGGCGACTTTCGAGAGCGCGGGCGTGTCCCGCTCGTAGGAAGTTTGAGCCGAGCGGGTGCGGGAGGTCCGATCATGGCAGTATTGGTAACAGGCGGCGCGCGCAGCGGCAAGAGCGCCTTCGCCGAGAGGCTGGCGATGCGCGGCAGCGCCAGAGGCATTTATATCGCGACCTCGCAAATCTACGATGAGGAAATGAGGGAGCGGGTCAGTTTGCATCAGCGGCAGCGGCTGGAGTCGGGGTTTCCGTGGGAAACCCTGGAGGAGCCGTATGCGCTGCGGGAGCTTCTGCTCCGGCTGCAGGCGGACGGGCGCAGCGCGGAAGCTTCGGTGCTGGTCGACTGCCTGACGCTGTGGCTGTCGAACTGGCTGCTGCGCCATGAGAGCGAGCCGGAAGCGATTATGGCGCAAATCGAGGAACTCGTCCGCGCCGTGTCCTCCTACAGCGGACAATTGGTGCTCGTCACCAATGAAGTCGGGGACGGGATCGTGCCGGAGTATCCTTTGGGACGACGCTTTCGGGATTTGGCCGGACGGATGAACCAGCGGCTGGCCGAAGTGTGCGGCGAGGTGTTCCTGGTGACGGCCGGAATCCCGATCGAGTTGAAAAGCAGGGCGTACCGGCTGGATTAGATGCGGAAGATGACTAACAACAAGCTTGATAAAGGGCCGCCCCCGCTCTTTCCCAACCTGCGCCTCTCCTCACGGGTCGTGGCGCTGAAGTGGGGGGACAAGGCGGCTTGGCGGGGAGAAAACCTGCGATTATCAGGCTGCCCGAGAAAGTGACGACACTAGAGGGGACGCCTAATGCTTGGCGCAGCCGCGCGCTCCCGGTTGTGCCTCCCCTGGCGTGGTTACGCGGCTGTATGACGGGCGGTCATGAGACAGTTTGCAAGGCCAGGACAGGAGAAAACCTGCAAAAGTACAGTTTTTTCCTGCAGAATCGGTTTGTTTTGGCGAAAAGCCTGCGAAAGTGCAGGAATTTTCGCTAAAATGAACCTGAGTCCATGTCCGACGACGAAAAGCCTGCACAATTGCAGGAATTGTTCGTGGCTGGCGGATCAAGGTAGCAAATTCATGTATTTTTGCAGGTTTTTTTCGCACCGTCAGGCAGATAGTGGCTATCGACGTTATGCGGCTGCATGGCAGGCGGTCATGAGACGGTTTGCTCGTCAGGACAGGAGAAAACCTGCAAAAGTACAGTTTTTTCCTGCGGAAATGGTTCATTTTGGTGAGAAGCCTGCGAAAGTGCAGGAATTTTTGCCAAAATCAACCTGAGTCCATGTCATGCGGCGAAAAGCCTGCACAATTGCAGGAATTGTTCGTGGCTGGCGGATCAAGGCTGCAAATTCATGTATTTTTGCAGGTTTTTTCGCACTGCCAGGCAGATTGCGGCTATCGACACCGGCTTGGGGGTTTTTCAACAGGCGAGAGGCTTTCGACAGTCTGGATTTTGCAGGAATTTTCGATGAAGACGAATATGAGCATTGGCAGGATAGCTTCGGGGGAACGGCAATGTGGTGGGTATATTCTTGGAAAGAGCTGGCCGTCATGACGGCGGCGGCTCTCGCACTCGACTGGATCGTCGGCGATCCCAAATGGCTGACGCATCCGGTTGTCTACATAGGCAGGTGGATTCAATTCATGGAGCGCCGGCTGCTCCGGGGAGCGGCCTTGAAGGCCAAAGGCGTGCTGCTGGCGCTCTCCACGGTGCTGCTCGGCTTCGGCGCAGCGCTGCTGCTCGTGCTGGCCGCCCGAGCGGTGCACGAATGGCTCGGGTATGCCGTGTCGACGTGGCTGATTTCGACGACAGTCGCCGTCAAAGGGCTGAAGGATGCGGCATATTTGGTGGCCGTGCCTTTGCGCAGCGGCAATATGGACGACGCCCGCAAGTACACGGGGTACATCGTGGGCCGCGATACCGCGCATCTTGGGGAGGCGGAATTGACGCGGGCCGTCGTCGAGACGGTGGCGGAGAACATCGTGGATGCAGTCATCGCCCCGCTGTTTTATGCGCTGCTCGGCGGAGCGCCGCTGGCGATGTTCTACAGGGCGACCAATACGCTGGATTCGATGGTCGGCTACAAAAATGAGAAGTACCGCCAATTCGGCTGGGCGTCGGCCCGCTGGGACGACGTCATGAACTGGATTCCGGCCCGGCTGACCGGCCTCCTGCTCGTGCTCGTCGCCCTGCTGCAGCCGGGGCTTTCGGCGAAGCGGGCAGCGGCAGCGATCCGCCGCTTCGCGCACCTGCACCCCAGCCCGAACAGCGGGATTCCCGAGTCGGCGGTAGCCGGAGCGCTCGGGATCGAGCTGGGCGGGCTGAACGTCTACGGCGGCGCCAAGAGCGAGCGGGCGCGCCTCGGCTGGCCGCTGCGGGAGCGGACGCAGCGGGATATCGTACTCGCCGTACGGATGCTGTACGGCGTCAGTTTTGCCGCGATGGGAGGAATGCTATGCGCAATCGCGATGTTGTGGTAGGCTGGCTGCATGGACTCATTGCAGCTTTTCAGTTTTTGACAAGACTGCCGGTTCCGGTGCAGATTGCTTATACGGAGCAGGTGTTTCGGCGAAGCGTCGTTTTTTACCCGCTGGCCGGCGCAGTCATCGGGCTGCTTCTCGCCGGTGCGGGAGCGGGCTTAAGGCTGGCGCTTCCCGCTTTTCCGGCGGCGGTCTTGCTTCTCGCGCTTTGGGTCATCCTCACCGGCGGTCTGCACCTGGACGGTTTGATGGATACGGCGGACGGCATACTCAGCCATAGACCGCGCGAACAGATGCTGGAAATTATGAAAGACAGCAGGGTAGGCGCGATGGGGGTTATCGTGTGCGTTCTGCATTTGCTGTTGAAGCTCTCGCTGCTTTACACGCTGCTGGACGTTCCTTCCGCTGGTGTTCGGCTGACGGGCGGCATGCTGCTGGCGATCATTCCGATATGGAGCCGCTGGTTTATGGCCGCAGCGATCTATGGATGGCCTTACGCCCGGCGCGAATCCGGACTCGGCAGTTTATTTCAGGGCGTAGGGCGGAAGGACGTGGCCATGTGTACGGCGGCGGCGCTGCTTGCGACATCGCTTACGGTTTTGGCGGTCCATGCGTCCGCAGCTCCAGCTTCCGAGTATTTGAACGTCTGGACGATAACCGCGGGCTTTGCGCTCGGGACGTTCATGGCCGGCTGCGGCATTGCCGGTTATATCAGCCGCAAGCTTGGGGGATTGACCGGGGACACGTACGGCGCTTTGAACGAACTGCTGGAGGCTTTGCTCCTGCTGGCTGCCGCTGCGGTCTTCATTCACATATAGAGAGGTGAGTTTTGATGCTGGAACGTTTTGGACACGGAGGGGATGTGTGGACGGCGGAAGAGGCTTTCGGGCGCCCGAAAGAACAGTTTCTCGATTTCAGTTCGAATATGAATCCGCTCGGGCCTCCTTCCGTCGTTGAGCATATTATGCGCAGCCGATGGAAGGATGTGGTAAAATATCCGGACCCTGCGGTGCGCGAGCTGCGCAGCAAATTGTCCCGCAAATACGATATTCCTGCGGAAAGTATTTTGGTCGGCAACGGAGCTGCGGAGCTGATCGATCTTGTGGCAAGAGCGCTTAAAACGGTCGTTACCGGTCTGGCGAGACCGTCCTTTACGGAGTACGAGGAAGCGGTTCTGGGGTCCGGCGGCTCGGTTCATTCCATTCCGCTGCACAGAGAACATGAGTTCGTGCTGCAGCAAGAGGATGTGGCCGCGGCGAAATCGTTCTGCGATTTGCTTTTTCTCGGGCATCCGAACAATCCTACGGGCAAACTGATTCCCCGCCGGGTGCTGCGCGATCTTGAACAAAGCGGCGTCCGTCTGGCGCTCGACGAGGCGTTCATGGATTTCGTGCCGGACGAGCGCGAGCATTCGATGCTGCGGGCGGCGGCCGATAGCAAACGTTTGTTCGTCCTGCGCTCGATGACGAAATTTTACGCCATTCCGGGCATCCGGCTCGGCTTCGTGGTTGCGCATCCGGACTGGATCGCACAGCTGAAGGCGATGCAGGTGCAGTGGAGCGTGAACTACTTGGCGCAGCTGATCGGTTCGGCGGTGCTCGACGATGAGGAGTTCGAACGGGCGAGCAGAGCATGGCTTGCGGCGGAAAAGCCGTGGCTGACGGATCAGCTGGAGCGGCTCGGTTTGGAAGTCGTGCCGAGCGATGCCAACTTTTTGCTGTTCGCCTTTCCTAAGCAGTCGGGCGTTACCGTGAAAGAAGCGCAGCAGGTTATGGGGCGGCAGGGCATTTTAATCCGGGATGCGTCCTTGTTTGAAGGGCTGGATCGCCGTTACTGCCGGGTGGCGGTGCGGCTCAGGGAAGAGAACGAACGGCTGGTCGAAGGTTTGCGCTCCATGCTGCAGACGTTACGGGAAAGAGGCGGTGACGATGAGCGATAAAACGCCGTATGCGGCTGCATTGATGATCCAGGGGACGGCGTCCGACGTCGGTAAAAGCATTTTAACTGCGGCACTCTGCCGCATTTTTGTACAGGACGGCTTGCGCACCGCGCCTTTTAAATCGCAAAATATGTCGCTGAATTCATACGTCACTTACGACGGCAAAGAAATCGGCAGGGCGCAGGGGGTTCAGGCCGACGCTTGCGGCATTTTGGCTACGACCGACATGAACCCGATTTTGCTCAAGCCCAAACAGGATATGGTCGCCCAGGTGGTAGTGCACGGCAGGCCGCTCCGGGATCTGGATGCGCGGACGTACCGGGAAACGTATTTGCCGCAGGCCGAGCAAATTGTGAAAGACGCGCTCGCAAGGCTGCGCAGCGGCTATGATCTCGTCGTTCTGGAGGGCGCCGGCAGTCCGGCCGAAGTGAACCTGAAGGACCGCGACATCGTCAACATGCGGCTTGCGGGTTGGGCGGACAGCCCGGTCCTGCTCGTGGCCGATATCGATCGCGGAGGGGTGTTCGCATCGATTGTCGGGACGATGGACATTTTGACGCCCGAAGAGCGGGACAGGGTGAAGGGGTTCGTCATCAACAAGTTTCGCGGAGACATCACTCTGCTGAAACCGGGGCTCGACTGGCTGGAGGAGCGTACGGGCAAGCCGGTGCTGGGCGTCATTCCCTATATGCCGCAGCTTGGCATCGAGGATGAGGATTCTGCTTCGCTCGACGCCAAGCGCGCGAAGCGTGAGCGGGACCCCGTCTCGCGGCCCCGGCCGGCGGACAAGCTTGATATCGCGGTCGTCCGTCTGCCACGGCTGTCCAATTTTACGGATTACGATCCGCTGCAGGAGGAGAGCGACGTTCATTTCCGCTACATTTCGCATTTGTCGGAGTGGGGGGAGCCGGATGCGGTTGTGCTGCCGGGCAGCAAAAACACGATGGACGATTTGCGTTATTTGCGGGAATCGGGGCTTGCCGAGCGCATTGTGCGGTTTGCTCTCGCAGAGCGGGGCTGGGTCGCGGGGATATGCGCCGGCTATCAAATGCTGGGCCGAAGATTGCTCGATCCGGACGGTCTCGAATCCGACTATCCCGAGCTTGAAGGATTGGGGCTTTTGCCGACGGAGACCGTGTTTACGGCCGACAAGCGCACCGTTCAGGTGCAGGGCTACAGCGCCTTGTTTGCGGCCGCCCGGCCGGAAATCGCGATCGACGGCTATGAGATTCACATGGGCAGAACCTCGTATGTCGAAGACGTGGAGCCGCCTTTTCGGGTGAAAGCCCGGCATGAGGCCGATGCGCTTCCTGCGGGTCGGGACGATTTGCACGGCGACGGGGCTTCCGCTTTCGGAGGGCGCGTCTGGGGGACGTACCTGCACGGCATTTTGCATAACGACGATTTGCGCAGAGCTTGGCTGAACGAGATCCGCAGGCAAAAAGGGCTTGCTCCGCTGGAAGCGGGACCGGGCTTCAAGCAGCGGCGGGAAGCCGCTTTTGACCGGCTGGCCGATCATGTGCGCCGGCATTTGGATATGAATCGCATTTATGAGATTATACATGTATCGAAGCGGCAATAAAGGAGGATGAGCCTGATGAAAATTTATACGCGCACGGGGGATGCGGGGCAAACCGGCGTAGTCGGCGGCAGAGTCGACAAGGACGATGACCGGGTTGAGGCTTACGGGACCGTAGACGAGCTGAATTGTTATCTCGGGCAAGCGATGAGCTTCATGGACCCGGACAAATTCAAAGATTTGCTGGAGGATATGCTGAAGGTGCAGCACGAGCTGTTCGATTGCGGTTCGGATCTGGCTACACTGAAAAAAGAAATCCGCCCCTACAAAGTCACATCCGACATGGTCGATGCGCTGGAAGGCTGGATCGACAAGTACGATGCGGAGACGCCGGACATTTCGCGGTTTATTTTGCCGGGCGGCGGCCGTGTATCCTCCGCGATCCACATTTGCCGGACGGTATGCCGCCGGGCCGAGCGCCGGGTGGTCACATTGGCCCGCACGCAGGAGATTAATCCGGAAGTACGGCGGTATTTGAATCGTTTGTCCGATTTGTTCTTTACCGTCGCCCGTACGGCGAATTTCCGCGAAGGTGTCGCAGACGTGGAGTACGAGCGCAGCGGGCACGTATTCCGCCGCAAATCATGAGCTACTACGAGCCGCTGGTATACGTCGTTCCTCCCGAGGAAGAGGGCATGCTGCTGAAAACGATTTTGCACAACAGGCTGATGGTTTCCCGCAAGCTGCTATCCCGCCTGAAGCTGACGGAGCAAGGCATTACGGTGAACGGCGCCAGACAGTATATCAGTGTCAAAGTAGCCGCAGGCGACAGGGTTGAAGTGAGGATGGAGCAGGAGGAATCGGAAGATATTTTGCCGCAGGACCTGCCTCTCCACATTTTGCACGAGGACGAGCATGTGCTCATCGTAGCCAAAGAGGCAGGCATCATCGTACATCCGACGCACGGGCATTACGTCAATACGATTGCCAACGCCGTCGTGCATCATTGGCGGCAAATGGGGATCAGCTGCCGCTTTCGTCCGGTCCACAGGCTCGATCAGGAGACGTCCGGCGTGCTCGCCATTGCGAAGACTCCTTACGTTCACCAGCAAATATCCGAACAAATGATCAGGCATACGGTCAAAAAAGAGTATCTCGCATTCGTATGGGGCGATGTGGCCCAAAAGCAAGGGACGATCGATGCGCCGATCGACCGCGACCCCGAGCAGCCTCACGTGCGGATTGTGACGCCTGTCGGATATTCGGCCGTCACTCACTACGAGGTGGTCGAGCAGTATGCCAATGCCGCTCTGGTCCGGCTGTGGCTGGAAACGGGGCGAACGCATCAAATCCGCGTGCATATGAAACATTTGGGCCATCCCTTGCTGGGAGACAAAATGTATGTGCTTCCGGACTTTGCGGAAAGCGACGAGGCCCGCGAGGTTGCCGGGCTGCTCGACAGGCAGGCGCTGCACGCGTTCAGGCTCGGATTCGTTCATCCCGGGACGCGGGAATGGGCGGAATTTGGCGCTCCGCTGCCGGCGGATCTGGCCCAATTGCAGGCATGGCTGAGGGCGTAGGCCGCGAATCGCATAGCATGCAAAAACCAATCGGACTTTCCGAATGGTTATTTGCACTGTCCGAAAAAGCAAGTACAACTTGACTTTCCCGCCCGTTTGGCCCAAAATTTTAAGAATAGTTATACATTATCGCAATAAAAGGAGAAAATAGCGTCGTGGGAGTAAAAGTTTTTTGTTATGATAAATGCGGGACGTGCCGCAGCGCGTTAAAATGGTTGAAGGCGCATGACGTGGACGTCGCGGAAAATGTCCCATTGTTCGACACGCCGCCTTCCTCTGCGGAACTGGCCAAGCTGCTGGCTGACAGCGGACTGCCGATCAAGAAATTTTTCAATACTTCCGGAGAAGTATATAAGGAAATGGGACTTAAGGACAAGCTGCCGGGCATGTCCGAGCAGGATATGCTGGAACTGCTTGCCTCTAACGGCAGGCTGATCAAGAGGCCGATCGTAACGGACGGCAGCAAAGTGACCGTAGGGTTCAAGGAAGAGGACTACGGGGCGGTATGGGGAAGGGAGTGAAGCCATGGCGCAATCGGGCAAACCGAATCGTAAAAATCCATTCTGGGTGCTTGGCGCAATCGGAATGTTTCTTGTATCGCAGGCCAAGCTGATTCTGCCGCTGCTCAAACTGGGGAAATTCGGCGGAGTCGTGATCAGCATGTTTATCAGCATAGGAGCTTACGCGATCATGGCGCCGCTGCCTTTTGCCATCGGAATCGTGATTATGATTCTTATTCATGAACTGGGCCATGTGCTTGCGGCCAAAATCAAGGGACTTCCCGTCACAGCCCCTGTATTCATTCCATTTTTGGGAGCTTTGATCACGATGAAAAAGCATCCCAGGGATGCGGCCACAGAGGCTTTCATCGGGATTGGCGGGCCCATTCTCGGGACTGTCGGTGCGGTAGCCGCCTTTGGACTTGGCGTGGCTGTCGGCTCTCCCCTTCTTGTTTCCATATCGTATCTTGGATTTTATCTCAATCTGATCAATCTATTGCCGATACATCCGCTTGACGGAGGCAGAATTTCCACCGCCGTAACCCGCTGGCTCTGGCTTGTCGGACTTGTCGGCGGGCTTGTCGTCATTTACTATATGGAGAGCATCTTGTTTTTCATTATTTGGTTGATGTTTGCATGGGATTTGTATAATAAATATGTGAAAAACAGGAATAAAGGCGGAGTCAGATCGGCGAACACGCGCTTCGAGTTTAATGCTGAGCATCTGCTGCAGCACGGCATGATCGTTCCCGGCGAAGGCCATACCCGCGAGCTTGAGTTTACGACTTTCTCCGAGCTGGACGCGCAGGCCGAAGGCAGCCAAAAAATCGTGATGTGGTGGCAAGCCATCGGGTTCGAAGGCTATTTGCATTTGCCGAGACAAGCGCTGATCAAGAAAGTATCCGTCGTGAAAGTCGAGCATCTGCACAAAGAGATCGAAGGCATCGAACGCACGGACAACGGATACGGGCTGCATTTGGGCATTCATGTCAAAATCGACTTCGTTCCGCTCGACGAGCTTAACGAATATTACGATGTCCCGGTTCGCACCAGATGGACGTTCGGCGCTGTTTATCTGGCCCTTGCGGCCTTCCTGTTCTTTATGATCAGGCAAGTTCATCAGACAGGAATTGGAACGGGTTTGTAGAACATATTAAATGATTTATTACGTTAATTAATAAAAAGAAGGTTTTTGTCCATGAAGATTAAAGGTTCCGAACGTTTGACCCGGCTTGGTTCGGCTATTTTTGCAGAGGTAGCCGAATGGAAGAGAGAGGTTATGAACCAAGGGGTAGACGTCATAGATTTAGGTATCGGCAGTCCCGATTTGCCGCCTTCAAAGCGGATTCTCGAAGCGATTGCGCAAGCTGTGGGCAACCCGAAGCTGTACGGCTATCCTTCCTCGGAAGGAAGCCCGGAGTTTCGCGAAGCGGTGGCCAAATGGTATCGGTACCGATTCGGCGTCGAACTCGATCCGGCCGATGAAATTTTAACGCTGATGGGCTCCCAGGACGGTCTGGCGCATTTGGCGCTGGCGTTATGCGACCCTGGCGATATGGCGATCGTGCCCGATCCCGGCTATCCGATTTATTCCGCAAGCCTTGTTTTGGCCGGGGTTAAACCGTATCTTGTGCCGCTTCGCGCAGATAACGATTATTTGCCGAAGCTGGACGATATTCCGGCGGATGTCGCTGCGCAGGCGAAATTTATTTTGCTCAATTATCCGAGCAATCCGTTGGCGGCTGTCGCAGACCGGGCTTTTTTCGAACAATTGGTCGCTTATGCGAAAAAGCACGAACTGCTCGTTGTGCATGATTTGGCGTACTCGGAGATGGCTTTTGACGGATATCGGCCGATGAGCATTCTTGAAATTGCAGGAGCCAAGGAGGTTGCCGTCGAATTTCATTCGCTATCGAAGAGTTTTAACATGGCAGGCTGCCGGATCGCCTTTTTGACGGGAAATGCCGAAGCCGTGAAAGCTCTGAAGACGCTTAAGTCCAATATCGATTACGGCGTGTTTCAGGCCGTTCAAGCCGCAGGCATTGCAGCTTTGGAAGAAGATATGGAAAATGAGCATTCCGTTGCCGGGATTTACCAAAGCCGGAGAGACGCGTTTCTTGCAGCGCTTGCCGAAGCGGGCTGGCATATTCGTCCGCCCAAAGCGACCATGTTTATTTGGGCCCCTGTGCCGCAAGGCTGGACCTCTCGACAAATTTCCCGGGAAATGCTTTACCGCGCAGGCGTTGTCGTCATTCCCGGAGACGCTTTCGGGGCAGAGGGGGAGGGATTTGTCAGAATCGCCATCGTACAGGATGAGCAAAGGCTGCTCGAAGCCGCGCGCCGAATTGGAGAATGGCTTCGTTCAATAGAATGAAACTAAGATTTTTTGGAAAAAATAGGAGAAAGAGAACCGTATCGAATATTGATTTGAAAGGGGTACCTATGATGGATGCTATTAATTCATTATCCGAGCTCTTGGCTGAGCAAAAACATTCAACGTTTGTAGAAATCCCGGGAACATTGGGGCATACCTTCGGACAGCCTACCATAGCTGCAACATTGCCGA
The DNA here is from genome assembly GCF_059820445.1 of Paenibacillus sp. sgz302190. Lineage (NCBI taxonomy): Bacteria > Bacillati > Bacillota > Bacilli > Caryophanales > Paenibacillaceae > Paenibacillus > Paenibacillus sp. sgz302190. Next base: position 104,622 of record NZ_JBZYAO010000014.1, read on the forward strand.
TGAGCAAGCTGTTTTCGATCTATGAAGTGGATTTGGAAGTGCAGCGCGCGATTATTCCGCGCAATCTGTCCAAACTGATCGATTATGTCAATTTGTATTTGGAAGACCGGCAGCCGATTTATTTCCCCGGCATTATTTTTTCGGCACGGGGAGCGGGCCATTATGACGAGGAGCAGCGGATGCTTCGCTTGCAGCCAATCGAAAAGCTGTATGTCGTCGACGGACAGCATCGCCTGGCCGCTTTTCAGCGCATTATGGAAACATTGCAAAGCCAAATGGCGCGGGCCAAAGACCGCCGGGAATACGATAAAATGGAAGAGATTACGGAGAAGCTGCGCAGATTGTACGCATTCCCGATCTCGACGATGACTTATTTGGACATTAACGCCCGGCAAGAGCGCCAGTTATTTTCCGACATCAACAAGCTTCCGCGCAAAATCGGCGGAAATCTGGCCGTTCTTCGCGATCAGCGCAGATTTTATCATGTCGCCGCAACGGAGCTGGCCGCCAAAGCGCCGGCTATGCAGACGCTGACGGTTGATATGTTTTCCGAGCGCGGCAAAGCGCCTGAATATTTGTTTTCCTATCACCTGCTGATTGAAATTTTGGTCGCTCTGTTTGAAGGCCGGATGAAATCGGCGGCGCGAAACAACGGGTATCAATACGAAGACAAGGAACTGCAGGAGCATGTGTCGTTAGCGGCTTCTTATTTCAGCGGATTGCTAAACTATTTGCCGACGCCGACCAAAGGCGAGCTGGTCTGGAGCGAAAACATTCAAATCGCGCTGGCGCACTTCATCCACGAAGAAGCGACAAAAACCGGGAAATTCAACCGGTACGCATTGGAGCACGCTTTGAAAATATTGCCGCATGTGAACTGGAACGGCATTTATGCGGGCGATGAAAAGGACCGTCTTCCAAGACGTTCGCGGATTATGAAAGCATATCAATTCATCAAAGGCTTCTACCAGGAGCAAAATGTTTTTCTCATCAGCGATAAGGAGGATGCGGGCTAATGGAAGGTTTGCGTTTGCGGATGACGATTCATCCATTTTGTGACAAATTCGGGCTGGCCACGGTCGCTCTTCGCGTACAGGATTTGCTTAACTACACGATGATCGATCCGATGGTTCAACGGAAGCTCAGCAATATGCAAAGACGGAAAATTTCTACGTATTTGCAGGAGCGCGAGCTGGATCATGTATTTTTCGGACCGGTAACGCTGTCTTTGCGCGAGGTGAACCAGCTGTCCAAGGGCGACAAGGAGTTTCTCTTGAGACACGGCAGCAAATTGAGCATCCTCGACGGGCAGCACCGGATTCTGGCGCTAGGTTACGTCAACGACCAGATGCAAAAGGAAGTGCGGCGGTACGAGAAAAAGCTCGCTCTGTTAAAAATCAAACAGCGCAGATTTCCGGAAGATGCCGAGCTGAAACAGGAAGTGGATCAAACCGAAGGCGTTGTGAGCCAGTTGGAAGGCAGACGGCTGGATTTGATGGAAACGGAGCTTGCCGTGCAAATCTATATCGGCCTGTCCGAGGAAGAAGAGCAGCAGTTGTTCGGCGATATTAACTCCAAAGTACAGCTTGTGAGCAAAGAACTGGGCCATTCCTTCGACTCGATCGATCCGCTCAATCTGGTCATTCAGCAGGTAGTGGACCATAACATTTATCTCAAAGCGGCCGGCGTGGAGCGCCGCAGCAACTTGACGGCGTTCAACCGCAACTTTACGTGCTTCAGCTGGTTGTATTCGACGGCAACGATGCTGTTCTCCGGCAGAATGCAGCCTTCCTACGAGCTGCAGCGCAAAATTCGTCAAGACCCGTCCACCTACGTGGAAATTTTGCATCAGTTCTTTAACACGATCCTTCCGATGATGCCTGAACAGCCGGGACTGGCTTCGTACACTTCCGCCAACCGCGTCATTCAGGAAAGCATCGCGCTGTACGCCAACCGGTTCTTATTCCCGGAGGGACAGTACAACGAGGAATGGACGCAGTCGTTGAGCATTCTCGAAGGCTTCGACTGGTCGCACGATAATGAGGAATTGATTTACGTATTCGGAACGCTCGATAACGGCAAAATCAACCTGATTCACGAAAAATCGCTGAAAAAGCATGTCAAACTCGTCCAGTTTTTCCTGGAGGGCACAGACGCCGCATCTTCGGGAGAAGATGAAGTAGCTTCGCCGGCATAAATCGCGAACCCCCTTTTACGTACAACTTGAATGTTGGACGTGAAAGGGGGTTTTTTGCCGAACCCGCCCGGGCTTTGAGGGCGGGTTTTCCATGCGGCGCCACAGCCCGGGTCGGCCCGGCAAAGCGGCTTGAGTCAGCGGCAGATACTTGGCCTGGCCTTGCGTAGCTCTGCAATGGCTCGAGGCAGCGGCAGATACTTGGCGTGGCATGGCATGCATGGCAGCGTGAGGAAAACCTGCAAAAGTACAGTTTTTTGCTCGACGATGCGCTTGGGACGAAATATTCCTGCAAAGGTGCAGGTTTTTCGCCGCAAACATGGGCTCAGATTCATTTTCAGCGAAAATTCCTGCACTATCGCAGGCTTTTCGCCAAAACGAGCCACTTTTAGTGAAAAAGCCTGCACTTTTGCAGGCTTTTCGGCTCGCCCGAGTCCAGGCAGGTTCAAGAACGGCTGCCGGGGCGGGCGAACCGAGCTATGCTCCAGCATTGGCCCACGACGAAGTGTTTGAAACCGCTACCAAAAGATGCGACCGCCACCATGCCCCCACCACGAAACACGGTCATGCAGCACCACCATGCAGCACCGCTATGCCGCCATCGCACTGTCACAAAGTAGCCCAGCCAGACAGTAACCCCGTACAGCCATGTAGCCCGGCCATGCCCCCCACCATGAAGCACGGCCATGCAGTACCGCCATGCAGCACCACCATACAGTACCGCTATGCCGCCATAGCACCGCCATGCGGTAACGCTATGCAGCCGTGACACAGCGATGCACCGCCACCATACCCCCGCCGTATCGCGAGCGGTTCCCAGCGCGTGGTGCGGTACTCAGGGGGCAAGCCCCCCAATCCCGAGTGACGCGAATCCCACGCCTGACTCGCAGTTTACAACCGCGAAGATTTACTTTATCATTACTTTAGTTAGATAAAATGGTACAGTGATACCGTAATAAAGCAAATTGCGGAGGAGCGGTTATTTTTGATTAAAGCGGTAGTTTTCGATTTTGACGGACTTATGATGGATACGGAAACTTTTGAATACTATTCGTTTCGGGAGCTTTTGAAAGATTACGGAGTAGATTTGCCGCTTGCGCTTTATTGCACTCGAATCGGAGGGGATGCCGACACTTTTGACCCCTACCGCTATTTGCAGGAGCAGACAGGCGTTCAGCATGATCGGGAGCTGCTGAGAAAGCTGAGGCGGGACAAGTTTGATGTCCTGTTCGGGAATGAAGGAACGAGGCCGGGGGTGCGAGAGTATTTGGATTGCGCGCGGGAGATGGGGCTAAGAATCGGGCTTGCGTCAAGTGCGCCGAAGGACTGGATTTTTCCGTTTCTTGAAAAGTGGAACTTGAAAACGTATTTCGACTGTATCCGCACACATGAGGATGCGCAAAACGTAAAGCCCGACCCCGAATTGTACATTCAGGTTCTTGCCGAATTTCGGGTTCGGCCGGAAGAAGCCGTCGCTTTTGAGGATTCGCCGAACGGTGCGCTGGCCGCCATACGCGCGGGCATGAAATGCGTCGTCGTCCCGAACGAAGTTACAAGCGGTCTGGAGGCGCCTGCGGGCGTCCATTTGACATTAAACTCCATGCTGGATATGGATCTCGGCAGCGTGATTGAGCGGGTTGGCGCCCGGCAGGCGCAATGACGTCAAAACTGTGCGGCAGTTTTGGCCTCCGGGTTATAAACCGGCATTCTTTGTCCATAATGCATAATAGCAGCAATTTTTTTGGGCAGGGGGATGTCGGATCATGTTGGCCGTTCATCAACGTATGGCAGAATTATGGACAATGCGCAGAGCGCGCGAGTTGACCCAGGCGGAGCAGGATGAGCTGATGCTGTGTCTGGAAGCGAACGCGACGTATGTGTGGAACCGGCTGAAGCTGGATAATTTATCGTTGTGCGCATCGCTGACTCATGACTACGAGTGGCTGCATGAAATTTGCGAACGCATCGAGAAACTTGAACCGAAGCACTGACACCTGTTGTCGGTGCTTCTTTTCTCATGCTTTTCTGCGGAGGAAGCGGCGGGTATAATGGATATAGTCATGTTGGGGAAAAGGAGATTGCTGCATGTTCAGCCGATTCAGGCAAATTCAAAGCTTGGCTTCAAAAAGGCACCTTTTGCTAGGATGCATGTTAATCCTGGCGCTGCTTCTGCGGATCGTCATTGCACCGGTATGGACCGGTTACGATACGGACGTACGCACGTTTATGGCTTGGGCGGACCGCGCATATACCGCAGGTCTTTCGGGATTGTACACGGATGCCGCCAATTTTTTTCTTGATTACCCCCCTGGGTATATGTATGTGCTATACCTGATCGGCCTCATTCATCATCTGTTCCATATTCCATGGGAAAGCGGGCTATCGTTGACGATTTTGAAGCTCCCTGCGATGCTCGCCGATATCGGGCTGGCCTACGCCGTGTACCGGATCGCCGTCAAGGTTGGAGGCGGCAGCCGGGCCTGGCTCCCCGCTCTCGGACTCGCCGCATTGTTCGCGTTCAATCCGGCGATGTGGGTCAATTCGGCGGTATGGGGGCAGGTCGACTCCTTTTTTATGATGTTCATTCTCGCCGCCTTGCTGCAGCAGCAGAAGGGGAAGCTGCCGCAGGCTGCGGTATTTCTGGCACTGGCGATTTTGCTCAAGCCGCAGGCGCTGCTGTTCGGGCCGTTCCTGCTGATTGACGTCATCAAAAAGCGCAGCTGGATGACATTCGCATTAAGCTGCTTGAGCGGCGCGGCCACGATAGCCGTGCTGGCGCTGCCTTTTGCCATCGGCAGAGGGTACGGCTGGCTGTTCGAACTGTACATAAGCACACTGTCTTCATATCCATACGCTTCGCTCAATGCGTTTAATCTCATGGCGTTGTTGGGCGGCAATTTTACCGAAATGACCAAAAGCATGCTGCACGTATCGTACCAATCGCTGGGCTGGGTGCTGATGGCCGCATCGCTGCTTTACTGCTGCTACTTGTACATCCGCAGCAAAGACCGGAAGGGGGCGCTGCTGTATGTCGCATTTTTGTTCATTACGGCCGTTTTCATCTGTTCGACCAAAATGCACGAGCGGTATTTGCATTACGGGCTGCTTTTGGCGCTGGCGAGTTTCATTTATTTGAAGGACAGGCGGGTACTCGGCTTGTTTATCGGCTTCAGCCTTACGCATTTTATCAACGTGGCCGATGTGCTGCTGCGCAGCTTCCATCAGGATTACCACATCCCCCGTTTCGATCCGCTGATGCTCGTCGTCTCGGCCGTCAACGTTATTTTGTTTGCATACGCGGCTGTATTAGGATGGCGGTACTTCGTACAGCACCAAACGTTCGAAAAGCCCGAAGGCCAGGCACAGCAGACGGATGCCGGGGCGGAGAACGAGGAGGGCGAGCCTGCCGACCGCTGGAAAACGATTTTCCAGCCTGCGGAGGACGAACTGGAGCGAAGCGGCAAAGGGCGCTTTTTTTCCAAAAAAGATGCCTGGTATTTGGGCGGACTGATTTTGGTTTATTCGATCATCGCCTTGTACCGTCTGGGCGGGCACGAGGATCCGGTCACGTTCTGGAAGCCTGCCAAGACGGGAGAGGCGGTCGTCGCCGATCTCGGCAGCACGCGCAGCATTACGAGGATCAACAGCTTTGCCGGCGTCGGCGAGGGCTCGTATTCGTTCTGGTTTTCCACGGACGGCCAAGCGTGGAGCCAGCAAACGACCGTCAAATCCGATCACACGAAAGTGTTAACCTGGAATACGGTGGAGCCGAAAGTACAGGCGAGATACGTGAAAATTACGGCCGATTCGCTGGAAAGTTCGGGGCTGCGCCTGCATGAAGTCGGCATTTTCGCCGACGGCAGCAGCACGATTGTGCCGGTTCAAGCGGTGACCGCACAGGAGGCGAACCCCGCCGATCAGGGCAAGCCGGAAAACGTGTTCGACGAGCCGGCCGTAGTTCCGTACACGCCAACGTTTATGGAAGGCAGCTATTTCGACGAAATTTATCACGCGCGGACGGCCTACGAGCATCTTCACAAGATCGAACCGTATGAGAGCACCCACCCTCCGCTTGGGAAAATACTTATTTCGCTCGGCATTTGGCTGTTCGGGCTGAATCCGTTCGGCTGGAGAATCGTCGGCACGGTATTCGGAATCGGCATGATTCCTGTCATCTACGTGTTTGCCAAAAGGATGTTCGGACGCTCCGAGTTCGGGTTTATCGCCGCGTTTTTGATGACGTTCGATTTCATGCATTTTGCCCAGACGCGGATTGCTACGATCGATGTGTACGGCGTGTTTTTCATCATGCTGATGTTCTACTTCATGTACCGCTACACGACGCTCAGCTTTTATCGGGAACGGCTGTGGAAGACGCTCGTGCCCCTCGGCTTGTCGGGCTTGTTTTTCGGCATCGGCGCCGCGTCCAAATGGATCGTCATCTACGGCGGCGCAGGGCTCGCTCTGCTGCTGTTCCTGACGCTCCTGGAGCGCTTCCGCGAATACCGGCTTGCGCGGAGCGCGCTGGAAGGCGAGACGCTTGCGGACGAAGACCGCGGCAGGCTGCAGCAGGTGAGGCGTCTTTTTCCGAAGTATACGCTCCTTACGCTGGCTTACTGCATCCTGATGTTCGCTATCGTGCCTGCGATTATTTACACGCTGTCCTATATCCCTTTCATGATGGTGCCGGGTCCGGGCCACAGCCTGAAGGATGTCGTTACTTATCAGGTGCACATGTACAAATACCACAAAGATCTCGTCGCGACGCATCCCTTCTCTTCGCCTTGGTGGGAATGGCCGCTGATGCTCAGGCCGATCTGGTATTATCAAGGCAAAATGCTGCCGGAAGGCATGCTGTCCAGCATCATATCGTTCGGCAACCCGCTTGTTTGGTGGCCCGGCTTCGCCGCGGTGATCGTTTCGCTCTATGTCGCAGTGAAGCGGCGCGATAAAAAGCTGGGCATGCTGCTCATCGCCTACGGCTCGCAGTATTTGCCGTGGATGCTCGTGCCGCGGCTGACTTTTATTTATCATTATTTCGCGATGGTGCCGTTCCTCATCTTGATTTTGACTTACTACATCAAGGGATACATGCAGGAATCCGCCACCGCCGGCAGACGGAGATGGGTGTACGGATATTTGGGAGCCGTGTTCGTCATGTTCGCGCTATTTTACCCGATTTTATCGGGCATGGTTATTCCTGCGGCTTACTCGCATTTCCTTAGATGGCTGCCGGGCTGGAACTTTTTCTAGTGCGGCCGGCGGCCGGAGCTGCCCGCAAGCCTCTGGAGCGGCCGGGGGCGTGCAAATAATGGTTGACGGGCCGGAATGCCGGTGGTAAGATAAAACCAAGTTATTTACTGTGAATTAATACGAGCAAGTCGACCGGACCTCTGGAGACTCCCCCCTTTGATTACAAACAAAGCTGCGGAGTCTCTTTTTCATCAACTATCACATGCGGAGAGTGAACTGGCATGGCAAAAGTGGTTATTATTTCCGGAAGTCCGACCCCGACATCCCGTCTGCACGGCGTTATTGAAACGGCCAAAAGCGAGCTGCTCCAAGCAGGCCTGGAAGTGGAATGGATTAAAGTGCGGGACATTCCGGCCGAGGACTTGCTGTATGCAAAATTTGACAGCGAGGCGATTGTCAAAGCTAACGCGCTGGTTGCCGAAGCGGATGCCGTTTTCGTCGCTACCCCGGTGTACAAAGCTTCCTACACGGGCGTATTGAAAGCGTTCCTCGATCTGCTGCCGCAAAAAGGGCTCGACCGCAAAATCGTGCTGCCGCTTGCAGTCGGCGGAACGATCGCGCATTTGCTGGCGATCGACTATGCGCTCAAACCGGTATTGTCTTCGCTGGGCGCGCAAAACATTTTGCAGGGCGTTTACGTGCTCGATAAGCAGGTAACTTGGGGCGAGCAGGGGCAGGCCATTTTGGATGAAGAAATTGCCGCGCGCCTGCATGAATCGGTTGCGGAATTTATTCGGGAAATCAAGTGGCATACAAGCCGCGAGGTATAAAAGAGCGTTGCAGGCAGGCCGCCGCCGGATCCATCGTGGGTCCGGCGGCGGTTTTTTTGCTACGCAGCGACCCCCGGGAAGCCGCCCAAAGACGGCGCAGCCGTTCATGCGCTGGCAGCGAGCCGAAATACCCCTTCTCAGATCGGTTTAGATCAATTTTTCCTCTTCGAGCTGAGAGCCACCCGCATACAAATTGATCTGAGGGGAATTCAGTTGGACTTTCTCAACAGTCTGACAGAACATCTGATTGAAAATGCGGAGAAAGCCTGCAAAAGTGCAGGTTTTTGCTCGCGGATACGCCTTCAGCGAAAAATTCCTGCAAATGTGCAGGCTTTTTAGCTGCAGCACGAGCTCAGGCTCATTTTTATCGGGAATTCCTGCACAATTGCAGGTTTTTCCTCAAAATGAGCCTCATGCACAGAAAAAGCCTGCACTTTTGCAGGCTTTTAAGTTTGCCAAGCCGCTACCCCCTCCGGCTGCCCTGACAAAGTGTCGCGACTTTCTCGACACTCTGACAACCGCAGGCTTTTCGCCAAAAGCCTCCTGCACAATCGCAGGCTTTCCCCTTAGCCTTGCCTGATACCTGCCGTGTACCCGCCACAACCCGCCGTGCACCTACCGCACCCCGCCGCGCCCGCGGCGTAGCCTTGCCTGATACCTGCGGTGCACCTGCCGCGCCCGCGACGTAGCCTTGCCTGATCCTGCCGTGCACCGGCCGCAATCCGCCGCGCCCGCGACGTAGCCTTGTCTGATCCTGCGATGCAATCCGCCGCACCCACCGCGTAGCCTTGCCTGATGATCCTGCCGTGCACCTACCGCACCCCGCCGCGCCCGCGGCGTAGCCTTGCCTGCTCCCGCCGTGCACCTACCACACCCCGCCGCACCCGCCGCACCCACCGCGCCCGCCATGATACCTGCCGCGCAGCGCCGCAACCCGCCGCGCCCGCGACGTAGCATCGCGGTAATCAGCGCGCCGCCAGCGCAAAATACTGCTTGCGGAACCGGAGCGGGGGCAGTCCGACGCTCTTTTGGAAGCAGCTTGAAAAGTAGGGCGTATAGGAAAAGCCGACATACTCGGCAATTTGGGCGATGGGCCACTCCGTCGTAATAAGCAGCCGTTTGGCCTGCTCGATGCGGTATTCGTGCAAATATTCCATGGGCGTGCAGCGGTACACTTCTTTCATGCAGCGGACGATGTAGTTGGAATGAAAATGCAGAGCGTTGGAGAGAGCTTCGTTCGTAATGTCCTTCCGGTAATTTTGCTTGAGAAAAGCTTCCGCAGCTTCCGCCAGCTTCATCACGGGCGAGGAATGATGATCCCGGCTCTCCTGCTCCAGCAGCCGCAGCAGCTCCATGCACAACGCCTGCTCCTGCCAGAAAGCCGTGGAGCGGCGGTTGCCGGAAATATCCATAAGCTGCTGCACGATGCGGAAGGCGACGGAAGGCTGCAGCAGGGCGGCAAACTGCGGAAGCCGCAGCGTATAAGGATTCGCGAAAGGCTGACGGTTCGGTTGCAGCGGCCGTTCCTCTTCCCGAACCTCCTGCCAATCCCCGGCGCAATCTATATGCACCCAATAAAACTCCGTCTCCTCCGCGCATGGCCGGGTCGGATAATGGTGCCCTTCGGGGCGGAGCAGCAGCATCTGCCCTTCGCTCAGCTCCCACGACCGCTCATCCTCGCCCATGTACAGCGTCCCCTTCACGATCAGGAGCAGGTCGAACATGCCCAAATGCCGCCGGTTCGGATGCTGTTCCCCGGGGGCGTATACGCTTTTGCCGCAGCCCAAATAGTAGGGCAGAGGCGGCAGATCAAATGAAAAATGGATATCGGCACTCATCGATCGATCCCTCCGGACACACCATACGCTTGTGTTAAATTTTATAAAAATGAGTTCATTTTATTCGTATTTTCTCTTTATTTTACAAGATATACTTGCAGGAGTGAAGGGTTAATTCATGATGTTTTTGGGAGGATGACATATGGAACGTATCCGCATTGAGGACGATTTTTGGAATCGCTACACGGAGCTTGTAAGAAATACGGTGATCCCTTACCAATGGGAGGCGCTGAATGATCGTATTCAAGATGCGGAGCCCAGCTGCGCGATCCGCAATTTCCGGATTGCCGCAGGCCTGGAAGAGGGCGAGTTCGGGGGAATGGTGTTCCAGGACAGCGATTTGACCAAGTGGCTGGAAGCGGTGGGGTATTCGCTGGGCCATCATCCGGACCCCGCTTTGGAGCGGACGGCCGACGAGGCGATCGAGCTGATTGCGCAGGCGCAGCGCGATAACGGTTACATGAATACGTACTATGCGATCAAGGAACCCGGAAAAGAATGGACCAATCTGCACGAATGCCACGAGCTGTACTGCGCAGGGCATTTGATCGAAGCCGCCGTAGCCTATTTCCACGGAACCGGGAAAAGAAAGCTGCTGGATATCGCGTGCAAATTCGCGGATCATATCGATTCCGTATTCGGCCCGGAAGAAGGCAAGCTGCAAGGATATTGCGGGCATCAGGAAATAGAGCTGGCGCTGGTCAAATTGTATCAGGCGACCGGAGAATCGCGCTATTTGCGGTTAAGCCAGTATTTTATCGATCAGCGGGGGCAGGAGCCGAATTATTTTCATCTGGAGTGGGAGCGAAGAGGGCGCACCAGCCACTGGGTGCAGGGGATTACCGCCAAGCCGGACCTCGCCTACACTCAAAGCCATCTTCCGGTGCGCGAGCAATCGGTCGCTGTCGGGCATTCCGTGCGCGCCGTCTACATGTATACGGCTATGGCGGATTTGGCCCGCTTGACCGGCGACCGGGAATTGGCGGAAGCGAGCCGGCGGCTGTGGAGCAATATGACCGGGCGGCAAATGTACATTACCGGCGGCATCGGCTCGACCCATCATGGCGAAGCGTTCTCCTTCGACTACGATCTTCCGAACGATACGGTGTACGCGGAAACTTGCGCATCGATCGGGCTTATTTTTTTCGCGCAGCGCATGCTGCAGCTGGAGCCTAAGAGCGAGTATGCAGACGTGATGGAACGCGCGCTGTACAACAACGTGCTTGGCAGTATGGCGCTGGACGGCAAGCACTTTTTTTACGTGAATCCGCTTGAAGTATGGCCGGAGGCGAGCGCTAAAAATCCGGGTAGACGCCACGTCAAGGCGGTCCGGCAAAAATGGTTCGGCTGCTCCTGCTGCCCTCCGAATGCGGCAAGGCTGTTAAGCTCCTTGAACGACTATATTTATACTGTCGACAAGCCGGCGAATACCGTTTATACTCATCTGTTTATCGGCAGCTCGGCGTCGCTGCAAACCGATGCCGGAGAAGTGACGCTGAAGCAGCGTGCCGAACTGCCCTGGAGCGGCAAAGTAACGTTCGAGATCGATTCCGCGCCGGAAACCCCGGTAACGCTCGCGCTTCGGATTCCCGAATGGAGCAGGGGCGAAGCCGTCATGATCATTAACGGGACCCCCGAGCCGTATACCGTGAAGGATGGCTATGCGCTGGCAGCGAGAGTGTGGAAGCAAGGGGATCGCGTGGAATGGAATTTGGCGATGGACATTCAATTGCTGGAAGCCAACCCGCAGATCCGGGCCAATGCCGGCAAAGCTGCGATTCAGCGCGGGCCGCTGGTCTACTGCCTGGAAGAAATCGACAACGGAAGCCCCGTTTCGGCGATTTCGATATCGGCGGACTCCAGGCTTGCTGCCGTTCGCGAGGAGCAATTTCCGGGAGGCGCAATCGTCATTGTAGGGGAAGGACACGCCGATGACGCGTCTTCCTGGGCGGATCAGCCGTACCGGCCTCTGGTCCGGCATACGCAGCCTTTTCGCTGGAAAGCCGTGCCGTACTATTTGTGGGGCAACCGGGGGCAGGGCGAAATGAGCGTATGGGTACGATATGGGATAGATTGCCGCAAGTGATCCTGATTCAATCACAGTTAAGCCCACATCTTGATGATAAGGTGTGGGTTATTGCCGATTAAGAGGCTCGTTCAGGCGGAAAAGAGAGTTCTAAATCGCGGGGCAAACCATAAAATTTAGTTAAACGATTAAACCTATAAATGATTTTACACAAAAAATAAAGCGCTATCATATTGTAAAATGAGATGGAATCCCTTATAATTTAGTTAAACGTATAACTAATAGAGGGATAAATAATGAAAAAACCAACCATTAAAGATGTAGCCAAAGCCGCAGGCGTCTCAACGGCAACTGTCTCCTACGCATTAAACGGCAGGGTTGACAAGGTGTCGGCGGAAACGATCGAACGCATCAAGACGATCATTGAAACGATCAACTACATTCCTGATTTCTCTGCAAGAAGCCTGGTCAAAAATCAATCGAAGCTCATCGGCATCGTTATTCCGCAGACGGAATCGCATAAACAGCTCATTCTTGAAAATCCTTTCTACAGCGAAATGATCAGCGGCATTGAGAGCAAGCTGCGCGAGTACGGTTACCATTTGTTATTATCCGGCGTGAATCAGGGCGAGAGCTATTTGGACCTGTCGGTCCAGCGGAACCTGGACGGCGCTATTATGATGGGGATATATCCGGAGCAGTTTTATGACGGATTCAAGAAAATCAACATCCCAATCGTGCTGATCGATAGCTATATTAACGACAGTTATTTTAAACGGATCGGCATCGACGACGAGTACGGAGGTTATTTGGCGACGAAGTATTTGATCGACAAAGGGCATTCGAATATTGGGTTGATTACAGGGGCGATTCGCCGGGACGGTGTCGTGGAAAAACGCTTTCTCGGCTACAAGCGGGCAATACGCGAAGCGAACTTTTTCTACAATCCGGATTATGTGTTTGAAGATTCGATGAGCTATGAGCACGGGATGGCGGCAGGGCAACTAATTGCAAGTAAACATCCGGAAATTACAGCCGTGTTTGCTACGGGCGATATGGTCGCATTCGGAGCGATTCGCAGCCTGATGGATGTGGGCAAAAGAGTGCCTGAAGATATATCGGTCATCGGCTTTGACGATATATCGATGTCCAAAATGTTTCTGCCGCCCCTCACAACAATCCGTCAAAATATTACCGAAAAGGGAGCAATTGCAGCCGAACATCTCATCAATATGATTCAGGGAAGCGGCGGGCAGGAAACGAATGAAATCATGCTGCCGCTTGCGATTATGGAAAGAGGTACGGTCAGACGGAGGGAGTAGTCCTCTCTCGGGAGCCGGGAAAAGGAGAATGACATGGTAGGACAAAAGCGATTTTCCAGAATGGCTGTCATCATCGGATTCTTATTCCCAAGTTTGGCGGGATTGCTTTTCTTCCAGCTTATCCCGATGCTTTCCTCGGCTGTGATTTCCTTCACCGATTGGGATTTGCTTACGCCGGCCAAGTTCGTCGGACTGGATAATTACAGCGAAGCTTTGCATGATGAGAAAACGCTTACATCCCTTTTGAACATTCTTCAATATATCGTAGGTTATATTCCTTCCGTGCTCGTGTTCGGCTTGTTGTTTGCAGTACTGCTGAATCGGAAGCTGAGAGGCGTTAAGCTGTACCGGATTTTCATCTTCGTGCCGGTCATCACCTCGTGGGTTGCCGTTTCCATCGTATGGCGCTGGCTGCTCAATGGTCAGAACGGACTCATTAACTACCTGTTGTCGCTGGTCGGGATTCAAGGTCCTGTGTGGCTTCAAGATTTCGTATGGGCAATGCCCTCGATTATCGCAGTGAGCGTATGGAAAGACATCGGGTATGTGACCGTGATTTTGCTTGCGGGCTTGCAGGATATCTCCGATGACTACTATGAAGCGGCGACGATCGACGGAGCCGGAGGATTTCAGCAATTTTTCCGGGTGACGCTTCCGCTGCTTACGCCGAGCATTTTCTTCGTGCTTGTCATTTCGCTGATCAATGGCTTCCAACTGTTCGATCAGGTGCTGGTGATGACAAACGGAGGTCCGGCCGGGCAAACGAGTACGCTCGTGCAGCAAATTTATGGAAACGCCTTCCAAAGTTATAAAATGGGTTTTGCTTCCGCGCAGTCCTGGATCTTGTTCGTTATTATTTTCGCAGTCACGGTCGTTCAACAGCAGCTTCAGAAAAGGTGGGTTACCTATGACCGATAAATATATGCCATATCGGAACCTGCTGTCGCATATGATTTTGCTCGCAGCGGCTGTCGTTCTCGTGTTCCCGTTTGTTTGGATGTTGTCCGGATCTTTCAAAGACAGCCTGGAGGTCGTTCGGATGCCGCCCAATCTCATTCCCGATACATTCAAGTTCAGCAATTATGTTGAAATTGCCAAGTACTTTCCGATCTATCGTTTCTTAGGCAACAGCATTGGCGTATCGGCCGTGACAACGATTGCTCAGGTGGTTGTGTGCGCGATGGCGGCGTTCGTTTTCGCCAAAATTCCATTTCGGGGCAGGGAGCCGTTATTTGTACTCTACCTGATCACGATGATGATTCCGATGCAGGTGACGATGACCCCGCTCTTTATCGTCTTTCAGAAGCTGCACTTGACGAACACGTATCCGGGTCTCATTTTGCCCGGCATTTTCAGCGCTTACGGCACATTCCTGCTAAGACAGCATATCATGACGATTCCCGATCCGCTGGTCGAGGCGGCAAGGATGGACGGAGCTTCCTATGTACGGGTGTTTGCGAGTATCATACTCCCGCTCAGCAAACCCGCCCTAGCCACGTTGGCGATCTTTGCTTTCATGGCATCGTGGAACAATTTCTTATGGCCTCTTATCATCACGAGCGACAAGGAACTGATGACCCTTCCGATCGGGCTGAGCAAGCTGCAAGGCAGATGGGCGACGGAATGGAACATTTTGATGGCGGGCAATGTCATTAGCTTTATTCCGATTTTCGTCGTGTTCTTGTTCGCATCGCGATATTTCATTAAGGGCATGACCATGAGTGGCGTAAAAGGATAATGAGAGGGGGGATGCGCTTACCGCGGGGAAGGCGTGCATGGTTGGTAATGAAGACTCAGACAAAATTTCATGTGAAGAGAGGGTTCTGCATGGGTGCCCGAAAAACAGGTTGGGTCGTTGCGTTAAGCGTCATTGTTTCACTTGCGGCAGCGGGGTGCGGGTCGGATCGTAAACCGGAAGCGTCGTCTCAGGCGACTCCGAAACAGGACGCAACTGCGCCGGGGGCAACACAGGAGGCGAAGAAAGATCCGGTTACGCTCAAGTTCATGCAGTACACCGCAAGCGGCTCTCAAGAGCAGACGCTCGGCGATATGGTGAAAGCGTTCGAAGCCGCAAATCCCGGCGTGAAGGTCAAAGTGGATATCGTCGATTATAACAACTACTACACGAAACTCAATACACAGCTTGCATCGGGGGATGCGCCTGACGTATTCGAGGTCGGATACGAAAACTTCGTCTCTTATGCCGCCAAAAATACATTAAAAGACTTGACCCCGATCATTGCGCAGGACGCAGCGTTCAAACCGGACATTTACAAAGGTCTCGCCTATGATTCTTTCAAATACAATAGCAAGCAATACGGGGTTGTAGAGTCGTTTTCGGATGTCGTTCTTTTCTACAATAAGGACTTGTTTGACAAAAAGCAGGTTGGTTATCCGAAGGCGGATTGGACGTGGAAAGAGGAGCTGGAAGCGGCTCAGAAGCTGACCGACGCCAAAAGCGGCGTCTGGGGCACTTATTCGCCGATCCAATTCTATGAGTTCTACAAAACGATCTCGCAGAACGGCGGAGGCATCTGGAGCGCAGACGGCAAGCCAACGGTTAACAGCAAGGAGAACATCGAAGCTTTGAACTGGATGTTGGATAAAGCCAGAAAGTATAAAGTATCTCCTCCGCTGAACGACGACACCTTCAACCAGCCGGACGCGGATTTGAACGCCTTCAAAGCGGGCAAAATCGCGATGCTGCGCGGCGGTATTTGGAATTTCGGCCGATTTGCGGATGCGCCGTTCAAATGGGATATTGCGCTGGAGCCGGGCAATACGAAGAAAGCGCATCATTTCTTTGCCGACGGTCTTGTCGTTTCAGATAAAACGAAGAATGCGGAAGCCGCTTGGAAGTTTATTAAATTCATGTCCTCCGACCCTGCGGTTGTGAGTAAGCGGATCGAGAAGGGCTGGAGCGTTCCGGCGGTTTCCGATGAGAAAGCGATGGAGGCTTATTTCAAACAAACGCCACCTGAATCGAAGAAAGTCGTGCTTGAAGCGCTGAATACACTTGTGCTTACGCCAGTCGGTCCGATTCCGGACAAATGGAGCGATTTGACGAAAGCGATCGGCGATGAAATCGATAAAGCAAAGCTGAAGCAGGACTACACGGCGGAAAAGGCGCTGAATGAAGCGCAAGCCAAGATTGAGAAGCTGGCAAGTAAATAACAGGCAGACTTGGAGTCGGCATGGAGGGGCATTGTTGCGGCAACTGCCCCTTTTGGTTTCCCTAATAAGAACGTTAGCAAGGAGGATTTTATTGTGAATAAACCGGATTTGCAGCAGTATGCGAACGTTGAGATCGATGCTTTAACAGGAGAACTGGCGATAGGCGGACAGAAGGCTGGTTTTCGCGAAGCGGCATTTTTAAGCTATGCGTTCGTGCGGCGTGGAGAGCCGGATCGGGCGCTGCCGTTGTTAAGGGTTTTATGCGGAAGCAAGCGTCTGGAACAAGCGGCGCTGACGGATCAAGCGCTGGTGCTGTGGGCTGCCGGCGAGTATCTTAAGGCGAGTGATGACGAATCTTTCGGCGCGGAAATTCAGGAGTTTATTCATGCTGCGGTTCGGCTGATCGATGCAAATTGGAAAAAACCGCAGCCTCATTGGCTGCAAGGGGAAAATCAAGGCATCTATCTTAGTCACCTTGCCATATATTTTGCGGCCATCCAATCGAATATGCAGCACGGTGCAGGCGAAATAGGCTTGCATTTGATGAAGTCGTTACGAGAACTCCTTTTTGCTAAGTTTATTAAAAATGGAAGGGTTGTCAGCCAACTTGGGGATACGGCGATTCACGGAGAAATTACCGCTGCGGCTATTCCCTTCGGAATGCTTGGTATTGAAGACCGAATTCTGATAGAGGCGCTGTATAAACTGGAAGAGACGCTTGTCGGCAAGGGCGTTAGACTGTGGGAGAGCGACACCTATTTCGGCGGCTGTGAGCGGCCTGATGTGACTTGCCTCTTGGCTTGGTACTACGCCAAAAAAGGCGATACAGTGCGGGCGAAGGAACTGCTGGCCCGGGTAGAGGCGCTGCAAGAGGAGCAGGGCGCGCTTTATGAGGTGGATATGACGACGGCGAAGGAGCCGCTGATGCTTGATTATTGGCGTGAGCGGATGCAGGGGCAAGAGCAAGGGCAAGGGCAACAAGGGCAAGAGCAAGGACAAGGACAAGAGCAAGGACGCGAGCAGGGGCTGCCGCCCATCAGCACATGGTGTGCTGTGCTGATGGAATTGGCGCAGACTGCGCTTGTGTCAGACGCAGGCGCACACGCGAGCGCGGACAGCGTCGCGCTCATACATATGCCTACAGGTTATGACGATCCGTACGTAACCTTGCCTTGCGAGCGGTTCCCCCGCCAGCCCGAAGCGGGCGATGCGGTGGTGGTGCATCTGCTGACGCAGCCGTTCCAGCCGAGTCAGGCGGTTTCGGTGCAGGCCGTCGTTGGCGGTATTCCGGCGGCGCAAGCTGTTCCGGCCGTCGTCAAAGTGCTCGCCGGCGGGGAGAAGGTCTGGGAAGCGCAGCTGGGCCCTTACCTCGCGGGTGACGAGGTCAGCTATGCTTTTGCGCTTCAGGCCGGGGGGAAGTCGGCAGTTTCGCCGACTTATGGCTTTAAGGTCCGGTCATGGACGGCGCTGGAGCGCGTCCATGCGATGTACGAGACGACGGATGGCTTCGTCGTCGAGCTGGCCGGCGCAGACATGGCGCAGCCGTCTGTGCTGGCATTCCGCGCCGAGGCCGGCGGCGCGGTGCGGATAACGTTCGCCGCAGCGGGCGAACGGGCATACGCCCGGCGCGTGCAGCAGGCAGCGCTGCAGATGGGACGCGCACGGCTGGAAGCCGGCGTGCGCGAGGGGAAGCTTGCGCTGGCCTTGCGCAGCGCGGAGGGTTTGCTTGCCGAAGGCTTCGCCGCCGAAGGGAAGCCGCTGATCGAAGCGTTGACCGACGGCTCGGGAACGGTCCATAAGTTGCGGCTCAACATGAAGACGAGGCCGGAGCACCGCTGGTTCGGCATGGGGGAACGCTTTGCCCATTACGAATACTCCGGACAGGAAGTGGATCAGTATGTGTACAACCAGTACCGGGATCAAGGCTTGAAAACCTACATGCCCGTTCCTTTTGCCATCTCTTCGGGAGGGTATGCCATTTTTGTGGATACAGCGCTTTATTCTACGTTCCGATTTCATACAAGATTATCCGATTTGGTAGAAGTAGAAGCGGACGTTTCGCGGGTGAATCAGCAACTGGTCGTTTATTTATTTGCCGGGAAACCTCTGGATATGATCGGACAATTTACGGATATTACCGGCAAGCCCGCACTGCCGCCCAAGTGGTCGTTCGGTCCGTGGATGTCGAGCAATAACTGGGACTCGCAGAACGAGGTCATGAAGCAAGCGGAGTTAACCGCCAAATACGAGATACCGTCAACAGTGCTTGTCATCGAGCAGTGGAGCGACGAGGCGACGTTCTATATTTTTAACGATGCGCAGTATGAGGTGCAGGACGGCAGTCAGCCGTTCCGCTATGGCGACTTCCAATTCCCGGAGTGGGGGCGCTGGCCGAATCCGCGAGGGATGGTTGAAGAACTTCACAACCAAGGGTTGAAGGTGCTTTTATGGCAGATACCTATTCATAAGTTTATGTATGGTGTCGCCCATGGCCAGCGCGATCGCGATGAAATAACTTTGCTTGAGCATGGCTTTTGCGTGAAAACAGCCCAAGGGGAGCCGTTTACACTTCCTTATAACTGGTTCAAAGATTGCCACATTATCGATTTTACCAATCCTGATGCGGTTAAATGGTGGTTCGATAAACGCCAGTATCTGCTTGATGAAATCGGCGTGGACGGTTTCAAAACCGACGGCGGCGAGTTCGTCTTCGGCCACGATCTCCAGTTCCACGATGGCTCCACCGGTCGCGAAATGCGTAATTTATACCCGAATTTGTATGTGGGCAGTTATTATGATTTTGTTCAACGGCATGCCAAAGAAGGCGGCATTACGTTCAGCCGTGCAGGATACACCGGGGCGCAGCGGTATCCGCTGCATTGGGCGGGCGACGAGCGTTCGACCTTCCAGGCTTTTCGCTCCTCGATGATTGCCGGCCTGTCGAGCGGTATGTCGGGCATCCCTTTCTGGGGTTGGGATTTGGGCGGTTTTCATGGCGATATTCCGACAGCGGAACTGTTCGTGAGATCCGCCCAGATGGCGGCATTTTGCCCCGTGATGCAATATCATGCCGAGACGAAAGGCGAGTTCAATCAGGACCGGACCCCGTGGAACATTGCCGAACGGACAGGACAGCAGATCGTTATTGAGCTGTACAAAAAATATGCGGACATTCGGATGAACCTTTTGCCATACATTTATGATCAGGCCATCCGCGCGAGCCGAACGGGTCTGCCGATGATGCGCGCCATGTCGCTGCAATATCCGGCCGATGCGCATTGTACGGAAATGATAAGTGAGTACATGTTCGGCGAACACCTGCTCGTTGCTCCGGTTACGGAGGAGGGACATCGTGTGAAGGAGGTTTATTTCCCAGAGGGGACATGGCTCTCGCTGTTTGATCAGGAGGAAGTTGCGGGCCCGCGTCTGCTGAAAGTCGCTGCAGGTATCGAGAAAATTCCTGTCTACCAAAAGGAAGACAGCGTGATCGCGATCAACTTGGCGGAGGATTACAAACTCGGCGGTCATGTCGGGAATCGGGTGGATGGTTATGAACACTTATGTTTCCGCGTATATGTCAAGGCAGAGCTTCAAGCGGAATTCCAGGATGATTTGGGCAACAAAGTGACCATTTCTGCGCAAAGGGAAGGTAAACGGATTCGTCTGGGCTGGTCGGGCAGTGTGCAGCAGCAGTTGACATTTCTTCTGTATTGGCCGGAAAGTGCGCAATCGGTCCTCTTGAATGGTTCCGAGCTGACGCTTGCGGCGCAGGTTGAGCAGCTGCTGCCAGGAAGTTACTGTCTAAGGGACAGAGAGGTGATGTTCTGTACCAGGGATTCAGCGGGAAGTTTGGTGATCGAAGGTTGATCGTCATGGAAATGCAGCCAGAAAATATGCGGTGTTATTCATGGCAGTCTCGAAGAGCTTATGTTCGGACTGCCCAATCCGGAGAGGGGGGATGCCTGGAAGAAGGCGCGCAGGCTTGGAAAAGACGATGCGGCAGCAGTCGGTCAGTTCTCATCCATAGTTTGTCAATCATTCGACATGAAAGGGGAAATAATCATGCTCGCAAGGAAAATACTATCATCAGTGAAGTTCAGTTCTTCTTTGTTGCTCTGTTTTTTCCTGCTTGTTCCAAGTGCTTATGCGATCGATGGCGTCTACCACGCTCCCTACGGGATTGACGATCTTTATGACATTCAGACTACCGAGCGGAGTCCGAGAGATCCGGTAGCGGGCGAGACGGTGTATATCAAAATTACGACCTGGCCGATTGAATCCGGACAAACGGCTTGGGTGACCTGGACCAAAAACGGCGTCAATCAGACGCCGGTAGGAGCGGCCTACAAATACAACAGCGGCAACAATACGTATTGGGAGGCAAACCTTGGCAGCTTTGCCAAAGGGGATGTGATCGCCTATACCGTTCATGGCAACAAAGATGGCGCAAACGAAAAGACCATCGGACCGTTCACCTTCACGGTAACGGACTGGGAGTCTGTCAGCAGCGTTAGCTCCGTGACCAATAACACGAACCGTATTGTACTGAACGCGGTGCCGAACACAGGGACGCTAACACCGAAAATCAATATTTCTTTCACGGCAGACGATGTGTTCCGCGTGCAAGTTTCTCCGACAGGGACAGGGACGCTCAGCAGCGGATTAAGCAACTATTCCGTGTCGGATACGGCGTCCACCGCTTGGATTACGACATCCAAACTGAAGATCAAGGTAGACAAAAATCCATTCCGGCTTAACGTCTACAAACCGGACGGCACGACGCTTATCGCACGCCAATATGACAGCACGACGAATCGGAACCTGGCTTGGCTGACCAACGGCAGCACAATCATTAACAAGGTGGAAGATCATTTCTACACACCTGCATCCGAGGAGTTTTTCGGGTTCGGCGAGCACTACAACAACTTCCGCAAGCGCGGAAATAATGTAGACACATATGTATACAATCAATACAAAAATCAGAATGACCGCACGTATATGGCGATCCCTTTTATGCTGAACAGCAGCGGTTACGGTATATTTGTAAACTCTACATATTATTCCAAATTCCGTTTGGCGACGGAACGTTCGGATATGTACAGTTTTACGGCGGATACGGGAGGCAGCGCCAATTCGACGCTCGATTACTACTTCATCTATGGCAATGACTTGAAAGGCGTCGTCAGCAATTATGCCACGATTACCGGCAAGCCCGCGGCATTGCCGAAATGGGCCTTTGGTTTATGGATGTCGGCCAATGAGTGGGACCGTCAAACGAAAGTATCGACGGCGATTTCGAACGCGAATACCAACAATATCCCGGCGACGGCCCTCGTTCTTGAGCAGTGGAGCGATGAGAATACGTTCTATATTTTCAATGATGCCACGTATACGCCCAAAACAGGCGGCGCTTCGTTTGCCTACACGGATTTCACGTTCCCTTCGGGCGGCAGATGGACGGATCCGAAAGCGATGGCGGACAACGTGCATAGCAATGGGATGAAACTTGTGTTATGGCAAGTGCCTATTCAGAAATGGACCTCAACGCCCTATACCCAGAAGGACAACGACGAGGCTTACATGATTGCCCAGAACTATGCAGTAGGCAATGGCAGCGGCGGGCAATACCGCATACCGGACGGCCAGTGGTTCGGCAACTCGCTGCTGCTTGATTTCACGAATGTGAATGCGAAAAACTGGTGGATGTCCAAACGCGCTTATTTGTTTGACGGCGTTGGCATCGACGGCTTCAAAACCGATGGCGGCGAGATGGTCTGGGGACGCTCGAACACGTTCTCGAACGGCAAAAAAGGCGACGAAATGCGCAATCAGTATCCGAACGA
The DNA here is from genome assembly GCF_059820445.1 of Paenibacillus sp. sgz302190. Classification (NCBI taxonomy): domain Bacteria; kingdom Bacillati; phylum Bacillota; class Bacilli; order Caryophanales; family Paenibacillaceae; genus Paenibacillus; species Paenibacillus sp. sgz302190. The sequence continues at coordinate 127,042 of NZ_JBZYAO010000014.1, forward strand.
GTACGTGAAGGCGTATAACGAATACGCGCGTTCGAAGAAAAGCGATGCCGTCAGCTTCAGCCGTTCCGGCACGCAAGGCGCGCAGGCGAATCAAATCTTCTGGTCCGGCGACCAAGAGTCGACGTTCGGCGCATTTCAGCAGGCCGTATCGGCCGGATTGACCGCCGGGATGTCCGGCGTTCCTTATTGGAGTTGGGATTTGGCGGGCTTCACAGGCGCGTATCCAACGGCTGAACTGTATAAACGCGCGACCGAGATGGCTGCCTTTGCTCCTGTGATGCAGTTCCATTCCGAAGCCAACGGCAGCTCAGGCACGAACGAAGAGCGTTCTCCGTGGAATGCGCAGGCCCGCACAGGGGACAACACCATTATTAGCCATTTTGCGAAATATACGAATACCCGGATGAATCTGCTCCCTTACATTTACAGCGAAGCGAAGAAATCGAGCGATACCGGCGTGCCGATGATGCGCGCCATGGCCCTTGAATATCCGACCGACAGCAATACGTACGGTTTGACGCAGCAGTATATGTTCGGCGGCAGCCTGCTTGTCGCTCCTGTTATGAATCAAGGCGAGACGAACAAAAGCATCTATCTCCCGCAGGGGGACTGGATCGATTTCTGGTACGGCGCGCAGCGTCCGGGAGGGCGCACGATCAACTATACCGCAGGCGTGGATGATCTTCCTGTGTTTGTGAAGTCAGGCGGCATTATTCCGATGAATCTGAACGCGCAATACCAAATCGGCGCAACCATAGGCAATAACCTTACAAGCTACACCAACCTGGCTTTCAGAATTTATCCGCTCGGTACGACGGCTTACGATTGGAATGACGATATCGGCGGTTCGGTCAAAACCTTCACGTCCACCGAGCAGTATGGTCTGAACAAAGAGACGGTCAGCGTGCCTGCGATCAATGCGGCCAAGACGCTGCAAGTGTTCACGACGAAACCGTCTTCTGTGACTGTAGACGGTTCGCCGATGACAGCGTATAGCTCGCTTAGCTCACTAATAGGAGCTTCAGCAGGCTGGTACTATGATACCGTTCAGAAATTCACCTATGTTAAGCTCGGCGCAAGCGCGTCCGCTCAATCGGTCGTCTTAAACGGCGTCAACAAAGTGGAATACGAAGCCGAGTTTGCCGCGCAAACAGGCGTTTCCACGAATACGAATCATACCGGCTATACAGGAACGGGCTTCGTGGACAATTTCGAAACAACGGGCGATTCCGTGACCTTTGACGTCTCTGTAAAAGCTGCCGGCACCTTCGCGTTGAAAGTGCGCTATGCTTCGGGAGCCGGCAGCGGATCGCGCGCCATTTATGTCAATAACGCCAAGGTGACGGATTTATCGCTGCCGCAAACAGCGAATTGGGACACATGGGGGACGGCTGCGGTCAATGTGACCCTGAATGCCGGCTGGAATACGGTGAAAGTCAGCTACGACGGCACCAGTTCGCTCGGTATTAATCTGGATAACATCGCGATTCAAGAACAATAAAAGCAGGGAGGGCTTGTCCCTCCCGCATTCCAAAAGCGAAAGGCGGTATCAATCATGAGTCTACGGAACAATCAAGTTCCGCGCGTCCTCTCTATGTTGACAGTATGCACGCTGATTGGCTCTACCTTTACCTTTCTTCCCGCGCCCCCTGCTCGCGCTTATGTAAGCTCGCTCGGCAATTTGCTTTCGTCGAGCGTTTCCGGGGATACTTTGACGCTAACCGTTGATAACGGCGCGGAGCCAAGCGATGACATTCTGGTCATTCAAGCTGTACAGAACGGCATCCTGAAGGTGGACTATCGTCCGAATGGCGTGACGTCAAGCCCGGATACGCCGATGCTGGACCCGAACAAAACATGGGCGGCCGTCGGAGCGACGATAAATACGGTTTCCAATCCAATGACGGTCACGACTCCGAATATGAAGATCGAGATCACCAAAAATCCCGTGCGCATGACGGTGAAAAAGCCGGACGGTACGGCACTGTTCTGGGAACCTTCCAGCGGCGGGGTGTTTTCGGATGGCGTTCGCTTCGTTCATGCCGGCGGGGACAACATGTACGGCATCCGCAGCTTCAACGCTTTCGATGGCGGCGGCGACCTGCTGCGGAACAATTCCAGTCACGCCGCCCATGCCGGCGAGCAGGGAGATTCCGGGGGGCCGCTCATTTGGAGTACGGCGGGTTACGGTCTGCTTGTCGACAGCGACGGCGGCTATCCGTACACGGATGATGCTACCGGTAAAATGGAGTTTTACTACGGCGGCACGCCTGCGGAAGGACGGCGCTATACGAAGCAGGACGTCGAATATTACATCATGCTCGGCACGCCGAAGGATATTATGTCCGGCGTCGCCGAGATTACCGGTAAACCGCCGATGCTGCCGAAGTGGTCGCTGGGATTCATGAATTTCGAGTGGGATACGAATCAAACGGAATTTACGAATAATGTCGATACGTACCGCGCCAAAAACATTCCCATCGACGCCTATGCCTTCGATTACGATTGGAAGAAGTACGGGGAGAACAACTACGGCGAATTCGCATGGAACACCACGAATTTTCCTTCCGCCGCCTCGACGGCGCTCAAATCGGCAATGGATGCCAAAGGCATCAAAATGATCGGCATAACGAAACCGCGGATCGTGACCAAGGATGCTTCGAACACGGCGACGATTCAAGGGACGGATGCGGCGAACGGCGGCTATTTTTACCCGGGACATAGCGAATATCAGGACTATTTCATCCCCGTGAAGGTACGCAGCATCGATCCTTACAATGCCGGCGAGCGGACATGGTTCTGGAATCACTCCAAGGACGCGCTGGATAAAGGCATTGCGGGATGGTGGAACGATGAGACGGATAAAGTATCATCGGGCGGAGTGACTTATTGGTTCGGCAATTTCACGACGGGCCATATGTCGCAAACGATGTACGAGGGTCAGCGCGCTTATACGGGCAATGCGCAGCGTGTTTGGCAAACAGCGCGCACCTTCTATCCGGGCGCACAGCGCTACGCGACGACGCTCTGGTCTGGCGACATCGGCATTCAGTACAACAAGGGGGAACGCATCGATTGGGCGGCAGGCATGCAGGAGCAGCGAGCCGTTATGCTGTCATCCGTAAATAACGGCCAAGTGAAATGGGGCATGGATACCGGAGGGTTCAACCAGCAGGACGGCACGACGAACAATCCGAATCCGGACCTGTATGCAAGGTGGATGCAGTTTAGCTCGCTTACGCCTGTTTTCCGCGTTCACGGCAACAATCACCAGCAGCGCCAGCCCTGGTATTTTGGATCGACCGCAGAGGAAGCGGCCAAAGAAGCGATTCAGCTGCGCTACTCCCTGATTCCTTACATGTATGCTTATGAAAGAAGCGCCTACGAGAACGGAAATGGGCTTGTAAGACCGCTCATGCAGGATTATCCGACCGATCCGAATGTCAAAAACGATACGGACGCCTGGATGTTCGGCGATTGGCTGCTGGCCGCTCCGGTAGTGGATAAAAAGCAGACCGCCAAAGATATTTATTTGCCGTCCGGCACATGGATCGATTATGCGCGCGGCAATGTGCTGACCGGCGGTCAGACGATTCACTACGCCGTGAATCCGGATACGCTGACAGATATTCCTCTTTTTATCAAAAAAGGAGCGATCATTCCTACGCAAAAGGTGCAGGATTATATAGGACAATCTTCCGTGACCTCCGTCGATGTGGATGTATTCCCGGATACATCGCAAAGCAGCTTCACATATTATGACGATGACGGAGCCAGTTATAACTATGAGAACGGCACTTATTTCAAGCAAAATATGACTGCGCAAGACAACGGCTCAGGTACGCTTAGCTTCACATTAGGGGCCAAAAGCGGCAGCTACATCCCTGCCCTGCAATCTTATATCATCAAGCTCCACGGAGCTGCTGGAACCGCGGTGACGAATAACAGTACGGCCATGGCATCCTATGCCGGCTTGGAAGCATTGAAAGCCGCTTCAGGCGAAGGCTGGGCGAAAGGCAAGGACGTATACGGCGACGTCACTTTCGTAAAATTGTCGGCGGGAGCAGCTTCCGCCAAGGCCATCGCCGTGACCGGAAGCAGCTCCGTGAGCGCGGCCGTTATGCAATACGAAGCTGAAGATGCATCGCTTTCGGGCATCACAGCGTCAACTAAAGCGACGGTGAACACGAACCATACCGGATACACGGGAACAGGCTTCGTGGATGGGCTCGGCAATGCGGGAGCGGGTGCGACGTTTTATCCGAAAGTGCAAACAGGCGGCGATTATAACGTTACGCTGCGTTATGCTAACGCTTCAGGTTCGGCCAAGACGATGAGCATCTTCGTCAATGGCAAGCGAGTAAAGTCAACGTCGCTTGCGAATTTAGCGAATTGGGACACGTGGTCGACCCAAGCCGAGACGCTGCCCCTGACGGCGGGCATGAACGTTGTCACGTACAAATATTACAGTGAAGCGGGCGATAGCGGTAACGTTAGCATCGACAACATCACGGTGCCGTTCGCGCCTGCGGTAAGCAAATACGAGGCAGAGAGCGCCGAGCTTTCCGGAGGCAGCAGTATGGACACGAATCATTGGTACTACAGCGGCGCCGCATTTGTCGACGGCATGAGCGCACCCGGCGCGCAGGTGAAATACAATGTCAATGTGCCGAGCGCAGGCAGTTATCAAGTCGCGCTGCGCTATGCCAACGGCACGAACGCTGCGAAGACGCTAAGCACCTATGTGAACGGAACGAAGTTGGGTCAAACGAGCTTCGCGAGTCCGGGAAGCAACTGGAACGTTTGGCAGGACAACGTTCAAACCGTGTCGCTGAACGCAGGAGCTAACACCATCGCGTTCAAATATGATGCTGCCGATAGCGGCAGCATTAATCTGGATCGTATGCTGCTCTCGACAGCGGCGGCGGGAACGCCGGTTTCCGAGCAGAACCTGCTCGACAATGGCGGCTTTGAACGCGATACGAGCCAGAGCAGCAACTGGACCGAATGGCATCCCGGTACGCAAGCGGTCGCTTACGGCGTTGATAGCGGCTCGACAACGAATCCCCCGGAATCGCCATGGACGGGTGATAAGCGCGCTTACTTTTATGCGCCGGGCGCTTACAAGCAAAGCATTCATCAGACGATCAGCGTTCCAGTGAACAACGTGAAATACAAATTCGAAGCATGGGTCCGCATGAAAAATACGACGCCGACAACAGCGCGAGCGGAGATTCAAAATTACGGCGGTTCTGCCATATATGCCAATATCAGCAATGACGGTGTATGGAAGTATGTCAGCGTTAGCGACATTATGGTTACGAACGGTCAGATCGATATTGGCTTCTACGTCGATTCTCCGGGAGGCACAACGCTCCATATTGATGATGTTCGTGTAACCAAGCAATAAGCGGAAGCTCGGACTCCCTCATGAGGCTAAATCGATAAAGTGTTTGGGCTGAGAAAGACCACCGGGTAATCCGCGATCCCGATGGTCTTTTGTCGTTTGGCGACTGGAAGAAGGCGAAATGAGCGTATGGGTGCGATATGGGATAGATTGCCACAAGTAATATTTATAAAATCTATGTTCATCGGCGTAAAGGTCTGGTATGTTTAATACTGGTACATAATTTATTGTCGGAGTGGAAATATGGAAAACAAGAACCGCACTTTAATTGTAGATGGCATGGCCTTATTATTCAGAGGCTTTTACGCGCAATCGTACGGAGGGTATGTCCGCAAAACGAGCAGCGGCATCCCCACGAACGCCATTTTCGGTTTTATTCATTATTTGTTCGATGCCATCAAGGAGTTTCAACCTACGCATCTGCTCTGCTGCTGGGACTTGGGCAGCTCTACGTTTCGGACCGAGATGTACGACGGCTACAAAGCGAACCGGGCCGAGGCGCCGGAAGAGCTGGTCCCCCAGTTCAGCCTGGTCAAAGAGGTTGTGGATGCGCTGGGGATACCGAATTTCGGCGCGCCCGGTTTTGAAGCCGACGACTGTATAGGCACGATTGCCGGCCAAATCAGCGCCGAGACGGAAGTGCTCATATTGACCGGCGACCATGATATGCTTCAACTCATTACGGACCGCATTTCGGTCGTGATCATGAAAAAGGGCAAATCCAATTATCAAGTGTACACGCCGGCTGCTTTGTGGGAAGAGAAAGAGCTGCACCCCTCTCAAATTATCGATGTAAAAGCGTTTATGGGTGATACTTCCGATAATTACCCGGGTGTGCGCGGCATTGGCGAGAAAACGGCCCAAAAGCTTATTAAAACATACGGTTCCGTCCAAGGCGTATTGGACAATATGGAACAGTTATCGGCTAATGTTAAAACAAAAATCGAAAATGACACGGACATGCTGCACTTGTCCAAAGATTTGGCAACTATTAAAGTGGATGTTCCTATTCAATGCGTTTTTGAAGAATGCGTTTGGAAAATCAACAAGAGCGCCGCACTTCAAAAATTCGAAGAGCTTGAGTTTAACAGTTTGGTAAAATTAATCGGATAAGGAAAACAATGGAGACAAGCCGTTTGGCAATAACAGGCTGTGTCTCTATTTTTTTGCGCCAACGCAAAAGGGATTTGGAAAAAAGTGTAGAAATGATAAAAAAGACCTATAAACAGCTAAAAAACGCTGCTTTTTCATCAGGTGAATTGTCAGTATTGAACGAAGAGCGGGGCGAAAAAAGGGATTTACCGGCGAAAAGTGACTGAAATCCCACCCTGGGTTTTCAAAATTTAAGGAGGCGACTATGAAAGGGCTTTACAAAAGAACGGGCAAGGCGGTTTTATCGGCGGTATTTGCGCTGCTTGTATGCGGCTTGCTGCCCGCGTATAACAGTTACGCGTCGACGACGGCGTCATTGTCCACGACTGCGGACTATTACGTAGATAATTCCGGGCACTATCCCTCAGGCGATACGACCGTCGATTTCAAGAACTTTAACTGGATCGGCAATTTTTACGACGTCGCTTACGGGAGCGCTCAGACGGTACTGAAATTCGACCTGACTTCGATTCCGAACGGTGCAACCGTTTCAAGCGCACAGCTTAAGCTGCGTGTAACGGCTTTGGGTGAGAATACGGCTGCCCCTTTTTTGAATGTATCCGGGTCTAATAACGACAGTTGGACGGAAAACGCGACAACGATTCCTTCCAAGGATGTGAACATAGCGTCCAATATTACGTCCGGCATTACAGTAGGACAGGATCTGATCATTGATGTCAAAAGCTTTATAAACAGCCAGTTGTCCGGCGATAAAATCGCGACTTTGGTGCTGAGCGGCAGCACTTCGGGGGGGACGAGCCAATTCGCCATCGCCTCCAAGGAAACAGGAAGCAACGTGCCGACGTTAAGCGTCACCTATGACATTGCGGCGAGCAATCCGGTTGTTTCGTCAGTATCCGTTCCGGCTAACGGCGTGTACAGTACCGGGCAAAATTTGGACTTTACAGTGAATTTTGACCAAAATATTACCGTGGACACGTCGGGAGGCACGCCGTATTTGCCGCTGATAATCGGCTCCTCTCCCGTCAATGCCTCTTATGTATCCGGCTCGGGAACGCAAGCATTGATCTTTCGGTACACGCTGCAGAGTGGTCAGTTGGATAATAATGGTGTGACAGTCGGCGCTGCGCTGGCTCTAAACGGCGGCACACTTAAAGGTGCGGCCGGCAACGATGCGGGGACGGCGCTGAACAGCGTTGGCAATACGAACGCGGTGCTGGTGGACGCGGTGGCGCCGACGGTGAGCAGCGTGAATGTGCCAGCGAACGGGGCGTACAAAGCCGGAGCGAATCTGGATTTCACCGTCAACTATAGTGAAAATGTAACAGTGAATACGACAGGCGGTACGCCGTACCTGCCTGTGACGATCGGTTCGACGACGGTGCAAGCGTCGTACGTGTCAGGCTCAGGAACGAACGCGCTGTTGTTCCGGTACACGGTGCAGGCCGGAGACAACGACGCAGACGGCATTCAGCCCGGGTCTGGCGTGACACTGAACGGCGGCACGGTCAAAGACGCTGCAGGCAACGATGCGGTCGCTGCGCTGAACGGTGTCGGCAGCACGAGCGCAGTGCTGGTGGACGCGGTGGCGCCGACGGTGAGCAGCGTGAATGTGCCGGCGAACGGGACGTACAAAGCGGGAGCGAATCTGGATTTCACCGTAAACTACAGTGAAAATGTAACGGTGAATACGGCAGGCGGCACGCCGTATCTGCCCGTGACAATCGGTTCCACGACGGTGCATGCGTCGTATGTATCGGGCTCAGGAACAAGCGCGCTGTTGTTCCGGTACACGGTGCAGGCCGGAGACAACGACGCAGACGGCATTCAGGCCGGGTCTGGCGTGACACTGAACGGCGGCACGGTCAAAGACGCGGCCGGCAACGCTGCGGTGACGGCGCTGAACAGCGTCGGCAGCACGAACGCGGTGCTGGTGGACGCGGTGGCGCCGACGGTAAGCAGCGTGAATGTGCCAGCGAACGGGACGTACAAAGCGGGAGCAAATCTGGATTTCACCGTCAACTATAGTGAAAATGTAACGGTGAATACGGCAGGCGGCACGCCGTATCTGCCCGTGACAATCGGTTCCACGACGGTGCAAGCGTCGTACGTGTCAGGCTCAGGAACGAACGCGCTGTTGTTCCGATACGAGGTACTCAGCGGCGATGCGGATGCCGACGGCATAGCGGTCGGCAGTGCGATAGCCGCCAACGGCGGCACGGTCAAAGACGCTGCAGGCAACGATGCGGTTGCTGCGCTGAACGGCGTCGGCAGCACGAACGCGGTGCTGGTGGACGCGGTGGCGCCGACGGTAAGCAGCGTGAATGTGCCAGCGAACGGGACGTACAAAGCGGGAGCAAATCTGGATTTCACCGTCAACTATAGTGAAAATGTAACGGTGAATACGGCAGGCGGCACGCCGTATCTGCCCGTGACAATCGGTTCGACGACAGTGCAAGCGTCGTACGTGTCAGGCTCAGGAACGAACGCGCTGTTGTTCCGGTACGCGGTACTCAGCGGCGATGCGGATGCCGACGGCATAGCGGTCGGCAGTGCGATAGCCGCCAACGGCGGAACGGTCAAAGACGCTGCAGGCAACGATGCGGTTGCTGCGCTGAACAGCGTCGGCAGCACGAATGCGGTGCTGGTGGATGCGGTGGCGCCGACGGTAAGCAGCGTGAATGTGCCAGCGAACGGGACGTACAAAGCGGGAGCGAATCTGGATTTCACCGTTAACTACAGTGAAAATGTAACGGTGAATACGGCAGGCGGCACGCCATATCTGCCCGTGACAATCGGTTCGACGACAGTGCAAGCGTCGTACGTGTCAGGCTCTGGAACGAATGCGCTGTTGTTCCGATACACGGTGCAGGCCGGAGACAACGACGCAGACGGCATTCAGGCCGGGTCTGGCGTGACACTGAACGGCAGCACAGTCAAAGACGCTGCCGGCAACGATGCGGTTGCTGCGCTGAACAGCGTCGGCAGCACGAATGCGGTGCTGGTGGATACGATTGCGCCGACGGTGAGCTCGGTCAGCGTGCCTGCGAACGGCACATACAGTGCCGGCGCGAATCTCGATTTTACGGTGAATTACAGTGAGCCGGTTGTGCTGAATACTTCAGGAGGGACCCCCTCCATTCAACTGCAGGTGGGCTCCTCGTTGGTTGAAGCCGTATATGCCGAATCCGTGACGCCAAGTCAGCTGAAATTCCGCTATACGGTCCGCATGCAGGACCAGGACGCAGACGGGATCGGTGTCTCATCCGCTTTCCTGACATTAAACGGAGCGATAATCGCCGACAGGGCAGGCAATGCCGCCGATGCTGCGTTAAACAATATCGGAGCGCTTCACAATGTGCTTGTAAGCAATCATCTTTCCATAACGCTTAGCGATACCGGCTGGACCAATCAAAACGTAACCGCCACAGTCGCCAGCGACCCGGGCAATCAAATCGAATACAAGCTCGGAGCCGATGGAGTGTGGAGCAGCTACACCGCTCCGGTCGTCGTTTCGCAGGAAGGGCTGACTGTTTTTTTCGCCAGAGCTATCGACCCGTCCAATCATGCGAGCGAGCCTGTTTCGGCGGAAATACGAATCGACAAAACGGCGCCGACGCTTGTTTTGAACGGCGCCGCCGACGTTACGATTGTTGAAGGGGAGGCTTATACGGAGCTTGGAGCGCAAGTTCAGGATGAGCACCCGGCGTCGGCTTTAGCCACAGTGACCGGCTTCGTTGATGTCAATCACGCCGGCACTTATGTGCTGCGCTATAATGCGCTCGATCTTGCAGGCAATCCGGCTCAGGAAATTTTGCGCACCGTTCAAGTGATTTCGAAACCTGCGGGCTTGCGATTCAACCAGTCTTCTTACTCGGTAGCTGAGGGCGGAGAGATTCCGTTTCAGGTTATCATGAAGTATTCCGACAATCATGAAGTCGACGTTACGGCTCAGGCTGCTTATCAGGCCGCCGATGCGCAAATCGCCGATTTGTCCGTACCGGGCATCATCAAAGCGTTGGCTTCCGGCCAAACTGTCATCAAGGCGGTTTACAGCGGGCAAACGGCTCAGAGTGCACTGACGGTAACGCCCGTTGTCATCAGCCTGGCCTTCGAGGAGCCGACTTATCAAATCAAGGTTGGCCAAGATCGCCAGACAAAAGTTTTGGCTCAGTATTCCAACAATTCGCAAACGGATGTAACCTTGCTTGCAGGCTACGCGTTGACGGGCGACAGCGCGGTCGTGTCGGCATCAGGCAGCGTTACGGGCAAAAGCCCCGGTACCTCCGTGCTGGAGGCTACCTACGGCGGCATACATGCAAAGACTCAAATCGTTGTGCTCAATTCGTCCGGCGATTCCGGCGGGAGCAGTTCTTCGTCCGGCGGCTCGAGCGGAAGCAGCTCTCCATCCAACGTCCGGCAGGTGAAGGTTCTGGTCGAAGCTGCGGGCGGCTCGCAGACAGTCGAGCTAGTCGATATTGTACGGGAAGAGGCCGGCGGGAAGAAAGTCGATTCGCTTCTCTTGAGCGATGGTAAAATCGATCAATCCGTTTCCAGCGCGCTTCGGGCGAATCAGGATACGGTGATAGTCAAGATAGACGACCTTGCGGACGATCCTGCGGATGTCGTCAAGGTTACGCTGCCTGCGAAGGCGATCCCGATTTTATCGGACAAATCGGTCAATCTCGAGATTCGCACCGATCATGCAACCTTGTATCTTTCCAAGGATACTCTTAAGACTTTGGCAGGCAGCCAGGATTACTACTTCAACATTGTGCCTATCCGGAAGCAGGAAGAGCAGCAGGCTGTAAAAGGGAGAACAATTACCGCCGATGTGGTGCGTCAAGCTATCAAGTCGGGCGAGGTGCGCATGGTAGGCATGCCGATGACGATTGAAACGAACCTGCCGAAAGTGCCCGTTCAATTGACGTTCCCTCTTGATCCGAGCGCTATTCCCGGCGATGCGGCACAAAAAAAGCTGTTTTTGTCAACGCTCGGTGTGTATATCGAACACTCCGACGGAGAAAAGGTATTGCAGCGCGGCCAACTTGTATACGGTACCCAAGGCAGCCTTGCAGGCATTAAAATCGATGTCAACAAATTCAGTACGTTTACGATTGTATCCGCGGGCAGTGAAACTGTGCGCCACGAGGCTTATATCAACGGTTATCCGGACGGTACGTTCAGGCCCGGGCAGGCCGTGACCAGAGCGGAGATGAGCGCTATAATGTCCCGATTGACTGCGGCGGGAACAAAGTCGGACGCTGCGTCCCGGACCTTTACGGATGTAGATAAAGGGCATTGGGCGACAGATGCGATACGCCGCGGACAGGAAGCGGGTCTGTTGACCGGTTATCCGGACGGAAGCTTCAAGCCTGACGCTTCCATCACGCGCGCCGAAATGGCAGCGATTATCGTAAAATGGATGAATCTGGATCCGTCTGCGGCGAAGCCGGCTTTCCGCGACGCCGAAGAGCACTGGGCCGCGGCCCAAATCGCCGCTGTCTCCGGGCAGGGATACATGACAGGGTATGCCGGCGGCTCGTTCCGGCCAGACCAGGCGTTGACGCGGGCGGAGGCTGTCGTCATCATCAACCGCATCCTCAAGCGCGGGCCGTTGACGGGAGTTTCCGTTCCGTCCTGGTCTGATGTACAGCCGTCATTCTGGGCGTTTGCAGACATCGAGGAAGCATCCCGGACGCATGATGCCAGCCGTCAGTCCGATCAAAGCGAGACATTGATCCCCTGATCGATTTCATAAGGTAACCCGCTTTGCAGGATGAACACATCGGAAAATTAGCAAATCCGCGGTTTTACCCAAATCCGTTCCTCTCTCATAGAGAAGAGCGGATTTTTTTGTTATCGCAAATATATACATTAATTGACAAAAAGTTCTTTTGCTATCTATAGTAGAATAGTACTTTAGTTTCAGATCATTCCTGATACTGACAATTGGAGGTGCTATGCTGCTGCTAGAAACAGCTCTGCCACAGGACGACAGCTTTTTGTTCGAAGTTTATGCGGAAACGAGGCATAGCGAGATGGAAGCTTGGGGATGGCCGCCCGGAGAAAGAGAAGCTTTTTTGCGTATGCAGTTCGAGCTTCAGACAAAATCCTATGCTATGCAGTACCCGGGTGCCGTCACTCAGATCATCGTGCATGAGGGTGTGAGGATCGGGCGGATGATTGTGTCCAGGCAATCCTCTGTCGCCCTTGTCGATTTGTCCCTGCTGGCGCCTTACCGCAACCGGGGGCTGGGGAGCGCGGTGATCGCGCGTTTGCAGCAGGAGGCCGCCGCATCCGGCCGATCGGTCACGCTGCATGTGCTCGGGGATAATCCGGCCAAGCGTTTGTACGAAAGACTCGGATTCAAGGTCACCGGAGAATCATTTCCTTACGTTGCAATGGCATGGCAGCTATAAAGAGAGAGGAGCATTTTACATGAGCGATCAATATTTGGGGGAAATTCGCATGTTCTCCGGCAATTATCCCCCCGTCGGCTGGGCGCTGTGCAACGGGCAACTGCTGCCTATCAACGACAACGAAGCTTTGTATAGTTTAATTGGAACCACTTACGGGGGAGACGGGCGGGCGAACTTCGCTCTGCCGGACCTGCAGGGGAGAATCCCTGTGCACACGGGCCAGAACCCGGCAACAGGCACTTTTTACCCGCTTGGGCAAAAGACCGGTGTGGAAAAAGTAACCTTAACGCTAAACCAGCTGCCTGCTCACACGCATAATGCGAATAGCTCCAGTATTGAAGGGACGTTGGCCAGCCCGGCTAATGCATTTTGGGCCAAGAGCACCAAAAATCAATATTCCAACGCGGCTCCAGATACGACGATGAATGGCTTGGCAATCGGAATAGCTGGAGGCAATCAGTCACATGACAACATGATGCCTTTCTCTACCCTTACTTTTATCATTGCGTTACAAGGCATTTATCCTACTCAAAATTAATTTGAAAAAGGCGGGGAGGATCATTCATGGCAGAACCTTTTGTAGGGGAAATTCGGTTGTTTCCTACTAATTTTGCCCCTAGGGGATGGTTACAGTGCAACGGACAGCTGCTGCAGGTTATCCACAATCAGGCGCTGTTTGCGGTGATCGGAAATACATATGGCGGCGACGGGCGCACCACGTTTGCCGTTCCAAATTTGCAAGGACGTACTCCGGTTCACGTATCGGCGGGCACTCCGTTCGGTCAAGCCGGCGGGGAGGAAGCGCACCCTTTAACTATCAATGAAATGCCTCAGCACACACATCTGGCGACAGGAGGATCGGGTGCGCTCTCGGCAGCCCCTTCGGACAATACCTGGGGAACATCGGCCAGCGTAAAACCCTATGAGACGACGGCGAATGCCGCGATGGCTCCCAACGCGTTGGCTAATGCCGGAGGCAGTCAGGCGCACGTGAATATGCAGCCCTATACAGTGTTAAATTTCTGTATAGCTGTAGAAGGGTTATTCCCGCCTAGAAGTTAAATGTGGAGAAAGGGATGAGCATATGGATCCATACGTTGGAGAAATTCGGTTGTTTGCAGGCAATTATGCCCCGGTCGGCTGGGCGCTGTGCAACGGTCAAATCATGCAGGTTCAGGTAAACCCTGTTTTATTTTCTATAATCGGAAACGTTTACGGCGGAGACGGCAGAACGACGTTCGCTCTGCCCGATCTTAGAGGACGGGCACCCATGCACTGGGGCGGCGGCGCAGGGCTTACGCCGCGGAAGTACAACGAAAAGGGCGGAGAGGCGACGGTGACTTTGTTGTACGATCAAATGCCCGTTCATAATCATTTGGCTAATGCGCAGACAGTATCGGATCAAATGACGGCAGAAGGGGCCATTTGGGCCAATGCGGGCGCGTCCGGACGCGGCGGGTTCCAATTTTATTCCGACATATTAGATACGACGATGAACCCGCAGGCGATTACCCCTATGGGGGGCAGTCAGCCGCATAACAACATGCAGCCGTTCGCGGTCATGAACTTCATCATCGCGTTGGAGGGAGTCTACCCTCCCAAGCAATAAGACACAGGTAATGGGGATGGCCGCATTCTGCGGCTTATCCGGCGTACAGCGGCGACTTTCCAGCTACTTGTCCAACTCTTTGCGGGAGGACTGGCGGTAGCGGAGAGGCGTCGTTTTCGATATCTGCCGGAACACCCGCCCGAACTGCACCAGCGATCCGAACCCTACCTGCTCGGCGATCGTAATGACTTTGTCCTGGCTTCCGGCGAGCAGGCGCTGGGCTTCCTGGACCCGCACGAAATTGACGTATTCGATCAGCGCGAAGCCGGTAATTTCCTTGAACATCCGGCTCAAATAAGCCGGGCTGATTTCAAACCGCTCCGCCAGCTCTTCCAGCCGGATCGGCTCGGCAAAGCGGGTATTGATGTAGCGGACGATCGTCGATATTTTGCGGTGCAGCGGGCTGAGATGCTCCGGCGCCTGGACGGGATGCAGGCGGACGAACCGCGCCGTGAACAGCAGCAGCTCGATGAGGCGGTGCCGCAGGGAAAAAGCTTGGCCGAGCAGCGGCTCCTTGGCTTCCTGCACCATTTTGCCAAGAATATCCTCCACGGTGCGCCGTTCCGTAGGGTCCAGGCGCAGCACAGGGGTCCCGTAAGTAAAAGCATCGAGCAAAAAGGGAGCTTCCGTGATGGACCCGCCGAGGAACGGCTCGCTGAAGTTCATCACGACCCGCTTGTGGCCGAGCTTGTCCGAATCCGCGGTAGCGTGCAGCTCGCGCCGGTTAATCAGGACCAGGTCCCCGGGCAAAATCAAATAAGCGCGATCGCGGATAAAATACATCCGCTCGCCTTCATACAAATAATACAGCTCGAAAACCTCGTGCATATGCTGGGTTCTTTCGAACGAACCGGACCGTTGAATGTGCTGAATGTAAAAAGGCCCTTCTTCATTGCCGTAGGTAACTGTGCGGGTCATATCGTTTTCCTCCTTGGATGAGGGCTGCCCGTCGTTATTATATCATGAATGAAAGTAAAAATATGAATAGTTTTCAGGAAAAATCGGAATAGATGATGAGAAATATTGCTTAAATTGCGATATGATCGGATTATCATAATGGAGCAATCAAGGAGGATTCTAAATATGAACCAACTTATTGAAGCAGTGAAATCCGGCAGTATTTCCTCATTTGTTTCGCAAGCTGTGAAAGCGTATCCCCAATCTTTGGCGAAGTATGGCAATACGGCTTTAGTGATGGTGAAGACGGAAGCGGGCAAACGGATCGTGGCGACCGGAGACGGCGAGCTGTACGATCAGCTGGACGGAGAAGTCGCGGACGGCGGCAAAGTTTGCCCTCTCACGCATGCGAACAGGCTGACGCTGAACAAATTTTTGCCTTATACGGCGCCGCAAGCTTTCGGCACTAAGGTAGCGACGATGGGACTCGGCGACCGCCTGGGCATCGCCAGCCCCGGACACATTCAAACGCTGCGCGGAAAGGACATTCGTCCCGTACTCGCTCAGCAAAGCATCCGCGAGCTGAACTTGACGGGCCGCACTTATGAGGACGTGCTGGACGCCGCTTGCTATGCCGTATTCCAGGAAGGCTACCGGGACGGCTTCGGCGCGGACGGCGATCATCTGAAGAAGGAAGAGGACATCGAATACGCGCTGCGGCTCGGTTTTACGATGCTGACGCTGGACTGCTCGGAGAACATCGATAATACGATCGACTCCTTGACCGAAGCGGAAGTGGCGGCCAAATACGAGCAGCTTCCCGCCGATGTGCGCAGCCGCTATGAAGCGCGTTATTTGCAGCAGGCGCCGTCCGTTCAAGGAGCGAGCCTGACGTTTACGCCGCAAACGCTGAAAAAAGACGTGCTGATTTACAGCGCAGCCGTCGATTTTATGGAAGCGATTTTCCGCAAGTACATCGCAACGCTGGACCGTGAGGTCGATTTTGAAATCTCCATCGACGAAACGATGACGCCGACTTCGCCGGAGGCCCATTATTTGGTAGCCAATGAGCTGCACGAGCGCGGCGTAACGATTTTCAGCATGGCGCCGCGCTTCTGCGGGGAGTTCCAAAAAGGCATCGATTACATCGGAGATATCGCCCAGTTCGAACAGGAGCTTGCCAGCCACGTGGCGATTGCCAATCATTTTGGCTTCAAGCTGAGCATCCACTCGGGCAGCGACAAGTTCAGCGTGTTCCCGCTGATCGGGCAGTACACCAAGGGGCTGTTCCATTTGAAAACGGCAGGCACCAACTGGCTTGAAGCCGTTCGCGTCGTTGCCAAGGCGAATCCGTCCCTGTACCGCCGCATGCACCAATATGCGCTGGAGCATTTTGAAGAAGCGACCGTTTATTATCATGTGACGACGGACATCGCCGCTATCGCGCCGCTGGATCAAACGAACGACGCGGATCTGCCGGAGTATATGAACGAAAACAATGCGCGCCAACTGCTGCACATTACGTACGGCCTGCTGCTGCAGACGAAAAATGCTGACGGCACCAAGCAGTTCGCCGACGAGTTTTTCCGCACGCTCTCCGAGCAGGAGGAAGCATTTGCGGAAGGGCTGCAAAAGCACATCGGCAAGCACCTGGAGCTGCTGGGCAAATAGTTTGCGGGGGCGGCTGGGCCCCTTAAAACGCCTTAACACCACTTTTGTCGTGGTGTTGAGGCGTTTTTTGGCTTGCGCGGGAGGTGTGCTCGAAGCAACTGCCGCCCAAGCCGGTGCGGTCGCTTGTGAAGCGCGGCTGGGCCGCCCGGAAAGCCTGTGAAACCCGCAAAACCCGCAAAACCCGCAAAACCCGCAAAACCCGTAAAACCCGCAAAACCTGCGAAAGTGCAGGCATTTTCCGCGAAAGCAGTCCGTTTGGCGGAAAAGCCTGCGATTGTACAGGAATTCCGGATGCAAACGGGTCTGAGCGCATGTATGCGCTGGAAAACCTGCGCATTTGCAGGAATGTTTCGTTGGCAAGCGTCTCAACGAGCAAAAAGCTGCACTTTTGCAGGCTATTATTGAAAAACCCCAACGTTAGAGGAGATAGCTATAATCTGCCTGGCTGGCTGTACGAAAAAAAACTGCAAAAATACATGAATTTGCGTCCTTGATCGCTGTCCACGAACAATTCCTGCAAAAGTGCAGGCTTTTCAGCGGGGACATGGGCTCAGATTCACTTTCAGTGGAAATTCCTGCACTATTGCAGGCTTTTCGCCAAAATAAGCCGATTCCAGAGGAAAAACCTGCACTTTCGCAGGTTTTCTCCCTGGCAAGCTGCTTCCAGCCCAGTTGTGCGGTTTCACAACCTGAACCGGGAGATGCGCGCGCCCAGAAAAAGCGGCTGTCCTCCAAATAGCCACGCTCGTTCCCCTAGCCCTCGCAGAGTGTCGCGACTTGCTCGGACAGCCTGACTATTGCAGGCTTTCTACGCATTGCCAAGCAGATGCGCTGCCTCTAGCGTATGCTTATCCGACAGTTTATGGCGTCGGTACAATCAGGGGCGGCGTCTCCCTTGGCTTGTAGAACCGAAAGCCGATGCAGTGCCTGGGGCCGATGCAGTGCCGGCTGGGGCCGATGCAGTGCCGGCGAGGCCAATGCAGTGCCGGCTGGGGCCGATGCAGTGCCGGCGAGGCCAATGCAGTGCCGGCTGGGGCCGATGCAGTGCCGGCGGGGGCCGATGCAGTGCCGGCGAGGGCCGATGCAGTGCGGGCGAGGCCGATGCAGCGCCACCAAAGGCCGCCTCTCCGCCATTCAATAGGACAGATGCCTGTATGCGCTTGGTGACATGCCTGTCCATCTTTTGAATTGCTTGCTGAATTGGGACAAATCTTTGTAGCCGAGCTGCACGGCGATTTGTTCGATGGAAAGCGCCGGGTCCATGAGCAGAAGCTTGGCGTTGCGCAGCTTGATCATGCTCAAATATTGGCGCGGGGAAATGCCGTATGCTCTATGGAAAACGCGGTTGCAGTACGTCGGGCTGTAGCCGAGCTGCTCGGCGATTTGCTCGATCCGCAGGGCCACGACATCGCCCGCATCCGCGCCGCCGTTTTGCGCCCAGGCTTGCTCGATGCTGACCGCCAGCTGTTCGGCGAGCTCCGTCGTTCCCGCTTTGCCCGCCGCCCTCTGCTCCGTTTGCAGCAGCAGCTCGCTCAGCGCGCCGAACAAGCGAAAAGAAGCATGCAGCGTCAGCAGCTTCAGGTTGGCGGCAGAGGCGTCTTCTTCTTTGGCCGCGTCCGTCACATCGTTCAGGATGGGGCGCAGCGCAATTTCCAGCGCAGAACCCGCCGGGTACAGCCCTTCGTTCAACTGGTTCAGCTGGGCCCGGAACCAGGGATCGTCCACTTCAAAATGAAGGCATACGTACTCCATCGTATTTCCGTCCGCAGCACCCAGGCTGGCATGTTTCCGGTTCGGTAAAATCCAAAGCAAATCCCCCTTGGCCTGCCTATAGTCCTTACCCTCCACGCGCATATGCTGAGAACCTTCCAACACGATATTAATTTCGTAAAGGGCATGCTTATGCTCCGGGAAAGACCACTGTGCGCTCACTTTGCGGCGGTGGGCGGCAAACAGGCGAAACGACATGTGCAAATCAGGCAGCGTAGTGCCGCTTACGCTATGTTCAAGCCCGGCGGGGAGATGTTCCATGCGCAATGATGCTCGCTCCTTTTACGCGGATATTATTTCCTTATTATAGCATGAGCGTCGAAGCGGACGCCTCACCCGGGGCAACGTGCGCCCTCCCGGGGCGTCGACCGACCGCCGGCATGCAGCGCAACACCGCGCGCAGGGAGCTGCGCACGCAGAGTGTGTCTCACCCGGTGCGAGTTTGTGGCGCCGCAAGGCTGGCCCCCGATACGGACGCCCCGGGTGAGGCGTTTTTTGCACAAATCGAGTGCAGGTTTGCCCATGGGCTAGCCGGAAAGGTGGACGTATGATAAAAGCATAAGCAGAAAGGAGCATCTGTTATGCCAGCCAATTCATTTTTCAATACACATCATTCTCCGGTCGGGGCGTTCGCCAGCTTTACGCTAGGTTTTCCGGGCAAAAGCGGGGGCTTTGATCTGGAGCAAGGGCGGCCTCCGGGCCAAAATATTTATATCGGCCTTGAGTCCGTTCAAGGCGGTACCTATGAGGCTTTTCCTTTTTTCGAAGCCGTCGGGGACGAGAGCGCGCGTTATGATATCGAGAATCCGGACCCGAATCCGAACAAGCCGAAAGTGGTTTTTCCTTTTCCGAGGCAATCTGTCTCCAGACAATTCCGCGTCAGCACAGATTCGTGGCGGGCGGGAGACTTGGAGTTCCGGCTCATTTCGCCCGTGAAATCCGTCCCGGATCCAAGCGTGGCGGCGGATGAAGCGCTACGCCTGGCGCTGGTGCCGGCCATTCTGGCCGAGATTACTGTCGATAATACGCGGGGAGCGGCGCCGAGAAGAGCTTTTTTCGGTTACCAGGGCACTGATCCGTACAGCTCCATGCGCAGGCTTGACGATACTTGCGATGGCATTGCCGGCGTCGGCCAGGGCCGCAATACGGCGATCGTGTCACGGGATGCGGGTGTGCGCTCGGGACTTCATTTCAGCATTGAGGATATTTTGACCGTTCATCCCGCCGAAAATCTGACCTTCGGTTTAGGTACCGTCGGGGCGCTGTTCATGGATACGCCTGCCGGCGAAAAGCGGACGTACCGCTTCGCGCTTTGCTTTCACCGCTCGGGCATCGTTACCGCAGGATATGACGCTTCCTACACATATGCACGTCTGTTCAAAAACATCGAAGCGGTCGCCGGTTACGCTTTGGATCATTTCGACGAGCTCGGCGCGCTGGCGGCGAAGGCCGATGAGCGCATCGAAGCCTCCCGGTTATCGGCCGATCAAAAATTTATGCTCGCGCACGCGATCCGCAGCTACTACGGCAGCACGCAGCTGCTCGACATGGACGACGAGCCGTTTTGGATCGTCAACGAAGGCGAATATCGCATGATGAACACGTTCGATCTGACCGTCGATCAACTGTTCTACGAGTTGCAACTCAATCCGTGGACAGTCAAAAACGAGCTCGACATGTTCTCCAAACGCTACAGCTACGAAGACCGTGTCCGTTTTCCCGGCGAATCGGCGGAATATCCCGGCGGCATCAGCTTTACCCACGATATGGGCGTGGCCAACACGCTTTCCAGACCCGGTTATTCCTCGTACGAATTGTATGGCTTGACCGGCTGCTTTTCACACATGACGCATGAGCAGCTTGTAAACTGGATCTTGTGCGGGGCTGTGTACGTCGAGCAAACGGGGGACAGGGAGTGGCTGCAGCAAAACCTGGCTCTCTTCGAACAGTGTCTGCAAAGCATGCTGAACCGGGATAACCCGAACCCCGAGCTGCGCAACGGCATCATGGCGCTGGACAGCACGCGCACGATGGGCGGGGCCGAAATTACGACGTACGACAGCCTCGACGTATCGCTTGGACAGGCGCGCAACAACATTTACATGGCTGGAAAATGCTGGGCGTCCTACGTGGCGATGGAGCATATTTTCCGGCAAAACGGCCGCGAAGACCTTGCCGAAACCGCAAGCGGGCAAGCGCTCAAATGCGTGCAGACACTGGTCGGTTTTGTCAACGAGAAAGGCTACATTCCGGCAGTCGTCGGGGAAGGCAACGATTCGAAAATTATACCCGCCATCGAAGGGCTGGTGTTCCCTTATTTCACCGGCTGCCGCGAGGCGTTGGACGAAAGCGGGCGCTACGGCTTTTACATCAAGGCGCTCAAAAAGCATCTCGAGACGGTATTGGTCCCGGACATCTGCTTGTTCCCTGACGGAGGATGGAAGCTTTCGTCCACGAGCAACAATTCTTGGCTGAGCAAAATTTATTTGTGCCAATTCGTCGCCCGGCAAATTCTCGACCTCCCATGGGAGGAACAGGGCGCTGCCGCGGACGCCGCCCATACGGCCTGGCTCACGCATCCGGAGCTGTCAATATGGAGCTGGAGCGATCAAATTATTTCCGGAGAAATAACGGGCAGCAAATATTATCCGCGCGGTGTAACTGCGATTTTGTGGCTGCAGGAAGACCGGTACGCATAAACCTAAAAAAACCAGCCGGACTCTTAGCGAAAGAGTTTCGGCTGGTTTTTTACTGCTCGCAGCTCCCGGCGTGCGGTATTGCGCTGTATGACGGCGGTCGGTCGAGCACATCATATATTGATTTTGCGGTTTTCGGCAAGCTGGACTAACTGAAACAAGATCGGGTTCGCCGAACATCGGCGGGCCGTCGTCATGAGAGGGGGATTAGCTCAATCCCCTGCCGCCATCAAGGACATTATTGGACCGCCGCACAAAGACGGTAGTGCTAACGCTGGTAAAACGGCTTGCCCCTTAGCAAACGTGCGCCTCTCCCGGGGGCATTTGCTGCGCTGCACAGCGGGAAGTCATAGGCGGCTTGGCTGGGGGCCAGGGGAGAAAACCTGCAAAAACTCCCAAGACGTCATAGATAGAAATTACCACAAAATGAAAATAATTCAGGCCTCAGACTGCCCAGAAACCCATACGCCAGAGCCTGTCGTACCATCTGCCAGACTGGCGCGAAGAAAACCTGCAAAAATACATCTTTTAGCTCGTTGCTACGCTGGTCGGGAACAAATTCCTGCAATTGTGCAGGCTTTTCGCCGAGAGCATAGGCTCAGATTCATTTTCATCGCAAATTCCTGCACTTTCGCAGGTTTTTTGCCCAAATGAACCATTTTCGCAGAAAAAGCCTGCACTTTTGCAGGCTTTTTCTCTGTCCGGCCGCCAACGTCCCGCCCCCCCAGCTACGCAGCGACGCAATCTGCGTTGGAGAGGCGCGCAGGAAAAGTTCGGCTGGCGCCGCCTCTGGTTCCCCCAACAGGGGGATTTTGTTCATCATTCGTCTGCGGCCTCATCATGCGTTTCATGGTCGCCCGGATAGTTCCGCTGCATCCCTTCGTGCAGTTCGCGGTTTTCGTACGAAAACGGGCTGGGCGAGCGCTGGTCCTCCCGCCAAGGCGTGCTCTTGCCGAGCGATTCCAGAGGCAGGCTGGTGCCATAAGGGCCCTCGGGAAATTCCTCGGCGGCAAGGTCGTTGCGCTGCGACTCCACCGTCGCCAGATCGGCCGACTCGCGGCAGCTTTCTTGAATGAAGCCGTCCGGCTGCTTGTCGGTTTGCTCGCTGAAATCTTTGCTCATGGAAAAAGCCTCCTGTGTCTCGGACCTAAGAGCCGGCGGGCGGAGTTGTTTTTTGAATAGCGACCGCCTAAATGCCTGCCGCTCACGCTCACGTCGCATAAATCCGCCTTTTCGCATACCACCGCACGCAGCTCCCAGCTGTATGCCTTCCACTAGGTGCGCCAGCCGGTCTCCTAAGTCGCTGTGTATGCTTTTTCCAGTTTTCCCAGCGCGCTTGTTAAATATCCGTAAAATGAATCGAGCCTATCACTTCCGATAAAAACGATCGCAGCTCTTCGGCCTCTTCCTCGCTAATTTTATAAGCGTATTCCAGGTAGCCTTCCTCGGCCAGATCGTCCGGACCGATGACGGCGCTGCGCCCGGTTTGCAGGTCGATCACCATCTTTTTACCGTAGTAGCGGGTCGTCGTCATAATCGCAAGATCGAAGCGGTGCAGCGTCTCGCCGACAAAACAAACAAACCGGGTCGTCGTTTCTTCCTTGTGGTCGTATAAAAAATCAAATTCAGACATAATGCCCTCCATCTGCTTGGCGTAGTATTCTGATTATACCTGAAAATACAGGTTAGCAAAACTTATCTTGCAACCGGACGGCGAACATGGTATGATTTGGATATTCAGAAAAGAGGAAGCACCTCTCTTACGCCAGGCGGCGCAGGAGAGGTGCTTTTTGTTTTTTCCGAACTACAAACTATAGGGATAGTCAGGAGGAGTGCAATGAACGTCGTATTTTTGAACACATTGGAGAAGGAAGCGGGGGATCATAGCGTCAGATCGGCGCAAGTTTCAATCAGAGAGGACCAGGGCATATGGAGCGTGCTTTGGCACGATAGGGACGAGCAGGGCGAAAAGGTGCAGGAGCTATGGTACGAGGGGATCAGCTGGGACGAGATGCTGACGGCTTTTCGCCAGGGGCTGCGGGACAAAATCCGCCAAGGCTTTCGCCCCTTGATCCGCGGGGATTGGGAATCGGGCCAGAGCCTGTCCGGCAAAGCCCGGATGACGCAGATGCTCGCCTACTACTGCGAGACCAATCCGCAAGAGGAGACCTATGAGAGCTTGCGGGTATGGAGAAGAGAGCAGGCTTCGCGCGAAGGCAAGGCGCCTTACATTTTGGCGACGAACCGCGTTCTGCGCATGATCTCTGTTTTTCGCCCGCAGACTGCGGACGAGCTGCTGCAAATTCCCGGCTTCGGCGGGCAAAAGGCGGCGATGTACGGCGCCGATGTGCTGAAGCTGACCGCCGGGCTGCCGCGGGAAACCGGCTTTCCGCTCGACTGGGTCGCGAAGGCGGTAGACCCCGGCCGGTTCGAAGCCTGGCTGACCGCGCAAAAAGAGCAAAAGCTGCGCGATGAGCTCGACCGGGAAGCGAACAAGCGCCGGCTGCTGGAAATCGTCGCGTCGGGCGGCTCACTGGCCGATCTGCAAGAGGGATTGCCGCTGCAGCGCCGGGACGTGCTGCTATGGATCGAAGATCTGGACCGGGAGGGCTACGATATGGAGCCGCTCATCGAAGCGGAGCTGACTGTGATCCCGGAGGAAGATCAGATTAAGGCGTGGAACGCTTTCGAGACGGAAGGCCACCGTTACCTGAAGCCCATCCTCCAACGCATCGCCTCCGCCGAGGAGCTGAAAGGCAAGGAGCTGGACCGCGCATACGAATGGCTGCGCCTGCTGCGTCTGCGTTTCCGCAGGGAAAAGGAGAGCGCGACCCGGACAGCCGGAAATTTAGGTTTGACAGGCTAAATAGAATATGCTTTAATGGGTTCTAATCTTCATATAGCGAAAGCGATGACGGACATGGGGCGAATCCCCGAGTAAGATTCATGTTGACTGCTGCAGAGAGTCGGTGGCTGGTGCAAGCCGATGCGTGCATGAAATCCGAATTACAGTCCCGAGTTGGTAAAGGGAACGTGCCAAACCGGCATCAGTAGCTTGTACCCGGCAGTCAAATGCCGTTATTGAATCGAAGTGAAAGAGGAAATGTGCGCCGGCGTGTTGGCGGGCATGTTTCCCTTTAATTAGGGTGGTACCGCGAGACAACCTTCTCGTCCCTTTGTGGACGTTGGAGGTTGTCTTTTTTATTTTTATAAACGGGAGGAATTCGTATGAATACAACAGATCGCCTTACTGAGGCTCAGCAGCGGGAAGTGGACCGCCAGCTGCGTGCAATCCGCCGCGGTGTCGCGGAAATCGTTCCGGAAGAAGCGCTGCGCAGTAAAATTGCGCATGCGGTTGTTTCCGGCCGGCCGCTTAAAGTCAAGCTCGGTCTCGACCCGTCTGCGCCGGATATTCACATCGGGCATACGGTAGTCCTGCAAAAGCTGCGGCAGTTTCAGGATTTGGGCCACGAAGTCCAATTGATTATCGGCGATTTCACGGGAAAAATCGGCGATCCGACCGGCAAATCGGAGACGCGGAAGCAGCTTACGGACGAAGATGTCAAGCGGAATGCGCTGACGTACCAGCAGCAGCTGTACAAAGTTCTTGATCCGCAAAAGACCGAGTTTTATTACAACTCCTCCTGGCTGGGCGAGCTGAAGTTCGAGGAAGTTTTGAAGCTGGCCGGCAAAGTGACCGTGGCGCGCATGCTGGAACGCGATGATTTTGCCAAGCGTTACGCGAACAATCAGCCGATTCATATTCATGAATTTTTTTACCCGCTGATGCAGGGGTACGATTCGGTGTCTTTGCAAAGCGACATCGAGCTGGGGGGCACGGATCAAACGTTCAATATCCTGATGGGCAGAACGCTGCAGGGGGCGTATGAGGTTAAAGACGGCCAGGTGGCGATTCTGATGCCTCTTCTGGAAGGCTTGGACGGCGTGCAAAAAATGAGCAAAAGCCTCGGCAATTATATCGGAATCGATGAGCCGGCGAACGAAATTTTCGGTAAAACGATGTCTGTACCCGACAGCCTGATGCTGAAATACTACGAGCTTACGACGTCAATCTCCGACGGGGAACTGGATGAGCTGCGGCAGGGCTTGCAATCGGGAGCGGTGCATCCCAGAGACGCCAAGGTCAGGCTGGCCAAAGAATACGTGCGTACGTACCACGGGGAACAAGCTGCGGAAGAGGCGGAGCGCCATTTCGTCACCGTGTTTCAAAAGCGGGCGCTGCCCGAGCATGTCGAGGAGGTGCTTTTGCCGGCGAGCGAGCTTGAAGCGGGAACCGTTTCGGTTGTTAAACTTCTCGTCGCCTTGAAGCTGCAAACGTCCAACGGGGAAGCAAGACGCAGCATCGAGCAGGGAGCCGTCAAAATCAACGAGCACAAAGTGTCCGATGTTCATGCGAACATCGCGCCGCAGGACGGCGATATCGTTCAAGTAGGCAAACGAAAATTCGCGAAAATCAAAATCGGCTGATCCGCGCAAAAAAGAACCTCCAGGCGCCGTGTCGGCGGATTGGAGGTTCAATTGTTGCGGTGTGCCGGACCAACGAGCCCAGCAGCGCTTACAGCCAGTCTTTTTTGCGGAACAGCACATACATGCCGACGCCAAGCGCTGCCATGAACGCGAGAATAATTTCGCCGCCGTACGGGATGTGCAGCCCGGGCATGCTTTCGAAGTTCATCCCGAACACGCCGGTAATGAACGTGAGCGGCATGAAGATCGTGGTCAGCGCGGTAAACACGCGCATGATTTCATTCGCCCGGTTCGCTACGCTGGACTGGTAAGCTTCTCGCAAGTTGCCCATCAGATCGCGGAGCGTATCGAACGTATCGACGATTTTTACGGCATTTTCGTAAATATCGCCGAAATATTTTTGCAGCTGATGGTCAATCAGCCTGAGATCTTTTTTATTCAGCGTACCGATCACGTCGCGTTGAGGGACCAGCACCTTTTTCAGCCACAAAATTTCCGAGCGAAGTCCGATAATTTCATTCAAATGCGACTTCTTGGTTGCCATGAGAATGTCTTCTTCCAGCTTTTCAATCTTGGCCTCGATACGATCGCCGACAGCGACGTAGTTATCGACGACAAGATCGACCAGATGATAGAGGAAACGGTCGGCGCCGTTCACTTCTTCTTCCCAAAGAAACGGCTTCAAGGCGCGGAGTTCGTTGATCTTTTGCTTGGTGACGGTAATAATGACATGTTTGCCGAGGAAAATATTAAGCGCGCGCAGAAAAATTTCTTCGTCGTCAAACCGGATGCTGTTAATAACGATAAAATAGTACGAGTCATAAAATTCAATCTTGGGACGCTGTTCTTCCTCGCTTAAGCAGTCCTCCACGGCCAAATCGTGCAGATGAAACAAAGGTTGTAAAATCTCCAGATCTTCCACACCTGCATCTATCCAATAAAAGCCGCTCTCCGGAGGTGTTAGCGCGACGGTCACATCCTCAATCAAAGTAAATACGCCGTCTTGTACCCATCGTGTTTTCATCTGATTCCACCCCTTCGAATGGAAGCAGCCGTGCCAAAGCAGACTCCGTATGGTTAAGAGGCTACGGTTGAACGAAGCACCGGCTGCATTCCTGCCATATGAAATTGTGTATATTCCGTGCAGCTTCTACTCCTCGGGTCTCCGTCCACGCGTACTCCCCCCTTTGTCGGTTCTTGTTCGAATACTTGTCTAGTATAACCCTTCATTATGGGCGTTTCAAGCCAAAAAGTTCGATTTTTCATATGCCTTTCGGCTTCTAGAATAATGTATGGATCAAGGGCTTGTCGGGTGTTGGACATTACCAATTTTGCCGGTTTTAACAAGTCCATGCAAACAGAATCCTTGACATAAGCGAAAATTATAGTATGATTAAAGACAACTGAATAGTTGCTTTTCTTATCAAGAGTAGGTGGAGGGACTGGCCCGATGATACCCGGCAACCGACAAACCTTTGTTTTCAAAGGGATGCACGGTGCTAATTCTTGCGGAACGCGGATACGCGAATTCTGAGAGATGAGAGAGGACATTGACAATGAACTTGTATGGCCTTTCTCGTCGCGGAGAAGGCCATTTTTATTTTCACCATGCAGATGTTAAAAAAAGGAGTGAACAGTATGCCGATCAAGATTCCCGACAACCTGCCGGCCAAAGAAATTTTAAACCAAGAGAACATTTTCACCATGGACGAAACCGTGGCGTACCACCAGGACATACGCCCGCTGAAAATTGCCTTGCTTAATTTGATGCCAATGAAAGAAACGACCGAAACGCAGCTGCTGCGTTTGATCGGCAACACGCCCCTTCAGGTGGAATTTGTGCTGCTGCACCCCAAAACGCACACCTCCAAAAATACGTCCGTCGAGCATCTGGAGCAATTTTACAAAACGTTTGACGACATCAAGGACGAAAAGCTCGACGGCATGATCATTACCGGAGCGCCGGTCGAGCAGATGGACTTCGAAGAAGTCAATTACTGGGAAGAACTGACGCAGATTATGGATTGGAGCAAAGAGAACGTCACTTCGACACTATATATATGCTGGGCTGCGCAGGCAGGGCTTTATTACAATTACGGCGTTCCCAAGTACTCCCTGGAAAACAAATTGTTCGGCGTATTCCCGCATACGATCGGGGTGCCGAATACGAAGCTGCTGCGCGGCTTTGACGAAGTGTTCTACGCGCCGCAATCCCGCCATACCGAATTTCGCAAAGAGGATGTCGAGCGATGTCCGGAGCTGGAAATTTTGTCCTCGTCCGAAGAGGCGGGCGTGTACATTACCGCGACGAAAGACGGGAAGCACATTTTCGTAACCGGCCATTCGGAGTATGACGCTTGCACGCTCAAATGGGAATACGACCGCGATGTGAGCAAAGGTTTGGACATTGCCATTCCGCGCAATTACTACCCGAACGACGATCCGACCAGACAGCCTTACAATACGTGGAGAGCGCATGCGAACCTGCTTTTCTCCAATTGGCTGAACTATTACGTTTACCAGCAAACGCCATATGACTTGAATGTCGTAAAATCAGAAAGGCAGGTACAGGTTTAATGAAAATCGAAAGTCGTCTTGCTCAAATCGGTTCACAAAACGAGCCCGCAACCGGAGCGGTCAGCTTCCCGGTCTATCAAGCTACCGCGTTCCGCCATCCGAAGCTCGGACAAAGCACTGGTTTTGACTACGCGCGTACCAAAAGCCCGACCCGCAAAGTGCTCGAAGACGCGATCGCCGAACTGGAATCCGGTGACGCAGGCTTTGCCTGCTCATCGGGCATGGCTGCGCTGCAAACGATCTTCGCCTACTTCAGCCAGGGTGATCATCTGATCGTATCGCTGGATCTGTACGGCGGAACGTACCGCTTGCTGGAAAAGATCATGAGCCGCTTCGGCGTGACGGCCAGCTACGTGGATACGAATGATTTGGACGGTTTGGAAGCCGCTTGCCGGCCGAATACGAAAGGCATTGTGATCGAGACGCCTACCAATCCGCTGATGATGATTACCGATATTGAGCTTGTATGTACCTGGGCCCGTAAAAAGGGCATCGTGTCTATCGTCGACAACACGCTTTTGACGCCATTTCTGCAGCGGCCGATCGAGCTTGGCGCGGACATTGTCATTCACAGCGCGACGAAGTACCTGGGCGGTCACAACGACGTGCTCGCCGGACTGATCGTCACGAAAGGCAAAGAGCTTTCCGAGCAGATGGCTTTTCTGCACAACTCCATCGGCGCGGTGCTCGGCCCGCAGGACAGCTGGCTGCTCATGAGAGGCATGAAGACGCTCGCGCTGCGCATGGAGCGCCATGAGTTCAATGCGACGGCGATCGCCAAGTTCCTGCAGGAACATCCGCTCGTCGATGAAGTGTTCTACCCGGCGTTTGAGTCCCATCCGGGCTACGCGATCCAAAACAGGCAGTCGAGCGGCAACACCGGCATCTTCTCCTTTAAAGTGAAGGACGCACGCCTGGTCGAGCCGGTTTTGCGCCACATCCGGCTGATCGCCTTCGCGGAAAGCCTTGGCGGCGTCGAATCGCTGATGACGTACCCGGCCGTGCAAACCCATGCGGATATTCCGCTGGAAATCCGCCAGCAAGTAGGCGTCGACGACCGCCTGCTGCGGTTCTCCGTGGGCATCGAGCACGTCGATGACCTGATTGCCGACCTGGCGCGCGCGCTGGACCTTGCGCAAGCGGAGCTGGAGGGAGGCGCCGCCCGATGAGCGCTCACGATAAAGAAAACCGCAAGCCGCACGGCAAATTTGCGACCCGGTTGATCCATTTCGGCGCGGAAATCGACGAAACGACAGGGGCGTCCAGCGTGCCGCTGTACCAGGCATCGACTTTTCATCAGGCGGATCTCGAAGTTTCGCCGGAGTATGACTATACGCGTTCCGGCAACCCGACCCGCCAAGCTTTGGAAGATTACATCGCGCTTCTGGAAGGCGGTGTACGCGGCTTTGCGTTCGCTTCCGGCATGGCGGCGATTTCATCGGCTTTCATGCTGCTGTCCAGCGGCGATCACGTCATCTGTACGGAGGACGTGTACGGCGGCACTTACCGTCTGCTGACGACGATTATGAATCGCATGGGCGTCGAATCGACGTTCGTCGATATGACCGATATGGATCAGGTGCGGGCCGCGCTGCGTCCGAACACCAAAGCCGTGTTCATCGAAACGCCGTCCAATCCGACGCTCAAAATTACCGACATCGGCGAAGTCGCCGCGTGGTCCAAAGAGCACGGACTTCTGACTATGCTCGACAACACGTTCATGACTCCATACCACCAGCGCCCTATAGAGCTGGGCATTGACATCGTGCTGCACAGCGCGACGAAATTTCTCGGCGGTCACAGCGATGTCTTGGCCGGATTGGCCGTCGTAGCGAATGACAGCTTGGGGGGCCGGATGAAGCAGATCCAGAACGGCATGGGCAACGTGCTCGGCATTCAGGATTCCTGGCTGCTTATTCGCGGAATGAAGACGCTGCAGGCGCGTATGGAAGCATCCGAGAAAAGCGCGCGCAGACTTGCCGAATGGCTGTCCGAGCAGCCGGATATCGATTTCGTGTACTACCCTGGGCTGCCGAACCATCCGCGGAGAGACATTCACGAGAAGCAGTCCTTCGGCTATGGCGCTGTCGTTTCTTTTGACGTAGGCTCCGGTGAAAAAGCGAAGAAATTGCTTAGCAAAGTCCGGATTCCGCTCGTTGCGGTGAGCTTGGGCGCCGTAGAAAGCATCCTCTCTTATCCGGCTATGATGTCCCACGCTGCCATGCCCAAAGAAGTGCGGCTGCAGCGCGGCATCACCGACGGTCTCGTCCGCTACTCCGTAGGGCTTGAAGATATCGAGGACATAATTGAGGATCTGGAGCAGGCGCTCCGGGGCTAGATGCATATGCAGCAACGCGAAGTGTACACGGCGCGTTGCTGTTTGGTTTTTTTGGACGGATTCCCGTCTGTAAGTTTTAGGTATTGGCACAATTAGCCGTGACTGTTCGGCGGAAAATATGTTACGATAAGCGTATACAAACGCTTGAAAAAGAGGAGTGAGTAGACGTGAAACCGATTGATCGCATCTTACATAAAGCTTCGGCTGGCGGACGGATTGATGTAGAGGAATGCATCACGCTGTTCGAATCCGACCAAATAGAAAAAATGGGCCACACCGCCAATCAAATTATGCAAAAATGGCACCCGGAGCCGATTACGACTTTCGTCATCGGACGCAACATCAACTATACGAACATCTGCGACGTTTATTGCAGATTTTGCGCTTTTTACCGGCCTCCAGGCTCGGAGGAAGGCTATGTGCTGCCGGATGAGACGATTTTCCAAAAAATTCAGGAGACCCTTGATGTAGAAGGAACGGAAATCCTCATGCAGGGAGGGACGAACCCGAACCTTCCGTTCAGCTATTACACGAATTTGCTGCGGGAAATCAAGAAGCGTTTTAACATTACGATGCACTCTTTTTCTCCGGCGGAAATTATGAAAATGCAGGACGTGTCGGACGGACTGTCCCTCGAAGAAGTCGTACGCCAGCTGCATGAAGCCGGATTGGACTCGCTTCCGGGCGGAGGCGCGGAAATTTTGGATGACCGGACAAGACGCAAAATCAGCAAATTGAAAGGCTCCTGGCGCGATTGGATGAACGTGATGCAAACGGCGCATAAGCTCGGCATGCACACGACCGGCACGATGGTGATCGGTTTCGGAGAGTCGATGGAGGAGCGCGCGCTGCACTTGCTCCGCATCCGGGACGCGCAGGACGATGTGCTGCTGCAAAAACTGAATACGCCGGGCTTCCTGGCGTTTATTCCGTGGACGTTCCAGCCCGACAATACGAACATGAAGGTCGAAAAAGCGTCGCCCGAGGAGTACCTCAAGACGCTCGCGATCAGCCGGATCATGCTCGATAACATCCCGAATTTCCAGTCCTCCTGGGTTACGATGGGACCGGAAATCGGCAAACTGACGCTCAGCTACGGCTGCAACGACTTCGGCAGCACAATGATCGAAGAAAACGTCGTATCCGCCGCGGGCACCACGCACAAAGTCAACATCGGCTCAACGCTGCAAATCATCCGCGAAGCGGGCAAAATCCCCGCACAGCGCAACACAAAATACGAGACTCTGCGCGTATTCAACGACGAGAACGCGAAGGTGGATCGGGATTTTGTAATGCAGAACTAGGCAATAGCGAATAATTATAGCGCTTATCTAATATGAATCCGCTGGAAGGATAAATATTTTGATAAGCGTTTTTTTGTCGTGCAGGAGCAGCAAGAGGGCAATTTTGGCCTTAAACTGACCATCCAGGGCCTTGTTTCTCTAATGGGGGGAATGAGTTACAACAGCGATAAATGAATGGTACAATGAATTACAAACCGTGATGAGCAATAATTCGGGGGTGCGCAATGTATATCAGAACATACAATTCATCGGATCATGATGCTGTGTGGGAACTTCACAATCTAGGTTTAAATCAGACAGGTACAAATCTGGGAAATGGAAATTGGGATGATGATTTACATGATATAGAAAGCGTTTATCTTCAAAATCGCGGTGAGTTTTTAGTCGGGGTTGTTGACGAAAGGGTCGTTGCAATGGGAGCGTTCAGAAAAACGTCGGATACCTCTGCTGAAATAAAAAGAATGAGGGTACGTCCGGATTTTCAAGGGAAGGGTTGCGGGCGGTTGATTTACGAAAGTCTTGAAGCTAGTGCCGTCAGGCTGGGATATAAAAAACTGCATTTGGACACGACGGCCAAACAATTGCCTGCTCAAAAACTCTATGAAAAATTTGGATTCAAAGAAACAAGCAGGGCTATGTTTAATGGTTTGGAACTTATTTTTTATGAGAAAACGATAGACAACCGTTAAGGGAGATGACAAATGAAGCTAAAAAGAACAGCTTGGGCTGCATTCGCTATCGTGGTTGGATGCTCCTTGATTTTAGCGTACTCCGTACCGTCTTTCGCCTGCGCTTGTGATGGAGAGGCCCCTAATGACCTCGGTGGCTATGCAATTTTCTTTCTTGGAATTTTTATTTTTCTAAGTATTACTGTGTTTACCATGATAATGTCGATTAAAGTATTGATGCATTGGAGAAGCCCCAACAATAAAAACAAAACCCCAGTAAATGGGGCGAAAGATTAGAAAATCCTGCAGGTGTCCAACAAAACAATAGCAAGCAAGTCAAACAAAACCAATGGCAAAATAAACGGAAAAAAGGAGATGTGTGCTTTTCCATCTTTACGGTTCGGTACAACTTTGAGATATACTCTGGAGCCGTCGACTTTCACAATTTTGCCTCTGTACGTTCCATGAATGGTTGTGATTTGAACGTTTCGGTTCACATATTTTTTGCATTTATTTCTCATTGCAATTACGGACATTGTTTGTCCACCTCCTTACCAGTTGATAGATTAGTATATGATTGGAGATAGAATTGTGTGTGGATTTATGTTAGAAGAATGGATCTAATCTACCGAATGATCGTACATTTTTAATAGAGTAGGCGACACTTTAGTTTTTACGTCGTTAGAAAAATTTAGAACGCGGGATACGGCTCTTTTTGCGTGGGATCAATATGATAACGTGTGGGTGTATAGCGGCGATGTGGGAACTTATGTGTGGCATAAAGATCATGAAGAAAACTGGAGCAAAGCTGCATATACATCAAATAAGAGTCTAGCTCCTCCTGATGTATTTAAAAAGATTCGACCTAATCTCTTTGGAAATTAGCTGGCATTAAAAACCGCCTTGCGGCAAACGCATGGCGGGTTTGAGTTTTTATGAGCAAGGTTGGAGGGCCGCCCACAAGCCAGAGCTAGTCACAAACTCTGCCTAGTTGCGCGAAAAAACCTGCAAAAGTACAGTTTTTGCTCGATGGATATGCTGACTACGAAAAATTCCTGCAATTGTGCAGGCTTTTTGCCGCGAACAGGGGCTCTGGTTCATTTTCATCGAAAATTCCTGCACAATTGCAGGCTTTTCACCAAAATGGACCACTTTTACGAAAAAAACCTGCACTTTTGCAGGTATTTTCCCTTCCAAGCCGCCTTGCCCCCATCACCTCAGCACTGCAACCTGTATAGGAGATACGGGTCCCATTCAGTACTGCAACCCGTGTAGGAGAGACGAGTTCCATTCAACGCCGCAACCTGTGAAGGAGAGGCATGGCCTACTTCACGCCGCGCAACCCGAGTAAGGGAGGCACGGGTTGCGCCGCTGTCAAGTCAATTAGCCTCCTCAAACGCAGGGGTATAGATGACGGTTTTGTTTTTGCCGGTTTTTTTGGCTTTGTACAAAGCCTGGTCTGCGCCGGTGAAAAGCTGTTCTTTGCTGCTTCCTTTTAGATACTGGCTGAGACCTATGCTGATCGTTACCGCGTGGCCGTTGCATTCCTCGTACTTCGTTTGCGAAACGTGCCAGCGGATATGCTCAAGGATCTCGAATACCTCTGAAATGCTTTTTTCCGTGAAAATAATCGCAAATTCTTCGCCGCCGTACCTGGCTGCAAAATCGTTGAGTCCCACCCGCTCCTTCAATACGGCGCCTACTTTTTTCAGTACAGCGTCACCGGCTCTATGCCCGTAGGTGTCGTTGATTTTTTTGAAATTATCAATGTCGAGCACGGCCACATGGATGAATAAATACCCGCTTTCGCTTTGCTCGATAAGCTTTTCCAAATATTCATGAAACGAAATGTGATTGTACAGATCGGTCAAGGCATCCGTTTTTGAGAGCTTGTCCATCAATATATTTTTGATCATCAGCTCTTGCTTCGACTCTGTTGTTTCTCTCAGGTTGTCCAGCAGCTCGACGCCGTGCCTCATAATGCCGAGGGCAATGAAGGAGGCAAATCCGACAATCGGGATCATGGAGACGAGGTCCTGGGGCATGTAGCCCGCAAAATGGCTCAATCGATTCAGATAAAGGATGAAAATCGAAATGCCCGTCAGTGCGATGGAAAATATAATTCGCGATCGCTGGAAATAAAAAATCGCGATGAGAATCGGCAGCAGCAGGCTGAGTATCACGCTTTTCACGTCAGGATTTACATAAATGACGATAAAAACAATTATCGCGCCGCCGCTGATAACACAATAATCCAAAAGCTGATCGGCGAATTTGTGGGCGATTTCCAATATAAGCATGACGAGAATCATGACCAGCGTCGGAATAGCGATATGTTTGAGCAAATCGTGGTCACTGGCTTGCCCATAGAGGAGGTGGAGGAATTCTACAGGAATGAGCGCTATGATAACTCCCCAATAAATGTTGATCAGTTTGCGGTTCCATTTTTTCCTGTCTTGGCTATACACGTTCGCTTCCATCGGCATTTCACTCCACTGAATATCCTACTTAGGAACTAAGCATCTGTATCATACCACGAATAACTCGCCAATTGGAATAACTTTCCTTGAAAATTCGACAATACTTGATAAAATCAGCTGGCAAATTGTTCGTTGTATATCTAATTCTGATCGACCATATACTTTTATCAGGATGTACAGATGGAAAGGAGAGTGGGGTCATGGAGTTGTTTGCGATTGTTGTTATGAATGCGGATGAATCTTATGTCAGTAAGCTAAGTTCACAGATCGAGAACGAGCTGACGCTTTTACATATGCTTCAAGTAAAATATACGCTGCATGGAAAATATGCATACATTTATGGGGAAGCGGATTTGAAAAAAGAGGATGCGGCGTCCTTGCAAAACAAGCTGACGGAAGGGCTCGCCGGCGTGCTGGCGGATCATATTATTACGGTCAAAGAACCGTCCATTCTCCGCGAATTGATGAGCAAGGAGTTTAAATTCGAAGCCAAAGAAGATATGGATCTCGTTGCGGGATACTGCAGCCAGTTATTGGACGGCAAGAGCGATTTTGCCGAGTCTGCGCGTTCCACCCTTGGAGTGGGGACTGCCCGTCGCAAGCAAATATTGGTGCAACTGCTTATTCAGTATTTGGAAGAGCGGCACGAGTTTGTATTGGAAGGCTTTCTTTGGTTCCGGCTGCAGGAGTACTTGGGCGAATTGCGGGAAATTATCGAGTATGCAGTCGATGAATTTATGATGGACCGGCAGTACCAGGAGTTTATTTCTCTGCTCCAGTATTTCGTATATATTCAGGAAGCCAAAATACCCGCGGCTCATCTGATTCATAAAGGCGGGCACGAATTTGCGATATTGAACGAGCGGTTTGAGCCAATCGATACGAATGAAGTGGATGCGACTTTCAAGCTTGAAGTGCTGGAAAAAGACATTAATTTCGAAGATATGATTGTCAGCACCCTGATTTCCGTGTCTCCCGCCACCATTTACATCCACACCCGGGAACCGGAAGTTCCGATCATTAAGACGATCATGCAAATATTTGAAGACAGAACGAGCGTGTGCTCATACTGCCGTCTGTGCCATTCCCGCCTGGGCGACCGCCAACAGGATCAGCTTTACCCTTGACCTCGGCCGCTGAGCCAACTATAATAGATGCGAAGGCGTTAAGATCAAAGATACGAATTTGTTGCATGAGCTGTTCAGAGAGAGGAGACCCGGCTGCAAGCTCCTTCAGTGAATCTGCAAGTTTACCCCTTTGAAGCCGTGCTGTGGAACTTGGCTTTTGAACAGGCTAACAGTAAACCGCACCGCGTCATCCCCGTTACCGGATGCTGATGAGGGTTCGCTATACATCCATCGGATGCAGGCGAATCGAACTAGGGTGGAACCACGAGCTGAACGCACTCGTCCCTTATGGGATGAGTGCTTTTTTGCGTTCATAACGATGTTACAGGAGGATGCAGGACATGGTTGTACAAGTGAAATTGCCTGATGGGGCGATCAGAGAGTATGCAGTCGGCACAACAATTGAACAGGTGGCGGAGTCGATTTCGACCGGACTCAAGAAAAACGCGATTGGCGGCAAAGTGAACGGCAAGTCGGTTGACCTTTCGTTTGCTTTGGAGCATGACGCGGATGTGGAAATTTTGACGCTCGACAGCGAAGACGGACTGGAAATATACCGTCACAGCACGGCCCATCTGATGGCTCAGGCGATTAAACGCATTTATGGGCAAAAAGCGGTCAAACTGGGCATCGGGCCTGTTATCGAGGACGGTTTTTATTACGACATTGATCTGGAATCGCCGCTGAACCCGGAAGATCTCGTCAAGATCGAAAAGGAAATGGAGCGCATCGTGCAGGAGAATCTGCCGATTACCCGCAGAGTCGTAAGCCGCGAAGAAGCGGTTCGCATTTTCTCGGAGCCGGAAGATCCGCTGAAGCTGGAATTGATTCGCGATCTTCCTGAGGAAGCCGTCATTACGATTTATGATCAAGGCGAATTTTTCGATCTTTGCCGCGGACCGCATCTGCCTTCTACCGGAAGAATCAAGGCGTTCAAGCTGCTCAGCGTCGCGGGAGCCTACTGGCGCGGAGACGCCAAGAATAAAATGCTGCAGCGCATTTACGGAACGGCGTTCCCGAAAAAAGCGCAGCTCGACGAGCACCTTCACCTGCTGGAAGAAGCGAAGAAGCGGGATCACCGCAAGCTCGGCAAAGAGCTGAAAATGTTCGCTTTCTCCCGCGAGGTTGGCCAAGGGCTGCCGCTTTGGCTGCCGAATGGCGCGAAGCTTCGCCGGACGATGGAGAGATACATTGTCGATTTGGAAGAACGTCTGGGTTACAGCCACGTCTACACACCGGTGCTTGCCAACGTAGAATTGTACAAAACTTCCGGCCATTGGGAGCACTACCATGAAGATATGTTCCCGAAAATGATTATGGACAACGAGGAGCTCGTGCTTCGTCCGATGAACTGCCCGCATCATATGATGGTGTACAAAAGCGACATGCGCAGCTACCGCGACCTGCCTGTAAGGATCGCCGAGCTTGGAACGATGCACCGCTACGAAATGTCCGGCGCTTTGACTGGGCTGCACCGCGTCCGCGCGATGACTTTGAACGATGCGCACATTTTCTGCCGTCCGGATCAAATCAAAGAGGAATTCGCGAGAGTCGTCAACCTGATCCGCGAAGTGTACGAGGATTTCGGCATCACCGATTACCGCTTCCGCCTGTCTTACCGCGATCCGAAGGATACGGAGAAATATTTCCCGGATGATGAAATGTGGGAAACTTCACAACGGATGCTGCGCGAGGTGGTAGAGGAGCTTGGTCTGCCGTTCTTCGAAGCCGAAGGCGAAGCGGCCTTCTACGGTCCGAAGCTCGACGTTCAAATCAAGACGGCGCTCAAGAAAGAAGAGACGCTTTCCACGGCGCAGCTGGATTTCCTGCTGCCTGAGCGCTTCCAGCTGGAGTATATCGGCGAGGATGGCCAAAAGCACCGTCCTGTCGTTATTCATCGAGGCATTATCAGCACCATGGAGCGGATGACCGCATTTTTGCTGGAAAATTTCGCCGGAGCGCTGCCGACATGGCTTATGCCGGTACAAGCGAAAGTGATTCCGGTTTCGCCGAACTACGAGGCTTATTCCAATCAGGTCACTGATCGCCTGCTGCGCGCCGGCATCCGCGTCGAAGCCGATAACCGCAACGAGAAGCTCGGATATAAAATCAGGGAAGCCCAATTGGAAAAAATCCCTTACATGCTCGTTGTGGGCGAAAATGAAGTGACCGGCGAAAGCTTGTCCGTCCGCAAGCGGGGGCAAGGCGATCTGGGCACGCATCCGGTCGCGCAGGTTATTGAAATGATCAGCGAAGAGATTCGCAGCAAAAAATAAATAACGGTTTTTGGCAGGGGAGCCCCAGGCTCTCCTGTTTTTTTGTTTTTGATATGCATAAGTCGGCATAATCAGGAAACCTTAACAGTGAGTCCGGACCCTTC
Organism: Paenibacillus sp. sgz302190; assembly: GCF_059820445.1. Classification (NCBI taxonomy): domain Bacteria; kingdom Bacillati; phylum Bacillota; class Bacilli; order Caryophanales; family Paenibacillaceae; genus Paenibacillus; species Paenibacillus sp. sgz302190. Next base: position 165,989 of record NZ_JBZYAO010000014.1, read on the forward strand.
GCAGGTATAAAGCGGGGAGGAGTTGGACAACCTGCTATAGTAGGGGGAGGTATCGAAAATTATGTTGACTGAAATGTTGAGCCAGTCCAAATGGTTCAGTTTGCTTTTGCTCGTTAATATGCTGTTTGCATTTTTCGGACACGATGACGCCCAAGTTGCCCAGCCGCAGCGGCAGGTTCAATCGGCGTCAGTGGACACGTACACCGATTCCGGCTCAAACGGGCAGGCCGTCCGTTCAATTCCAAGCTATGCCGCGGCGGACGCCGCCACTTATATACCGATGAAGCTGGAAGAAGCTCCGCTGCAAACCGCGCCTGCGGCGATTCCCGTATCCAGGGAGCAGCAGGCAAACTTCAAATATGCGCCTAAACTGGACTCTGACTTGTCCAAACTGAAGGCGGTGGAAGTTGTGGCCACGGGGTATTTCGCAGGCAAGGAATCGACAGGCAAAAACCCGGATCACCCGGAATACGGAATTACGTACTCGGGAATTAAAGTAAAGCGCGATGACAAAGCTTTGTCTACGATCGCCGCCGATCCGACGGTATTCCCGCTGGGAACCGTTTTGTTCATACCCGGTTACGGATATGGAGTCGTAGCGGATATCGGCAGCGCCATCAAGGGCAAAAAAATCGACTTGTATTTCGACACGAAGGATCAGGTTTACAAAGAATGGGGCAAGAAAACCGTTAAAGTTTATATCGTGAAAAACGGAACGGGCAAAGTGACCGAGATGATTTGGAACCAGCTGAAGGATGAGATTTTGGCGCCGAGCAAGGCGCTTTAGACTCCGGAAGCGAGCCGTAAATTTTTCCATCATAATTACTCCTGCTTGGGAAACACTATTTATATAGGGGAGGTGATGGACATGGCTAAGAACAACAACAAAAAACCGGCACAAGAAGTGGAATTTGCCTCCGAAGCTGCAGTACCTAACAAACAGTCGCAGCAGCAGGCGAACACTCAAACTCAAAACCAAAGCCAAAATCAATAACGAAATAAACAACATAACCGAAAGAGGGACAATCTTGTCTCTCTTTTTATTTTTCTTTTCAACCTCTGCTTTTTTCGATATAATGTAACAAAAAATAACATAAGTTCCTTTTTGGGAGGGGTGCCAATTACCTATGAAAGAAGATGCGAAAAGCACAAGCTTGCTCTACGGATTCATTCTGCTCGGGATTGCAGTCAGCTTATTGTCAGTCATGTGGCCGTCCCGGTTGCTGATTGCCGCCACGCTGGCTGTTTTTTTGTTTTTTTGGGTTTATTTAACGCTTCGGCGCCCGGATTTTTCGAGATCTTCCGGACATCGTGCGGAGCAGCTGCAGCAGGAAGAACAAATGATCGCGTTTATCCGGGAGTCACAAGTAGTAGCGGACCGTTTGGCGGGCGCGGTCGAAGAAGTGAGCCGTTCCGTCGGGCAGCTGAACCAAATCGCCGACGCTTCCATTCAAGGCGAGGAAGAGCTCAAAGCGCGGAGCAGCCAGGCGGTCGGACGATTGCAGGAAGCGTTTGCATCCATGCAGCAGGTAGCTGCAGCGGCCGATCAAATATTGGACTCCTCCGTTCATATGCACCGCGAAAGCGAGCAGACGAAAAATACGGTCGTTGACGTATGCAGATCGTTGAATGCAACCGACGAGGTTATGAATGATTTGCACAAAAATACCGATATCATGCAAAAGAAAATTCAGGATCTTACCGTACATACGTCCAAGATCGAGGAAATCAACATATTTATTGCCGAGGTTGTGGCCCAGACTTCGCTCCTGGCCTTGAACGCTTCTATTGAAGCAGCGCGGGCGGGCGAACAGGGGCGCGGTTTTTCCGTCGTGGCGCAGGAGATTAAAAAGCTGGCTGCGCAGAGCCATGATGCGGTCACCCGCTCTTCCGAAATCCTCACCTCCATTGAAAGCGGCGTTTCCCAAGTCGTTGCGGCCGTAGCTGAGGAGAAAAAATCCGTCGAGCACGGGATTTTGGAAATGAAAGTGATGAAGGAAAAAATCGATGAGATTTTTTCACTGGTTCTCCACGTGAACGGCCTCGTGTCGGGCACAACGAGCGCTACGGAACAGCAATCGTCGTTAGTTGCAGGTGCGGCGTCATCGCTCGGCCATGTCGTCGACTTGATGAACGAGACCATGACGAGCGTAGAGGACACGCTGGAACAAATGAAAAAGCAGCGCAAGGAAGTAGCGATGCTGCAAAATATGAAGCAAAATCTGGGGCGCTCCTCGGCAGAATTAATTACCGCCATTCAGGCGGTCAATCTCCGGAAGCGCGAAGCGGCGGTTCATGCGAATGTCAATGAGATGAAGCGGGTGCTCGGCTCCATTGTTCTGATGCCTGACATCGTATCGCTGGATGAAGGGACACATGCCTCGCAGTTGAGCGCCGTTTTGCGAAAAACGGAAGGGATCGAAGCGATTTGGTCGAATCGCGCGGACGGCACCTTCATCTATTCCTTGCCGGAAGCGGGCTTGGCTAATGCCAAAGGCCGGGAGTGGTGGAAACGGGCTATGGAAGGCGAGCTGTTCATATCTGAAGAGTACGTGTCGGCCATTACCAAAAAACCATGCATTACGCTGTCCAAAGCTGTACTTGACGCGCATGGAACCCCTGTCGGTGTCGTGGGAATCGATTTGGAGCTGAAATAATAGTTCTCATTTTTATTGTTTTAGTGTAAAATAAGATTACTGTGATGAATGTTAACATGGGGAGATAGGTGACATGTTATGTTAAGTGCAATGAAATCGGACGGAACGCCTCAAAGTAAAACAAGAAAAGCTGCCGAAATATTTCCGTTTCTGGAAGCGTATATTGCCCGCAGGGAGCAGCAAGTTGCGGAAATCGAGCAAGTGGTCGAACGCTATGAGAGGAAAAGATTGAAAGAAGAACGGGCGTACCAATCGATGTCTTCTTTTCGGCGCATGTTCTCGGGCAAGAAACCGGATCATCATCTGGCGGTCGAATATATTCATTATGTAAAGAAACCGATGGAACAAGTGCGGAAGCTGCGCGAAGAGATCGACCAAGCGCGCGCCATTCTGAATGATTCCAAGCCGAACGATGACATTGCCGTACCGGCCGAGCTCGAGCAGCACTTATTTGAATAAGCGTTGAGTGTGAGGAAGCAAAAGAACCTTCGAATCCGCAAATGAAGTGGATTCGAAGGTTCTTTTTATTTTTGAAAATCTCATTTGGACGGGGGTTAAACAATCGCAAATGGAATTTTCCGGGACGGCCCCGTTCTTACACACGGTGCCGGACAAAGATTCAAGAATGAGCAGGCCTAGGCCGTTTATGAACGGGTGGGAGCGTGCGCGGTTGCATACATACAGGCTCCAGAACCCCCGCGCCGGAGCTGATGGCACAATCTGGCCGGCTGCTGCACTGGAAGAAAAAAATGCAAACGTCAGCTACCCAGAACCCCCACGTCAGAGCTGATGGTACAATCGGCCCGGCTGCGGCACGGAAGAAAATGTGCAAACGTCAGGCTAGCCAGAACCCCCACGCCAGAGGTGATAGCCAAAATCTGCCCGGCTCACGAAGAAAACCTGCAAAAATACATGAATTTGTGTCCTTGATCGCTGGCCACGAACAATTCCTGCAATTGTGCAGGCTTTTTACCGAATATATGGACTTAGATTCACTTTCAGCGAAAATTCCTGCACTTTTGCAGGCTTTTCGCCAAAATAAGCCATTTTCAAAGAAAAAGCCTGCACTTTCGCAGGCTTTTTCTTTGACGAGCCGACTCGTGCCCCTCGCTGAGCGGCGACACAAGTGGTCGACCGACCGCCGTCATGCAGCGCGACACCGCGCGCAGTGCGAATCTGCGTGGAGTAGGCGCGATAGAGAAAATTGGTTAAACGGAAATAATCTGATTTTCGCAGGTTTTCTCCCCCATGTGCTCAACCGGCTGCAGCGCAGCGCGACAACGCGCGCTGGGAACTGCGCGGCACCACCCGACGTACAGCGCCACGACGCATGCCGGGAGCGGCTCTGCGCCCCTTCGGCTCCGCGCTCCTTCGGTGTAAAGCGCGCCTCCCTGGCGTGCGCGGAGCTTATTTGCCGCCCTTCAACTCGCCCAAATCGATGAAGCCGTCTTCCTGGCTGTATGCAGGCACGCCGTGGATGCCGACGTCCAGACCGACCAGCTCTTCATCTTTGCTGACGCGAAGCGGAACGGCGAGGTTGATCAGCTTCAGGACCCCCCATGTCAGCAAATATCCCCAGATGCAAACGACTGCAAGGCCGAGAGCCTGCACGCCGAGCAGCCCGAACCCGCCTCCGTAAAACAATCCGGCTGTTCCTTCGCGGATCGCATCCGGCTGCGCGAACAAGCCGACTGCAACGGTTCCGATGCATCCGCTGATGCCGTGAACCGGGAATGCGCCTACGGGATCGTCGATTCCCTTGGATTCCAATATTTCCGTGGCATACACCATGGCGATTCCGCATACGATTCCGATAATAATGGCCGCGACGTCACTTACAAACGCGCATCCGGCCGTAATCCCGACAAGGCCCGCCAATGCGCCGTTGATGACCATCGGAGGATCGGCTTTGCGGTACCGAAACATGGTGAACAAAATGCAGGTTGCGCTTCCGGCTGCAGCGGACAGCATCGTCGTTACCGCAATATGTCCGATGGAGGTATTCGTAGCGCTGAGCGTGCTTCCCGAGTTGAAGCCGAACCAGCCGAACCAGAGAATAAAGGCGCCTACGGACGCGAGCGGCAAGTTGGACGGAGGCACGATGTTGGCCGACCCGTTTGCCGAAAATTTGCCGATGCGGGGACCGATAATGATGGCTGCCGCGAGCGCCGAGAAGCCCCCGAGAGCATGTATGACGGCGGACCCGGCAAAATCGACCATGCCCAGCTTGCCCAACCATCCGTTAGCGGCCCAAACCCAATGGCCTGCGATCGGATAAATCATTCCCGTCATGGCGATTGTATATAAAATATAGGCGCGGAAATTGATTCTCTCGGCGACGGCGCCGGATACGATAGAGATGACCGCGATAACGAAAGCGCATTGAAACAGCCAGTACGTTTCATGGGATATGGATAAATCAATATGTGTCAAGTCTCCTCCCATGAAAAATCCGCTCGTGCCGATGAAGCCGCCGGCATCTTTTCCGTACATGAGCCCAAAGCCGACAAAATAAAAAATAAGTGCCCCGAAAGCGATATCGACGAACACTTTCATAATGATGCTTACCGCATTTTTTTGCCTGACAAAGCCTGCTTCCAGCAAGGCGAACCCGCCTTCCATGAGCAAAATCATGGCTGCCGTCAGAACGACCCAAATGGTGTCCAAACCGCTGGAAAGCTGTTTAATTGCATCCATTATCCCATCTCTCCTTGTACATTGAGCAATACTTTCGCCTAAATTATACGTTTCTGATGATAAACATGTCAACGAATGACGTAAGAATACGTAACATATTATCCGTAATGTTCGTAATCTGCCAAAAAGCATGTAAGTTATTTCGCATATACCCTTAAAAACTCGGTCTCCAGACTGAGGACACCTTCAATCCCTCGTCTCTTTTCATTGCCGGCTGCATCTTATAGACTAGAGGTATCTTAACAAACACGTACACAATTGGAGGAAGCAAGCATGAATCCGAATCTGTTCGGGCGAATCTTCTGGGGGCTCATTCTTGTCACCGCAGGCGCATTTTTCCTGCTGGATCAAATGGGGCTCATCAAAATCGATATCGCGTATATCTTTTCCACTTACTGGCCAATCATTCTCATTTTCTATGGTTTGACGGGATTCGTTTGGCAGCGCAAGTATCATTGGGGAAGTTCCGTCTGGAGTGTACTGCTGTGCGGGGTAGGCACCATCTTTTTGCTTCATAACTTGAAGCTTACCGATTTGTCGATCGGGGAAATGTTTCGATACCTGTGGCCAGTGGCGCTGATTTTGTTCGGGCTGAATGTGATTTTCAAACCTTGGAAAAAGCATTCGCACGCCGATCGGGATGCTTACCGCGATGCGAAAAGAGACGCAAGGGAAGCGCGGCGCGCGGCGCTCCGCGAAGAGCGCGAGAAATACAAGCGTCAATGGAAGGAATTCAAGTGGGAGCATCATGCGTCATCCGATGCATCGGCCCATAAGGAAGACAAGCCCGAGATCAAGAGAGAACTGAGCGAAGAAGAGAAGGCGGTGCTGAAAGACATTCACGGCGAGTTTGATCCGCACAAATACGGCGATGCTTGGAAAACTGCGGAGGAAACCGCTTCGATTAACCTGTCCAAGCATGAAGACGCGACCGGCAAATCGCAGAGGGGGCTCCATCACAATCACCGGCATCCGCGCTATCAAACGTTTGGCGGCGATCATTCCGGAGATACGATTCACAGGCACGGCTTTATCGGCGACGTGCACATGGGGCAGGAGCCATGGGAGCTCAAGCCGCTGCACATCTCTCATTTTATCGGGGATTCCGTCATCGATTTGACCCGTGCCTCCGTTCCTTTGGGGGAGACGCCGATTTTTGTGACGGCTTTTATCGGGGACGTGAAAATTTTTATTCCCAACGATATCGATCTGGAAGTCAAAGTGATGGCCAACTCGTTTATCGGGGATATGAAGGTACTCGATCGCCGGGAAAGCGGGTTTATGAGCAGCGTTCGGACGGAAACCGCCCATTTTGACGAGGCGCAGCGGAAGCTGATCGTGACGACCAGCATGTTTATCGGAGATATTACGATTAAAAAAATAGGTTGAGGTCGGATCATGTACAAATTGCGGATGTTCAATATGAAGTGGCAGCTTTTGAGCTACTTCTTTATTGCAAGCTTGATCATAGTGTCCAGCATCTTTATCGCGCTTGAATATTTCCAGGATTATTTCGCTTACTGGGAATTCAAAATGTGGTTTTTGATCGCCATTCTGGCGGTTTGTTTATCCACGGGCTATGTGGCAACGAGAAGGTGGCAGCGCAAAGTGGACGAACTTCACCTGGCCATGCTGGAAATATCGAAAGGCAACTTTTCCAGCCGGATTGAACTGGAACCGGTCGAGCCTTTCCTCTACTTGTATGATACGTTCAATACGATGGCTTCGGCTATCGAGGCCCGCGTACAGCTGCTGCAGCAGTTGGGCGAGGCCGAGGCGATTCGTGACCAGGAACTCACCGAAACCGCGGTTATGGAAGAAAGGCGGAGGCTTGCGCGCGATCTGCATGATACGGTCAGCCAGGAGCTGTTCGCTATCCATATGTCGGCGTCCTCGCTTCCGAAAATGCTGGGAAAAAATCCGGCCGCAGCCGAAGGCGTCATGACTCAACTGATTCAAATGTCGCATCATGCGCAAAAGCAGATGCGCGGACTCATCTCGCAGCTGAGGCCGATCGAGCTGAACGATATGACGCTGCAAGAAGCTCTGGAGAAATGGTTCCCCGAATATTGCCGGGCCCATGAACTTCAGGGCCAGCTTGATGTTATCCTCGGCGAAGCCATATCCGAAGCGATCGAGCACCAGCTGTTTCTCATCGTACAGGAAGGGATGGCGAATGTCGTTAAGCACGCTTCCGCGGAGGAAGTCCGCTTGTCGATTCACGAGCGGGAGCACCAATACATTTTGCAGCTGCAGGATAACGGCCAGGGCTTTGAACGGAGCGGCATTCCTTCGGCCTCGCACGGGCTGACGACGATGAAGGAAAGAGCGCAGAAGCTCGGCGGCGATGTGGAAATTTTCAGCAAACCGGGAGCGGGAACGAGGGTGCAGGTGAAAATTCCGCGTTTTGCGGACGATACCGAAGAAGCGATTGTCAAAAGGAGAGGAAAAGTCGAATGAGTAACGCGATAAAAATTATGATCGTCGATGATCACGATATGGTCCGGGTGGGGCTCCGAACTTATATATCTTTGGAACCGGATTTGGAAGTGATCGGGGAAGCCGGCAACGGAAGAGAAGCGCTCGACCTGCTGGAGGGCGCGCTTGCGGAATCTCTCCCGGACATCGTGCTGATGGATCTGACGATGCCTGTCATGGACGGTATTGCCGCCACCAAGCTGATCGGCGAAAAATATCCCCGGACCAGAGTCATCATGCTGACGAGTTTCCTGGAAGAGGCGAAGGTCGTTGAAGCGATCGAGTCCGGGGCCATCAGCTATATGCTCAAAACCGTCTCATCGGATCAGCTCGTCCATGCCATTCAGAGCGCATACCGCGGTATGCCGGTCATGAATTCCGACGTTTCTCTCGCGCTGACCAGAGGGATCCGGCAAAAAAGCGCCAAGCCTGAGGAGGACGTACTCACGACCCGCGAAAAAGAAGTGCTTCTCCTCATCGCCGATGGGAAGAGCAATAAAGAAATATCCGAAGAGCTGTTTATCAGCATCAAAACGGTAAAAACCCACGTCAGCAATTTGCTGATGAAGTGCGAGCTGGAGGACCGGACGCAGCTTGCCATCTACGCCCACCGCAAAGGATGGGTTTGACCGGAGGCGGATTCGCACATAAAATCTACATTTTGGCACATTCTAAAGCGTAAGAACTTCAATTCGAACGACTAAAGGAGTGTCAAACCCATGCAACTCATTTCTTCCTCGCTGGAGCAAGTGCAGGAGAGTTTCGGCAGTGTGCGTGAACGCTTGCATGAATTCGACTTTGCCCTGGGCGGCAACTGGGACTACGATCACGGATATTTCGACCGGCATTTGGACGAGGCGAACAAAGTTTGGCTGCGCATCCCGTTCCAAGTCGTAACCGGTCGAATCGAAGGCGACAGTGAGGCGACGGATGCCGTCGTCAGGCTCGGAACGCCTTTTGTGCTTAAGCATGTATATAATGAAGGACTCGATTACGATGCCGAAGCTGCAACTTACGGCGCGATGGTCGATCAATTTCAGACGCCTCTCGATTCCGACGCGAAAATTGAGGAAAATTGGATCGAAGAAGCGGCGGAATTACTGCAAAAAGTGGAGCAATCCTGGGCGCAATAAGCAAAATTTGTTTTTTTACCTCCCGTTTATTGATTTTTAATATTGGTTTAAGGTTATGGGTGCATGATAGAGCCATAGACAACTAGACCTACAATATTTGGACCCCATAGCATGCACTCATTCTTATTCAAACATGGAGGTAAGAAAAATATGGAAGACAATAAAAAGGATTACAGCGATTTTTTCAAGCCGCAGAACAACGATAACGGCTCGGACAAACCGCACAACGAGCAATCATCCAACCAAGAAAGGCCTTCCTACTATTATTCTTACGGTCCTTACAAGTCGGCATTCAGCGATAACAACAGCTCGGAGCCTTTGACCACATCGGTTTCTGGCGCAGAGGGCACATCAAGCGTTGAAGTGACCCCGCCCAAAAACCTGCGTTCGTTCAGCTTCCAGTCCGAGTCGGGGCAACCGGGAGGTCCGGGGCAATGGGATTACAATACACGTAAACGTACGTCTGGCAAAAGCATTTTCGCCGCCTTCATGGCAGGCGCTCTAGTAGTTGGCGCATTGATGTTCGGAGCGGACAAAATGAATCTGTTCACAGGCCATCAACCGCTGTCAGCCAGCAGCTCTTCCGCATCGACGAAAACTTCGGCCGCTGGCTCAAGCAGCGGCAGCAACGATTTGAAAAACGTAGGACTCGACTTCGCGCGTCCGAACAACATCTCCGAGATTGCGCAAAATGCGGGTCCGGCCGTAGTCAAAGTCGAATCTTTTGTCAAGGCGAAGAAATCGACCCGCGGCAGCGGAAATTCCTTGTTCGACGATCCGTTCTTCCGCCAATTTTTCGGCGATGACGGCAGCGGCGGCAGTGGCGGTGGAAGCCAAAACGACAACCAGCAAGATTCAGGCAGCGGCACCTTGCAGGAAGCGGGCATGGGTACAGGGTTTATTTTTGAAAAATCCGGCTACATTTTGACCAATGAGCACGTGGTCGACGGCTCCGACGAAGTTCACGTAACCGTTCAAGGCTACGACAAGCCGTTTACCGCCAAGCTGCTGGGCAACAGCTACGATCTCGACTTGGCGGTGCTCAAAATCGAAGGCGCCAAAGACTTCCCGATCCTTCCGCTCGGCAAAGCCGAAGACGTGAACGTCGGCGACTGGGTCGTCGCGATCGGCAACCCTTACGGGTTCGACCATACCGTAACCGTCGGCGTGCTCAGCGCCAAAGAGCGTCCGATCAGCATTCCGGATTCCAAGGGAACCCGCGAGTACAAACATTTGCTGCAAACCGACGCATCGATTAACCCCGGCAACTCCGGCGGTCCGCTGCTGAACTTGAACGGCGAAGTTATCGGCATCAATACGGCGGTAAGCGCGCAGGCGCAAGGCATCGGATTTGCGATTCCGACCAGCACGATCTCATCCGTTCTCGAAAACTTGAAAAACAACGTGGAAATTCCAAAAGAGCCGGTTCCGTATTTGGGCGTAGGCTTGCAGGATATCGGCAAGGATTGGGTCAGCGAACTGAAGCTTGAAAATACGGACGGCGCCCTTGTAGGCAGCGTTCAGCGCAAAAGCCCAGCTTTCCAAGCCGGACTGCGCCAATATGACGTCATCGTCGATATTAACGGCGCCAAAGTGAAAAGCTCGCAAGATCTGATCACGAAAGTTCAGGCGACCAAAGTGGGCGACAAAGTGACGCTGGGTGTTATCCGCGACGGCAAACGCATGGAAGTCCCCGTAACGATAGGCGATAAAAACACATTGTCGGCGACAACCAACAAATAAGACTCAGTTGCATTAAAGGAAGTGGAGACCCGCGGCCGCAAGCTTGCAGGCTCTGCTTTCTTTTTGCTTTCGCGCGATTTTGTTACAATGTATATATCAGGGTTGTAAAATGAAGGGTACAAGAAAGGCGGCTGCTTGCATGAGAGAAAAAATTTTAGTAATAGACGATGACGAAAAAATCACTTCAATGTTGAGGCGGGGCCTTGCCTTTGAAGGATATATGGTAGTGACCGCAAGCAATGGCGCCGAAGGCTTGAAGCAGACGCTGCTGAACGATCCGAATCTGATCGTTCTCGATGTGATGATGCCGCAGATCGACGGCTGGGAGGTCGTGCGCCGGGTTCGCGAGAGCGGCAGCGAGGTGCCGATTCTGATGCTGACGGCCAAGGACGAAATCAGCGACCGGGTCAAAGGTCTCGACCTTGGCGCCGACGATTACCTCGTGAAGCCTTTCGCGCTCGAGGAATTGCTGGCGCGGGTCCGCGTACTGCTGCGCAGACGCGCGGAGCGTCCGGAGCAGCCGACAAACCGGCTGACTTACGAAGATGTGACGCTCGATCTGGATACGCGCGAAGTTTTTCGCGAAGACAAGCTTGTCGAACTGACGACGAAGGAGTTCGATCTGCTGCATTTGTTTATGCTGAATCCGAAGCGGGTGCTGTCCCGGGACATCATCATGGAAAAAATTTGGGGCTACGATTACAGCGGCGAATCCAACGTGCTCGAAGTTTACATCGCCCTGCTTCGCCAAAAAACTGAAGAACACGGGCACAAGCGGATCATCCAGACAGTCCGCGGCGCCGGCTACGTGTTGAGGGGGGAATCGTAAGCGATGTCTCTCCGCCTCCGACTAACGCTCTGGTATTCCGGCATATTGGCGGTGACCATGCTTGTTTTCGGTATCGGGCTTTATTTTTTTCTGAACTATTTTTTGTATGATGGCGTGAAAAGCGATCTCAAAGAGGAAGCCGAAATGAGCTATTCCCGCGTGCAAAAAAGCGTCGCTCTTTCGATCAAAGGGCTGGTCATCGATCTGGAGTTGGAAAACAGAGACTTGAATTCCAATAACATCTCATTGCAGCTGTACAACGTAAAGCTCAAAACGGTGACCCGTTCGGCATTGCTGCTATACAACGGCATTGCTCTGCCTGTTCCGCCGCTTGACAAATTTGCGCATACACCGTCTTATTTTGAAAAGACGAAAGTAGCCGGGAACCAGGATATCCTCATTTATCACATGGGAATATACGGGAGCCTGGACAGACCGGATGAATTGGTCGGGGTGCTGGAGGCTGCTTTTCCGATCGGACACTATGAGTCGACCCTGCTCAAATTGCGTTATGCGCTGGTATTCTGGGCTTTGATTACGATTGTTCTGGCTGCATCCTTGGGCTGGTTCATGTCCAGAAAAGCGTTGATGCCTATCGATCAGGTCATCGAGGCGGCGAATCAGATCGAGAGCGGGACTGACCTTGAGAAGCGGATTCTTTATGACGGTCCGCAGGATGAAATCGGCCGCTTGACGGAAACGATCAACGGAATGCTGTCCCGCATTCAAGTGACGTATTCCGATCTGGAGGAAGCTTACCGGGCTCAGCGCCGCTTTGTATCGGATGCTTCCCACGAGCTGCGGACGCCGCTTACGACGATACGCGGGAATGTGGATTTGCTTGAGAAAATGTGGAAGCAGACTTCCGGCAATGCGCAGCTCGCCACGCCGGATCAAATGCAAATATCGCTGGAAGCGATGCAGGATATCGCCGGTGAAGCGCAGCGCATGAGCAGGCTGGTGAACGATCTGCTCGCGCTTGCGCGGGCGGATGCGGGAGTGCAGATGGAGATGTCCGAGCTCGATATGCTGCCGCTTGTTCAGGAGGTCATACGCCGAACGCAATTTTTGTCGCGTACAGCCGACTGGCAGGTGGGCGATCTGGATGCGCTGAACGACGCCGTCGTGCAGGGAAACCGCGACTATTTGCAGCAGCTTTTGTTCATTTTCATCGAAAATGCGTTCAAATATACGCCGTCAGGCGTCGTCATGCTCGATGCGCTTCGCTCGCCGGGCCTTGTCGGACTGCGGATCGCCGATACCGGGATCGGCATGAACAAGGAAGATGTGCCGCACATTTTCGACCGTTTTTATCGCGCGGATCTGTCCAGAGGCCAGACGAGCGGCACAGGACTCGGCTTGTCGATCGCCAAATGGATTATTGACGAGCACCGCGGCTCGATCGAAGTTACAACCCGCAAAGACGAAGGCAGCACTTTCATCATCTGGCTTCCCGCCAACTTCCCTCTAACCGTTTAATCCGTTATAATGAAAGAACAAAACTTATATCCGGAGCAGGTGGAGCAAGCATGAAAGTTGTCAAAATATCGCCAAGAGGCTACTGCTACGGCGTCGTAGACGCAATGGCTTTGGCTATGCAAACGGCTAAAAACCTGAATCTGCCAAGGCCTATATATATATTAGGAATGATCGTGCATAATTCGCACGTGACCGACTTCTTTAAGGAAGAAGGCGTAATTACGCTCGACGGCGAGAATCGTCTGGACATTTTGGAGCAAATCGATACCGGAACGGTCATCTTTACGGCGCACGGCGTTTCTCCGGAAGTAAGGCGCATGGCGCGGGAAAAGGGGCTTACCGTCGTTGACGCCACATGTCCGGACGTTACCAAAACCCATGACCTGATCCGCGAAAAGGCTGCCGATGGCTATGACGTGATATATATCGGCAAGAAGGGCCATCCCGAGCCGGAAGGCGCTGTCGGAGTCGCTCCGGGACACGTGCATCTGATCGAGAAGCTGGAGGAAGCGGAGAAGCTGGACATCCGTTCGGAACGAATTATTATTACGAATCAAACGACGATGAGCCAGTGGGACATCAAACATATTATGAACCGCCTGCTGGAGCTGTTTCCCAAAGCCGAGATTCACAATGAAATATGTCTGGCTACCCAGGTACGGCAGGAGGCGGTGGCCGAGCAGGCCAAAGAAGCCGATCTGGTCATCGTCGTCGGAGATCCGAAGAGCAACAATTCCAACCGTCTGGCCCAAGTATCGGAGGAAATTGCGGGCGTCAAGGCGTACCGGATATCCGATATCACCGAGTTGGACCGGAACTGGCTTGCCCATGTTCGCCAGGTAGGCGTCACTTCGGGCGCTTCCACGCCGACTCCGATCACCAAAGAGGTCATTGCGTATTTGGAGAGCTACGATCAGAAAGACGAAACCACTTGGGAATTGAAACGTACTATAAATATGAAGAAGCTCATCCCGGCTGCAAAATCCAAAACAGCGGCGAGCGAGTAATTGTTACCAATTCAACTTGATAGGATTGAGAACCGGCATGCAAAGTGCACAGAAGGTGAAACCCAAACATATTCGCTACGATTGGAAAAGCACCAAGAAATGGTTCAAGTATAAGTATTTGCTGCTTTTGCGTGCCAAAGGGGGGCCGTCAAAAGTAGCGCGGGGATTTTCGATCGGTTTGGCAGTCGAAATGTTCACGCTGCCTACGGCCGGATTTGCCTTCCTTCTCATCTTTCCTCTAGTATATTTGCTAAGAGCGAATTTGGCGGGGGCATTAATCGGATTTGTGTTCGGCAAAATCATTTATATCCCGCTCGCATTTTTGAACAAGCATGTCGGAGACTTGCTGGTTCCCAAGCCTTTTAAACATTATCTCATTCATCATTTGCCCGACCTGTTATCGAATATTATCCGCGGAAGCCTGGATTTGATCGTAGGCGGGATGGTCGTTGGAACGATGCTCGGCATTATTATGTATTTCCCTATTTTATTGCTGCTGAAATATCATACGAACCGCAGGAAAGAAAAGCGCAGAATTCGCAAGGCGGAGCTCCTTTTGCCGAACGGCGCGGAATAAAAAAATAAATTAGTGCTTGACGAACTTTCGTCAAGCATTGTATATTTACTTTAGTGATTAAAAGCGTAGAAGCGAGCAAGCGTTTAAGCATTTAAGCGTTCAAGGGGTTATGCGACAAGTTGGAGTAACATAGTTTATCGGCCAGCAGTAGACTGGTTCATATTTTAAGGAGCGTGAATTCAGATGATCGCAATTACATCGAACAAAATTTCCGGCGAGCGGATCCAGGAGCTCGTTCAATGGATTGAAAAGCACGACGTGCAAGCGCACGTATCCAAAGGGGAAGACCGCACGGTTATCGGTATTATCGGCAAAGCGGATCCCAAGATGGCGGAGCAGCTTCGTCAAATGTCGGGAGTTGAGCAAGTGGTGAAAATTTCCAAATCCTACAAGCTGGCGAGCCGTGACTTCCACCCGGCCGACACGGTGATCAAGATCAAAGACGTGGAAATCGGCGGAGAACAGCTCATCATCATGGGCGGCCCTTGCGCGGTGGAATCTCCGGAGCAAATCGACGAGATCGCCCGTCTGGTCAAAGCCGCAGGCGGCCAAGTGCTCCGCGGCGGCGCATTCAAGCCGAGAACAGGTCCTTACAGCTTCCAGGGCGTAGGCGTCGAAGGCTTGATCATGATGGCCGAAGCGGGCAAAAAGCACGGCCTTCTGACCATCACGGAAGTGATGACGCCGGAATACGTGGACGTATGCGCGGAATACGCAGATATCCTGCAGGTGGGAACGCGCAATATGCAAAACTTCGATCTGCTTCGCAAATTGGGAACGATTCAGACGCCTGTACTGTTGAAGCGCGGCTTCAGCTCTACATATGACGAGTTCCTGAACGCGGCCGAATACATTCTTGCAGGCGGAAATCCGAACGTTATGCTCTGCGAACGCGGAATCCGAACATTTGAAACCTACACGCGCAACACACTGGATCTTTCGGCAATTCCGGTGCTCAAACAGCTCAGCCACCTGCCTGTCATTTCCGATCCGAGCCACGGCACGGGCCGCCGCGAACTGGTAGAGCCGATGACCAAAGCATCGGTTGCAGCCGGAGCGGACGGTTTGATTATCGAAATGCATACGGATCCTGATAATTCAATGACAGGCGACGGCGTGCAATCCCTGTTCCCGGATCAATTTGCCAAATTGCTGGTCGATTTGGAAAAGCTCGCACCGCTTCTCGGAAAGAAATTCGATACGAAAAAAGAGCCGATTTTGGCTTAAATAAAGCTCTCACCGGAGGCTGCGCTTCTTCGAAAACGAAGAAGCCGGCCTTTTTCCTGCTTTTATCACAAATCTGTGAACAGTGTAAGCATAGCTGACACATCCATAAAAAATACCTGACATAAGTATTGACGGTAAGAAGTTAAAAGCTATATAATATGTGCAAGATAACAAGAAAAAGTTGAACAATCATCACGCAAAGTACGTTGAATGTACGGAAATAGGAGGTATTTTTAAAATGTCAGTTCAAAACGTGTTGAACCTCATCAAGGAAAAAAACATCGAGTGGGTAGATTTCCGTTTCGTAGGTCTTTCCGGTAAACAGCAGCATATTTCTTTGCCTGCGACGGAAGTGGACGAAGATACTTTCGTAAACGGCGTAGCTTTTGACGGTTCCTCTATCCCGGGCTTCCGTGGTATCGAACAATCTGACATGGTTATGATGCCAGATACCGAGACTGCGTATGTAGATCCTTTTACAGCGCATCCGACTTTGGTTATTATGAGCAACATTCATACTCCAGAGGGCGAACGCTATGACCGCGATCCTCGCAGCATCGCTCAAAAAGCTGAAGAGTACCTGCAAACTACAGGTATCGGTACAACTGCAAATTTTGCTCCTGAATCCGAGTTCTTCATCTTTGACGATGTGCGTTACGAGTCCGGCATGAACAAATCCTACTTTGAAGTGGATTCCGAAGAAGCAGCGTGGAACTCCGGCCGCAAAGAAGAAGGCGGAAACCTGGCTTACAAAATCCCTGTTAAAGGCGGTTACGTTCCAGTAGCTCCAACCGACAGCCAACAGGACATTCGTTCCGAAATGTGCCGTCTGCTTGCGGAGACAGGTCTTCGCATCGAGCGTCACCATCACGAAGTTGCTACAGCGGGTCAAGCTGAAATCAACTTCCGTTTCGACACTTTGACTAAAACTGCAGACAACCTGCTCAAATACAAATACATCGTTTCCAACACAGCTAGACAATACGGCAAAGTGGCAACATTCATGCCAAAACCTCTGTTCGGCGACAACGGCAGCGGTATGCACGTTCATATGTCCATCTTCAACGGCGGAGAGCCTCTGTTCTATGAAAAAGGCGCTTACGCGAACTTGAGCGAAATGGCTATGCATTACATCGGCGGTATCCTGTACCACGCTCCTGCGCTGATTGCAATCACAAACCCAAGCACGAACTCTTTCAAACGCCTGGTTCCTGGTTACGAAGCGCCGGTTAACCTGGTATTCTCCAAAGGCAACCGTTCCGCAGCCGTTCGTATTCCGATCGCAGCTGTGACTCCTAAAGGCTGCCGCATCGAGTTCCGTACTCCGGACAGCACGGCTAACCCATACCTTGCTTTCGCAGCTATGCTGATGGCGGGTCTTGACGGTATCAAAAAGAAAATCGATCCGACCGCTCTTGGTTACGGTCCTTTCGACAAAAACATCTATGAAATGTCCGATGCTGAAAAAGCGGAAATCCGCAGCGTTCCTGGCACGCTGGACGAAGCTTTGGACGCTCTTGCGGCAGATTCCGACTTCTTGCTTGAAGGCGGCGTATTTACGCAAGATTTCATCGACAACTACATCGAATTCAAACGCGGAGAAGCAAAACAAGTGGCTATCCGCATTCATCCGCACGAGTACTCCCTGTACTTCGATTGCTAATCTGTACGCTCTTATACTATTATTAAACAAGCTGGTTCTTCGGCAGTCATTTGCCGGAGGACCAGTTTTTGCATCTAAATACGACACCCACTGACGGGAAGGATGAGCTGGAATGAACATAGCCTTACTTGCGGGAAGCAATCGGAAAGCGGCAGCGAGCACGGGGCTGGCCAAATATATCAAGCAGGCGATCGAGCGGAAGGGCAATCAGGCTGTGTTGATTGATTTGTATGCAGCGCCTCTGCCATTTTATTCGCCCGACACGGTATATACCGATCACGAAGGGCTGGCCGCGCTGGCAAAAGCGATGCTGGGTGCCGACGGCATCGTGCTCGCATCGCCGGAATATCACGGCAGCATGACCGGCGTTCTCAAAAATGCGCTCGATCACCTTGGGCAGGATCATTTTAAGGGCAAAGCCGTGCTCGCAGCCAGTTCCGCCGGAGGGGCGGTCGGCGTCAGCACGCTCCAACATATGCAAGTAACGGTGCGCAACCTGCACGGCATCAACTGCCCGGAATGGATCTCGATCGGCGGCGATCAGAGAGCAGGCTTTGAAGACGGGCCTATAGAAGCCCAGATAAGCCCCAATGTGCAAGCCCGCGTTCACCGGGCGGTTGACGCTTTTCTGCATCTGGCGGGCTTGCTTAGGAAATAAGCATGGCTCTAGCCGGATGGGGGGGCTGGAGCCCTAAAGTTTGGCGCGGCCGTTCATGAAATGGCTGGCTGAGCAGCCCGGAAAACCTGCGAAAGTGCAGGTTTTTTCCGGGAAAGCGGCTCGTTTTGGCGAAATTCCTGCAATTGTGCAGGAATTTTCGATGAAAATGAGCCTGAGCCCGCGTGTTCGATGAAAAACCTGCACATTTGCAGGAATTTTTCGTTGCCGGCGTATTGACGAGCAAAAACCTGCACTTTTGCAGTTTTTTTTCGCGCAGCCAGGCAGATGTGCTGCTGGGCCAAGCAGGCTGCCCTGTGTTAATGCGCAGCCAGAGCTGTAACGGTACCGCCGATGATTTCCGGCGGTCATCTCCAGCGGACTGTACTAAAGCCATGAATCTTGGCTGAGGAACTGGCCGGACTCAATTGGCAAGCTTGGCGTGTCAATGCCTTTTAGTGGTAAAATGATAGAGAATTGGAGAACGAACGAATAGCGGGAAGAGCGGCAAGGAGAAACCCATGGAAGCAAAGCCAATAACCGACCATTTGCAGCATCATTTGCGGATTCTTTTTATCGGCTACAATCCGAGTATCCGCTCGGGAGAGACGGGCCATCATTATGCGAGCCCAAGCAACCGTTTTTACCGTATTTTACATGCGGCTGGGTTGACGGATCGCTTGTACAAACCGCAGGAGGACGGGGACATGCTCCGCCTTGGTTACGGCTTCACGAATATTGTCGCCAGACCTACCCTGACGGCCGCCGAGATTGCGCCGGAGGAATATAAGGAAGGCCGGGAGATTTTGCGCAAAAAAATCGAAATTTACCGGCCGCGAGTCGCATGTTTCGTCGGAAAAGGCGTGTATGAGCAGTACAGCGGCAGACGGGGAATGGCCTGGGGAGTACAGCCGGAACCGGTCGTGCCCGGCGTCATCGAATATGTGTGTCCCTCCTCCAGCGGCCTCGTTCGCATGAAATTGGAGGAGATGGTGTCAATATTTGGCGGGATGCTGACGTTAAGCGAAGCGGAGGAGGATAAAGAATGAACATTCCATGGCTCGAATGGGCGAAACAAATTCAGGCGATCAGTCAGGCCGGGCTTGAGTATGGCGAAAACGGGTACGATCTGGAGCGCTACGAGGCGCTGCGCAGCATCAGTGTCGAGATGATGAGCTACTTTACCGAAACGCCGGTTGAAAAGGTGAGAGAGCTGTTTGCCAGCGATTCGGGCTATGCGACGCCGAAAGTGGATGTAAGAGCCGTCGTCTTCAGGGAGGACAAGATTTTGCTTGTCCGCGAAAGAGCAGACGGCGCCTGGTCTATGCCCGGAGGCTGGGCGGATATCGGCTACACGCCCTCCGAGGTCGCCGTCAAGGAGACCAAGGAGGAAGCCGGCTACGACGTCAAGCCGGTCCGTTTGCTGGCGCTTCTGGACAAAAAGCGCCACCCGCACCCGCCCTCGCCGAACCACGTGTACAAGATATTCATCTTGTGCGAACTGGAAGGCGGCGAGGCGTTGACGGACGCCCTGGAGACGACGGGCGTCGGCTTTTTCGGCGAGAGCGAGCTGCCGCCGCTCTCGATCGAGCGGAACACCGCCTGCCAGGTGCAGCGAATGTTCGAGCTTTACCGCAGCCCCGGTTCGCAGGCGCTGCTTGATTAGCATAACGTTGCAAGCATACGTTCAAACTGTACCGAATCGTTCAAGTTTTAAACGTAATCCCAAAAAGCTTTTGTGAATGTAACGAGCCGAGACACCCTTATTTCGTGGTAAACTGTCCGTTTGAACGATGGGGGAACCGGTTCGTTACAATGCAGCTGCCGGTCAGAGCGTTTGAAGGAATGCGTAAATCCGTTCCAACGCTTCGTCCAGCAAAACCTGCGAAGTCGCGTAGGAGCAGCGGACAAACCCTTCTCCGCCGGAGCCGAAAACTTGCCCGGGAACGGTTACGACATTGGCCTCCTGCAGCAGCCTGTGAGCAAACTGTTCCGAGCTTAACCCGGTATGCGCGATCGAAGGAAACGCATAGAAGGAGCCCAGCGGTTCGTGGCAGGGCAGCCCGACCTGCCTTAAGCCTTGGACGAACGACTTCCGGCGCTTATTGTAGGAGGCGATCATCCGGTCTTTTTCCTCCAGGCCGTTCCGGAGGGACTCAATAGCGGCAATCTGGCCCAAAATAGGCGCGCACATGAGCGTGTACTGGTGAATTTTCAACATCGCCGAAATGAGCTCCCGGTGGCCGCACACATAGCCGACCCGCCATCCGGTCATGGCGAACGCCTTCGAAAAGCCGCTGACCACCAGCGTCCGGTCTTTCATTCCGGGCAGCGAAGCGAAGCTGACGTGTGTGCTGCCGTACGTCAACTCGGCGTAAATTTCATCCGAAATTACTACGAGGTTGCGCTCTTCCACAATTTTAGCTATCGGCAGCCAGTCCTCGCGGGTCATAATTCCGCCTGTCGGATTGTTCGGGTAACAAAGCACAAGCACTTTGGAACGGGGAGTCAGCTTTGCTTTCAGCGACTCTGCCGTAAGCTTGAACTGATCTTCGGCAAAAGTTTCGACAGCTACGGGCTTGCCCCCGCCCAGAAACGTAATCGGCGAATAAGAAATGTAGCAGGGGACCGGGATCAAAATTTCATCGTCCTGCGTAATCAGGGCGCGCAAGGCCAGATCGATGGCTTCGCTGCTGCCTACGGTAACCATGATTTCGTCAGCGGGGTCGTACGTCACCTGAAAGCTAGCGGACAAGTACTCCGCAATCGCCTCCCGCAGCTCGGGCAGCCCGGCGTTGGGCGTGTACGAGGTTTTGCCTTTTTCCAGCGCATGAATGCAGGCGTCCCGGACGTGCTTTGGCGTAACGAAATCCGGCTCGCCTACGCCAAGCGAGATTACGTCTTTTCTGCCTGCCGTGAAATCGAAAAACTTGCGGATGCCCGAAGGCGGCATATCGCGCACCGCAGGCGTCAATAGTTCCCTTATGGATGAATGAGTCATGCTGGTTTCCTCCTTTTTTTGGAAAACAAAAAAACCCGCCCCATAAGGGACGAGTTATTACCCGTGTTACCACCCTAGTTTCACTTCATGCGAAGCGACACTCCGTTCACGTATCCATCAATACGTGTTCCCGTTAACGCTGGAATTGCGGCAGCACCTACTTGGTTTTCAGCCTGCTTCTCGGAGATGGCTTTCGGTTATCGTCTGAACGTTGGCTCGCACCTGCCCCAACTCTCTGCGGATCAGCCGGATAACTTACTCTTTCTCTTCACAGAATTTCGAACTCATATCAAGTTGAGGTTATTATAAGCATAGACGCTGAAAAAAAGCAATACTTAAATTATTCGACCCGCTGAAAAGTGGGGAGCAGGTATCGCATGCAGGCCCCTGGGACAAGGCGGCTTGGCAGGGGAAAGCCTGCGAAAGTGCAGGTTTTTTCTGTAATAATGGTTCATTTTGGCGAAAAGCCTGCGATTGTGCAGGAATTTTCGATAAAAATGAACCAAAGCCCATATTCGCGGCGAAAAGCCTGCACAATTGCAGGAATATGTCGTAGCCAGCGTGTCAACCGAGCAAAAACTGCACTTTTGCAGGTTTTCTTCGCGAAATCAGGTAAATTGTGCGTCAGGTTCAGGCATGTGGGTTTCTGGGCAGCTTGCAAAAAGAAAGTGCGGGGATTTTCGCCCAAAAGACAAAGAGACGGTTTAGTCGTCTAACCTGACAGCATTGGCGGGTATCGGCGGGAGCGACATCGGTGGGTGCTGATGGAAGTTGGCGCTGCGAGAGCGGCACCGGCGTGAGCGGGCAGTGGCGAGCGCGACAGGCGGAAGCCGGAGCTAGCGGAAGCGGCTCATCGACAAAAGCGGCGAGCCTCACTGGGCGCGGGTATCAGCGGAAGCAGGCGCCCACGAAAGCGGCATTGACGAGCGAGCGCGGGTACCGGCGTGAGCGGGCGCCCGCGAAAGCAGCATCGACGAGCATGGGTACCGATAGCGGCGGCAGTGAGAGCCAGCGGAAGCAGCATCGGCGGAAGCGGGCGCCCGCGAAAGCAGCATTGGCGAGCGCGGACACCGGTAGCGGCGGCAGTGAGAGCCAGCGTGAGCGAGCAGTCAGTGGCGGGAGCGAGCGCCGCTGGAAGCCGGCCGCGCGGCGTCAGTGCAGGCCCGGCGCGCCCAGCGGGAACGCGCCGAGCGGCTCGTAGGCCGGCTGTCGGCCCAGGTGGCTGCGGTAGAGGACGATGTCCTCTAC